>BOAV01000011.1 GCA_026002045.1 Spirochaetia bacterium | reverse complement strand
ATGTCTTTGAGTACCTCCGTGACGCCGAGCGGCGGATCAAGGATCCGCAGGAATACTACGACCTTATCGCGGGCTAAACTTCGGCCGGTTCCTGCCGGGGTTCCGTCTTCTGCGGACCGGAGTTATTACAGAGCAGGGCTATCACCTCATCCTTGGTTTTGGCGTTGATGATCTGCTCGCGGGCGGTGTCGTCATTGAGGACAGCGCCGATGGCGGCGAGTATCTGGATGTGGGGACCGGTTTTCCGGGGGGAGACCAGCAGGATAAAGAGCCGGGCTTTTTCATTGTCCATGGATTCAAAATCGATCCCCGTTTTCTTGATGCCCACCGCCACGCAGATATCCTTTGTCCCGTCTGATTTGGCATGGGGCAGGGCGATGCCGTGCTCCATGCCGGTGCTCATGGTCTTTTCCCGCTGGAACACATCTTCGAGCACCACATCGCGGTCTTCAAGTTTCCCATGGAAGGCCAGAATATTTACCATTTCGGTAAGAATTTCATCCTTGGTTTCACCCCTGAGTTCCAGACTGATACATTCGCTCACGATCAGGGAACGCAGATCCTGGCTCGTCCGGCCTTCACCCTCAAACATATCCTTTTGCAAAGCCTTGGGGTCCGCAGATTCCTTGAGCTGCTGGATGGAGTTGTTAAGCCCCAGGATAACCTCGTACACGGCGGTTTTTACAAAGGGCATGTCCGCCTTGTTGGTCACGATGGTAACGGTATTTTCTTCCTCGGTGATGGAGATGGAGACATCGTCCTTCCGCGCCTGGGAGAGACCCTCGTTGATGTTCATCATCTGCACGTAAAAGCCCTCGGCCCGCAGATCGTTCAGCAGGGTATCGATGACAAGATCGGCAATTTCATCGGAGTAAAAATCCCAAACCGCGGTGGCCGAATCATCCTCTTTGACGGCTTTACGGGTTCCCATGCCGGGGACTTTAAGGGTAACGCTGAGGAGCGGAGGGGCCGCCACGGTGGTGATTAGGGTCATCAGGATGATCACCCCGAAGAGGCTGTTGTCGAGGATCCCCGAAGACATACCGATACCGGCGATGATCAGGGCCACTTCACCGCGGGGTACCATGCCGGCGCCGATCCGCAGGGCCCCCTTGGCGTTGAAGCCCAAAAGCAGGGCCGGGCCGCCGCAGCCTATAATCTTGGCGAGTATTGCCGCCAGGGTATAGACGCCGCCGAAGATCAGCACCGGTGGGGCGATGATTTCCTTGACATTGACCATCATACCCATGACGGCGAAGAAAATCGGCACAAAAAATTCATATATACTGTGGATACGTTCCTGAATGATCGGGGCGATATCGGTTTTGGAAAGGGAAAGCCCCGTGATATAGGCGCCGATGATCATGGCCAAGCCCTGCTTTTCAAAAAAGCCCGCCAGAATCAGGGCGATACCCAGGGCAGCAACGGCAAAATCGTGGGTATGCTTGAAAAGCTTGAGGAATTTGGCGAGCTGCCTGGAAAAGACAAGCCCCAGGGCGGTAAAGCCCAGCCAGATGCCGAAGGCCTTGCCGGCGATGCCGAGGATTGCTAGGCCGTTGAGGCTCCCGGTTCCGTTTTGGATAACCGCCACGATCCCCAAGACCACCGCCAGGGCGATGATCCCCAGCACGTCGTCAAAGACCGCCGCCGCCAATATGGTGACCCCTTCGGGGGAATCCATCTTTTTGTGGTCCGACAAAATGCGGGCGGTGATGCCCACCGATGTGGCGGTACAGAGGATACCCAGGAACATGCAGCGGGGGTCCATAAAGGACGCATTGGGGAGCAGGAAAACCCCCACCAAATCCCCAAATACAAAGGAGAAAACTACCCCCCCGATACCGATGACCCCGCCGGCCACGGAATAGCGGAGGAAGAGCCCCAGATCGGTTTCCAGCCCGGAGGCGAAAAGCAGAATAATCGATGCCACCGTGGCAAAGGCGTAGAGCTCCGGGCTTACCGCCATGCCCACTTCCGGGGCGGGCAGGGGAAAAAGGCCCTCGGGGAAGCCGGGAAAACCAATTCCCCCCAACGCATAGGGGCCGATCGCCACTCCCGCCAAAAGTTCTCCCAGGACTGAGGGAATCCCCACTTTTTTAACCAGCCGCCCGCCCAGGCGGACGGCGAAAATAATAATCCCCAGCTGGAACATCAGCTCGGCCATGATTTCAGTAACGTTCATTTAGTTTCCTCCAAGATATGCGACAAGTTTAGAGATAATATCCCATAAAAACAATTAAAAAAAGTGGAATTGCGCCGTCTTAAAGGGATCGTGATCCAGCAGATCATCCCCCAGCACCCTTTCGGCCATGGCCTTAAAGGAACCCGGGCTTAAATCCGGAACGTCTGTCCGGGCGCCATGTTTTTCCGCAAGTGTCTCGGTATAATCGTAAAGGGGATAGACACGTGCGCCGGTATATCCCCTTTCATAATGGGTGAGTACGGGAATGATCCCCGCTTCCTCCGCATTTATACCGGATGCGTCTTTTTTTATCCTGAGGTAAAGCAGGCCCCCCAGCAGGGTGCGGGGGCGCATGGTCTTTTGGGCCGCCAGAAAATTCCCCAAGGAATACACGCAGAGGGTCGTGCCGCCGTCTTTTCGTTTAAGGGTGGCCATCTTCTGAAGCACATGGGGATGATGGCCTATGATCAGATCCGCCTGATTGTCCGCAAGGAATTGGGCCAGGTTTTCCTGAACCGGGGAGTAATCGAATTCATACTCCGTGCCCCAGTGCATGGACACCACAAGAAAATCGCAGTGCGGACGGATGGCGGCAATTTCCCGCGCCATCACTTCGGTATCGATAAGGGAAACCAGATAGGGCTTGTCCCGGGGAAGGGGAATAAAATTGGTGCCGTACGTATAGGAAAGAAACCCCACAGTAATACTGTTTTTTTCGATGATGACAAGTTTTGTATCCCGCGATTCCTGCGACCGGTGTATCCCCAGGTATGCAATTTCAGGGCGGGTATCCCAAAAATCCATGGTGTTAAGAATGCCCTTTTCACCCCTATCCATGATGTGATTGGTGGCATGGTTCACCACATCAAAGCCCGCGGCAACAAGGGCTTCCCCGGCTTCCTGTGGAGTGTTGAACAGGGGATAACCCGAGTAGCCCGATTCCTTTCCCGCAAAAACCGTTTCCTGATTCACAAAGGCGATATCAGCTTTTTCGATGAGTGATTTAACCGGCGCATAACAGGAATCATAAGCTGTGCCGTGCACAGCAGCGGCGCCTGCGGGAAGGATTAGCTCGTCATGAAACATATTATCCCCCACTGCGATGAGGGTAAGATAATCCACGGGGTCAGCAGCAGGTTCCGAAGGGGAAGCTCGGCTTGCGGCGGCAAGTTCCTGCGGCGGCAATACCGACAGTGTTTCTGCGCCGGGTGTTTCCGCCTGCAATGTTTTCGCGGCATTTTGCGGGCCGGAAAAACAGGATACAAAAAACAGGAAAAGCAGCGCCGGACTGTTAAAAAATTTAATGCGCATGGTAATGCCTTCTACACCACCCGATAAATCCCGCACTTGAGATACAGGGATTCATCGTAACCCACAAGAACGGGATGGTCCGCCGCCTGCCGCCGGAAATCCAGCATGATGAGCCGCCTGCCCGCATCGGCGGCGGCCTCGGTGATCATGTACCGGAAGCGGGTCTCGTCCAGGGCGTGGCTGCACGAACAGGTGACCAGCACCCCGCCGGGCTTCAGCATATTGATTGCCCGCAGGTTGATCTCCTTGTAACCCCGAAGCGCCCCTTCCAGCGCGGAACGGGTTTTGGCAAAAGCCGGTGGGTCCAGGATGATAAGGTCGTAGTATTCCTGCGGATCCTTGATCCGCCGCTCGGCGTCACGGAGGTACTCAAAGACATCGGCCTCCACGGTAGAAACCCGGTCCCCAAGGCCGTTAAGTTCGGCGTTAATCCGCACCGTTTCCAGGGCCTCGGCAGAGGCATCCACACAGGTGACCTGCGCACCGGGATTTGCCGCCGCAGCATGGATACCGAAGCCGCCGGTGTAGGAAAAGGCGTCCAGTACCCGTATATCCGGCGAGCCATTGGCAGACTGAACATAGGCCGCGGCAACACGGCGGTTATCCCGCTGATCAAGGAAGTGGCCGGTTTTCTGCCCGTCTATCAAATTCAGCATGAAGGGGAGATCATTCTCGAAGATGACGATTTCTTCGACGGGGAAACTCCCGCGGATAAGCCCTTCCTGTAAGGGCAGCCCTTCAAGTTCCCGAACCTTGGCGGTGGACTTTTCAACGATACCGGCGCATTTACCCAGCGGAACATCGTCGGGAATGATAAAGCCGTCCTGTTCCAGCACCTCTTCCAGGGCGGCAAGAATTTCTTCCCGCCGGGAATCCATGCCGAAGCTGAGGAACTGGATAGCGAGCCAGGATTGGGGCGGCCCCAAAGCGGCTTCGACGGCCTCAAAAGTGAGGGGCCGCAGTGTTACTGCGTTTTGTATATCCTTAAGGGGCCAGCCCACGAAGCGATCGATGATGAGGCCGGGGAGAAAATCCGCTTCGGCAAAAACGAGCCGGGCGGAGTCCCGGTGGAGATCAGGGGCCATGCCCCCCGCCAAAGTCCGCCGCTCTATCGCGTCCCGGATGCGGTGTTTGAAGAAGCCCTTGTCCACCCCTTCTTTTGAAGGGCTGTAGATCCGGGCGATGATCTTTGAATTGGGATTCACGAAGGCCCGGCCCAGATAGGCCTTGCGGGAACTTTCCACATCAACGGCTTCGCCGGGGATTAGGTCCTTCACTTCAATTTTTACGGGCCCTGCGCCGCCGGGCTTTGACGCGGGGCCGTCGAGGATGACCTCAACTTCGTTGTCGTACACCCAGGGGTGGCCCTGCAATATACGCTTTTCTTCACCCGGCTTTAGGATGATTCGTTTCATTTATTCAATAAAACAGAATTTGCCCACATCGAATAGCCCCCGGTCGGTGATGCGGAGTTCCGGTATGACCGGGAGCGCAAGAAAACTCATGGTGATCAGGGGCTCAACATCTTTGGGGACCCCGGCGGCGTGGATCTTTTCGAGCAGATCGTCAAGTTGGGCGGTAAAGGTTTCCGGGGCCGCATCGCTCATAAGGCCGTAAACCGGCAGGGCCGCGCTGCCCTGCACCTTGTTGTCACTGACGAACACATAGCCGCCCTGGATACGGACTATTTCTTCCACGGCGAGGCGCATATCGTCGTCGTTGGTCCCCAGGACGATCAGGTTGTGGGAATCGTGGGCCACGGTGGCGGCAACCGCGCCCCGGTGAAGCCCGTAACCCGCCAGCAGGCCCACGCCGATATTGCCGGTCGCCCGGTGCCGTTCAATCACCGCAATTTTGCAGAGCTCCCCGCGTTGCAGCAGGGCCTCAACTTCATCGGAGCGCACCGTGCCTCTGCCGGTGATAATCTGATCGGGTTTTATTTTGATGACTGGGCAAACAGTTTTACTGTGGGGAAGCTTAAAACTGCCGGGTCCCAGGGGCGCAATGTGTATTGAATTTTTGCTCCCCGTAGGCGGCGCCATAGTAATCGCGGCGGCATTAGGCGCAGTGTTTCTGTTGATTTCTTTTCCGTCTTTAATGACCCGTTCAATGGAAACCTGTTCCAGATCATTCAGGACCAACAGGTCCGCCCGGCGGCCGGGGGCAATGGCGCCCAAGTCTTTCAGATTATAAATGTCCGCCGCATTGATCGTGGCCATGCGGTAGGCGGATACCGCATCCAGTCCCAGTTCAATGCTTCTTTTTACGTTGTACGCAATGGAACCTTCACGGCGCAGATCCCGGATATGTTTATCATCGGTACAAAAAGCGATTCTGCGGGTATCGATCTTGTTTTCAACGATGCCCTTGATAAGGGCATCAAGGTCACGGCAGGCGCTGCCCTCCCGTATCAGGATTGCCATACCGGAGCGCAGTTTTTCTATTGCTTCAGTAATACTGGTACACTCATGATCGGTTGCGATTCCCGCCGCAGCATAGGCCTGTAATTCTTTGCCGCTGATCGAAGGGGCGTGGCCGTCAATAATTTTTCCTGTTGCAAGATTCAGTTTGGCATAAACACCGGCACTGCCTGAAAACACGCCGGGGTAATCCATCATTTCACCCAGGCCGAGTACGGCGGGATCGGATATGAGTTCCGCCAGGGCCGCGGCGTCAAGGACCGCCCCTGAGGTTTCAAATTCCGTGCAGGGAACGCAGGAAGGAAGCTGGACGTAATAATTTACCGGCGCACCTTTCGCGCCGTTCATCATAAAACGGATGCCTTCAATACCTGCCACATTGGCGACCTCGTGGGGATCGGTGATCACCGTGGTAACCCCCCAGCGCGCTTCCTCATAACAGTAGGTCAGGGGAAGCATCATGGAAGATTCAACGTGGCAGTGGGTATTGATAAAACCGGGGGCCACATATTTTCCCGAAAGGTCGATATGCTGCCGGGCGTCTTTATACGTGCCGATACCGGCAATAATTCCTTCGATGATGGCAATATCCCCGTTTAATATTTCTCCGGTGAATACGTTCAGAATTTTGGCGTTGGCAAGTACCAGGTCCGCCTGTGTTTTCCCCAATGCGGTTTGAACCAATTTTTCTTTTGTCATGTACTTCTTCTCACCACAAATTCATGCTTCACCGTGCGCTCTCCGGCGGAACTGCGGGCGGCCCGTGCGAGGAGCCGGGCTTGGACACGAAAACTTTCTTCATCATTTTGAGGATGCAGCCGCGTCCAGTTTCCTTCGCTGTCCAAAAGCCGGGCCTGACAGTTGTCGCGGAAATAGGATTCCAGAATTTCCCGGAGTTCCAGCCGGAGGCTCTCTTCCTGCACGGGGAACATCAGTTCTATGCGGCGCTCCAGATTGCGGGGCATCCAGTCGGCGCTTGAAAGATAGATTTCCTCCGCGCCACCGTTGGCAAAATAGATGATCCGGGAATGTTCAAGATAATGATCGATGATGCCGGTTACTCGGATGTTTTCCGAAAGGCCCGCAACGCCGGGGATAAGGGTGCAGATGCCCCGGACGCTGAGGGAGATGCGCACCCCCGCCTGGGACGCCCGGTAGAGGGCTGCGATGATGTCCGTATCCGCAAGGGCGTTGAGCTTCGCCATGATCCTGCCGGGGTTCCCGGAACCGGAGCGTTTTATCTCACGGTCGATGAGTTCCAGAAGCCGCCGCTTTAAGGCGGTGGGGGCGATCACCAGGCGGCGCATGGGCTGGATCATCGAGTAGCCGGTGATCATGTTGAAGAGGAGCCCCGCATCGTAGGCGATTTCCTCGCGGGCGGTAAAGAGGCTGATGTCCTCGTAGAGCTTTGCGGTGCGGTCGTTGTAATTCCCTGTGGAAAGGTGGACGTAACGTTTGATCCGATCATTTTCCCGGCGGATCACCAGCGTAATTTTTGCGTGAATTTTAAGGCGGGAAAGACCGTAGACCACGATCACCCCGGCCTTCTCCAAACGGTTGGCCCAGGAGATGTTGCGCTCCTCGTCAAAGCGGGCCTTGAGTTCCACCACTGCGGTGACGTGCTTGCCGTTGAGGCTTGCCTGTTCCAGGGCCCGGATAATGGAAGAGTTGCCGCTGGTGCGGTAGAGGGCGGTCTTAATCGATATCACATTGGGATCGACTGCGGCGTCCTGAAAAAAACGGACCACCGGATCGAAGGATTCGTAGGGCAGATGGATCATCACATCACTTGCGCTGATCCGATCCCAGATCGGTTCATCTTCGTGAAAGGCGCTGCAGGGGAAAATATTCCAGGGCTTGTCCCGCAATTTTTCTTTGCCCTTTAAGTTCACCAAATCCAGAAGCCCGCCCAAATTGAGGGGGCCTGAAATTTCGTAGAGATCCTGCGCTTCCAGATAGAGGCGGCTTGCCAGTTCATCCCGCAGCCTTTCGCTGCCGGTGGAGTAGACCATCCGCACCGCCATGGAACGATCCCGGTCCACCAGAACTTCCTCCATGGCTTCGATAAAATCCTCGTCCCGTTTTTCATCCACAGAAAAATCCGCGTCCCGGTTCACCTTGAAGATCATGGTTTCACAAACCCGCAGGCCGGGGAAGAGCCGCTCTCCCCAGGTGAGTACCAGATCGTCCAGCAGGGCCCAACGGGTAATACCGTCACCCTCATCGGGGAGCAGGATGATCCTGTTCAACACCGGGGGCAGCTGCACCATGGAGATATGGGCTACGGCGTCTTCGGCGGCAAGTTCCGGTAAAAGCAGAAACGCGCAGTTAAGGCTGAAACTGTCGATGGAAGGCAGGGAGCCCTCATCCTCAATGCGCAGGGGGGTAAGGATGGGGTAAACATCCTCCATGAAAAACATTTCCAGATAGTCTTTCTGCGCGGGAGTATAGGCGTTACTTCGTATCAGGCAAAGACCGCCCGCCGCCAGTGCGGGGAAAACTTCGGTCTCAAGACAGTTATACTGTCTGCTCATAATCGAACGGACTTTTTCAGAAACCTGTTTGAGCTGTTCCGCAGGACTGAGGCCCGAAGGATCAGGTTTGGCCTGGGGCGCGCCGGAAGTAATGGTGGCGTGAAGAGCCCGCTTCATGGCCGCTACCCGGACCATAAAAAATTCATCAAAGTTTGAAGAAACGATTGACAGGAACCGGAACCGTTCCAGGGGCGGCAGGTCCGGACAAAGCCCTTCTTCCAGCACCCGCGCGTTAAAATCAACCCAGGAAAGATCGCGATTTAGATAATTACCCATCAGCTTAATATCACCTTGTACCCGAATACATCCTGAAACATCCCCGCCTTTTCTTCAAGGCCCATAAGCTCCAGGCTGAGATCGTGTACGCCCTGGGCGTGTAGGGCCAGGGTCTCGCCGCGTTTTTCCACAGTAATACTGTTGACGTGCTGGGAATGGCCGTGGTCCAGTGAATCGGCCACCCGCAGTATTGAGGCCATCTTCAATACCAGTACCCGTTCCTCCCGTTCCAGTGCGATGTATTCAATGTCGGATTCCGATGGGGCCGGGCCGCGGTGATACCGGATCACATTGGAAATGATGTCCAGCTCGTCCTGGTGGAGGCCGAAGATTTCCGAATTGGCCGCGATGTACTGGCCGTGTTTTTCGTGGGAAGAACTGCGGACAAACATGCCGATGTCGTGCAGTATCGCTGCGGTTTCCAGCATCATCCGTTCCCGGCGGTTCATCCCGTGTTCATGGATCAACGCGTCAAAGAGGATCATGCAAAGTGACGCTACATGGCGGTTATGATTTTCGTCGTAGTGATACTTTCGTCCCAGGTTTATGGCGCCGGCGATGATCTGGGAATAGAAATCCTCCTGCAATTCCCTTTCCACCCCACGGGCCAGATCTTCAATAAAGCCCTCCCGGATGGAAACCATGGGGACCACGATCCGGTCCGCATCGGTCTGTTCCAGAAAAAGTTTGTAGACCAGGATGCCGGGAATAAAACCCTGGGCCTCCCCGTAGGGGATGTGGAGTTTCTGCTCGCATTCTTCGGAACTGTAGTTCTGAATTTTTTCCGCAAAGGCGATAAGGGCCTGCCGTTCAATAAAGCGGCAGTGCTCGTTAAATTCGGTCCCCAAAAACATGGCCGCCACCTGGGCATCGGAACCGGTAACCACAAAGGTCCGCACATGGGCAAGGTCCATTTCAGAATTGAGGAACCCCGCAGTATTACTGATATTTTCCCGGAGGTAGCGCCCATGGGAAAGCCCCGTACCCCGGCGGAACTGCCGGTCTATCAAAATGGTCCCCAGGCGGAGGCTGTGGGCCGCCACCATCTTGCCCCGGCGGAGGAGCATCAGCTCCGTGGAGCCGCCCCCCACATCGATGATCATGGAATTGGCCCGCCAAAAAAGGGGCAGGTCCTGCTTTAACGCAAAACGCACCGCCAGATACATCAGCCGATTTTCTTCGATCCCTTCGACAATGGTAAGGAGAAAGCCCGTTTCCTGCCGCAAGCGGTCCGCAAACACATCCCGGTTCCGGGCGGCCCGGAGTGCGCTGGTGGCGATCACGTGAACATCGTTGTCCGCAATACCCCAGCCCGCCAAAAGTTCCCGGAAATTTTGCAGCACCGAAAGGCACTCCAGAAAGGATTCACGGGAAATTTCCCCGGTGGTAAACACATCCCAGCCCAGGGCCACGGGCTTCCCCGCCCGGTCCGACTCCCGCCACTGCCCGTCTGAAAATATTTCCGCCGCCAGGAGTCTGATGCCGGTGGAGCCGATTTCGATGACCGCGACAAGGCGGTTAGTTTTTTCCATAGGATAAGTAAGTATAGGAGGGCGGGCGGGGTTAAGGCAATGGTTCACCTTTTGTATATTTAACGGGTGTTTCTTGCAAAACTTATCCGCGTATGCTAGACTCTCCGTAACATTACATAACAGGAAGGATATTAAAAATATGGCAAAGACTTTTCACTACTATAAAGGTAAGGTATACGATCAGCAGGGGCTCATCCGGGCCATATATAATCTTGATTATGAGGCCGCCAAGAAGCAGCTTGGTTTTTCGACGATTGTAAGTCCCTGGACGGTATTCGGGTATATTGAACGGATCAACAGGGTAGACCGGGTGGTCTGTGTTAATGTGTATGGCCAGCTTAAAATCGGAGGGAATGCCCACGAAATTTTACAGCCCTTTCTCGTGGATGAGCGGCTTAACAAGAAGGACCGGGAGATCGAAGGGTATCAGCTCTGCTCCAAGCAGGGAGCGCCCTTCCCCTGGGCCGTGCCCCAGAAGGGGTCCTCGATTCTCGTTGAATCCTTTTGGCTCCATACGGAAATTTTAAACACCCTTGACGCCTACGAGGGCAATCTCTACAAGCGGATTCAGCTTGATGACGGTTCCTGGATGTACATCGGCGAAGATGGCAGCGACTGGATCCCCTTTAAGCAGAAACGGCGGGCCTGCTGGGCCAACGGCAAGGAAATTATCGCCGACAGTGGACTTGTTTAAGAACCCGGTTGGTTCTTAAACAAGTCTTGCAAAATGCTCCGCGTTTTGCATTTTTTAGCGGAGTTGTTCAATAACTTCAGTTATTGAACAACTCTAGTAAATCATAATTTATCTATGAGCATGGAACACTTTCCCGACGGGATAGGCAGGGTCTTTTTTTTCTTCCCCAGAATATTAATGGTAAAATAATACAATTTTTCGCTCTCCATGTGAATCTCCCAGCCCCGGCCGCTCTTGTTGGACAGGATGGTGATCATATTTTTCTTGAGGGAAAGGTTTTCCACCCCCATGATCTCAAGATTGGGGATGATCCAGTCCACGGTTTTGCGGGGCAGGGAAATGAAAAGGCCCACGATATTTTCGATTGTCAGGCATATCGTGGAAAGGGCATCGAAGGTAAGGTACTGGGACCGGGGAAAATCGGGTTTTTCTTCCCACTGGGCGGGCCCCTCTTTTAAGGGAAGATAGGCTTCCCAGAGGTTGCCCTTGTGGTGGTTCCCCTCGGGGCTCATGGAGTCCAGCATAAAATAGACATGCCGGATGGCGCAGTCCCGGGCCAGGTCCCAGCGCTGGTAGCGTTCAAGCCCCTTAATCACCATAAAGGTAAGATGGGGAAACACACTGCCCCGGTAACCGCCTCCGTTTTCGTCAAAGGCCGGTTCATTCACGGCCAAAGAGGGAAAAGGGTGGGGAGAGCCAAAGAACAGCGGGTCCGACAGCTTGCCGATGATCTGCTCCGCCTTGTCGTCATTGGGAATTTCCGCCAGCAGGGGCCAGTAACCGGCAATGGTTTTGACCGGAAGCCGCTTCTCATTGATGTCGATATCGTGGTAGAAGCCGTCTTCCGGGTCCCACATCAGGGAATTGATCCGGGTCTTGAGGGAAAAGTACTGCCTTTTGTACTGAAAGCTTGATTCCTTGTCGTTAAGGATATCCGCCATGGCGGACATGTAGAGCACGTTGACGGCCATCATGGCGTTAAAGTCCAGGGGATAGGCCGCATTCTCCCGGGGGGAATTGGTCATCCCCGTGACGGAAAGGGGAACCTGGTACAGGCCGTTGTCCCGCTTAAAAACCGAATCGATCCATTCGACGTACCGGTGCAGGGTGGGGAGCACATCCTTGACCCGCTTTTTGTTGGCCGTTTTGTGGTACAGGTTGAATTCGGCCCAGGCAAAAAGGGGGATCCCCAGGCATTCGGGGTTGTCCCTGTCCACCACCGGCTGCCCGGTTTCGATACTGTAGGCGGAACGGATCGCCCCATTGGGCTCCTGGCGGTCGTAAAAAACGTCCAAAGTCGGGTGAGCCTGGTAGATCCGGTTGGAATAGACCAGAAAAAAGGACGAAAAGATGGCGTCCGCCTGCTGGATCACCGGATTTCCGGGATATGAAAAGAATTTCCCCCCAATTGCGCTATTCTCGCTGTCTGAAGTCCAGCAATCCTGAATCCATGCCCAGGTTTTGTCATATATATCTACAAAATCCTGATCATAGAAGTGGATCTTGGGGAAATCGCGCTTTGTCAACCAATTGCTCCTCGGAATTACCTTGATGCGTATTCAATCGAGAATACTCCATACTACCTAAAAAGTCAAATTTATCCTTTACCTTTTCACCACCGCCCCGGCAGCTACTTTAGAAATTAGTTTATTATACATTTGAAATGGCAAATTTGCCATAAATTTTTTTAAAACTATAGTTCATTCACGCCGCAGTTTTTCTGCCGCCGCAAAATCCGCATCGGCCCTTTCGTTTTCGCCTTTCCGCTGCCAGGCGTTGCCCCGGTTGAGGTAGGCCTGGACAAAATTCGGGTCCAGAGCGATGGCCCGGTCAAGATCCGCAATGGCCCGGTCAAGGTCGCCCTTGCTGTACCAGGCGTTGCCCCGGTTATTATAGGCAAGGGCGTAATCGGGGTTTAGTTTGATTGCCGCGCCGTAGTCCCTGATGGCCTGATCATCATTGCCCTTTTGGTAATAGAGGCTGCCCCGCTTGTTATAGGCCGATGCGTTTTTTGGTTCCAGTTCAATCACACGGGTATAATCGGCGACGGCCTTTTCCCAATCGCCCTTTTCGCCGTAGGCATAGCCCCGGTTGATATAAGCATCGGTGTAACCGCTCCGCAGGTTGACGGCCCGGGTGTAATCGGCGATGGCCTTTTCCAGATCCCCTTTTTCGCCGTAAAGATAGCCCCGGTAATTATAGGCCTCCGCATAATCCTTCTTAAGATCGATGGCCCGGGTATATTCCGCAATGGCCCGGTCATAATCCCCGTCCCTGAACAATTTCGTCCCCGATAAAAAACTCACGTAGTGGGGCTCCATTCCCATGCCCTGCATGGCGGCGGTGTCGATCTTCTGATAATTCGCAGGGTTGAGTTCCGGAACATATACCCCAAAGGCAGGCAGGGGGCCGCTGAGTTTTCCCATGGGGCCAACGGTGCTGGTAAGAGGCGCGGTATTACTGCCGGGGGGCGCGGTATTATCAGCGGGCGCCGATTCCCCGACTGATTCCGGCTCCGCCGCTTGCTGTTCCGGTTCCGCTGCGGGTACAACGGAAACATCCTGCCGCCCGTTTCTGGCGCAGCCGAAAAGGAGCGCTCCAAGACAGATGATACCAATGATTGCATAAAATTTGTATCGTCTGGAAGTCATGGCTATAACTCCCGGTTGATCATTTCCCAAGCCGTGTGGGCGTTGGGTTGGCCGGGGACGGGTTCTACCCGCAGCCTGGAGAGGCCGCAGTTGGACATGGGTATCAGGGGGAACCAGGTGCGGACGCCAAAGGTGGTTTTTATCAGCCATTGGATAATGCCATGGTGGGTAATGACGATTACCGCTTCCGCGCCGCTTTTTTTTGCCCCCTCCCGAAGCGCTGTCCATACCCGCACGGCCCGGTCGTAAAGGGATGCGGCGGATTCCGCGCCGGGCACGGCGTCCCAGCTGCGGGCCTGGAAGCGCTTCCACGTTTCCGGTTCTGCCTGCGGCATCTCAGGCAGGATCTTTCCGGTCCAGCTTCCCAGATCCAGTTCCTGTAAATCGTCCAAAAAAACCGGGGGTGGCAAGGCTATTTCCGCGGCGCCGGGCCGGGCCGTTTTGAGTTGCGCTGCGATAATATGCGCGGTTTCAGCGGCGCGGCTCAGGGGCGAGGCGTAAAACAGGGTCCGGCTGCCGTCAACATCGGCCAGCATTTTTTGCAGGGATAGTCCCCGGGCCGCCGCCTGTTCCCGGCCTGCGGCGGTAAGGGGATATTCCAGACGACCCTGCAGAATCCCCGCGATGTTCCCCTCGCTCTGGCCGTGGCGGATAAAATAAAAATCTATCGGTTTTTTAAGCTCCGCAAAAAAGCCCTCATTCACCGCCCGTTTCCTCCGAAACTTGCTGCTGAGGCGCGTTTTCCGCCGGGGGCGTCACCGGGGCTGCCGCTGCCCCGTAAAAAATCCTGACATGTTCCACCGTAGCGCGGTGTCTCAGCTTGATAACCAGAATCTGATCCTGTGCCCGATATACCCAGCCGGAAGAATCGTACCGTTCAAACTGGGAATCCGTGCGCCAGTCCGTACCGTGAAGCTCTATCCTGCTGAAGGGCCGCACCCCCCGGATCAGCAGGTAATGGGCTTCCCCTGCGGGAAAAGTGACGGCAATGTCCAGAACGCTGTTTTCCTGGGCTGCGGACACTGTCGGCGCTGCGGTCCAGGCGCAGAGGCCGTTTAAAGCGGAGCCTATCGCCGCGGCCCGTGGATAGTATTCACCAATACGGAGGATCCGGTAGAGCCGGGCGGAACTGACACGGGGGGCGCCGTCTTCGCCGGGTTCCCCTGCCCTGTTAATGGTCAGCGCCGCAGGGACCGTACCGGAACCATCCTCCAGGGAAAGGCAGGAGAGGATCAGGGAACGGCCCAGATGTATCCAGTCCCCGCTGCCCAAAGATTCCGCCCAGACCAGCAGGGCCTTTCCCAGCCGCATGTTGAATTCAATATCCGCAGTGTCCCCCTGAAACACCAGGATCAAATCTGTCCCCTTAGTTCCCGGCATCCGCCGGATGCTTTGGGAAATGACAAAACAGGCTTGATCCACCAACCCCTCAAAAGGATTATCCCCATTGGGACGGTACAGCCGCAGATCCATAAGCCCCTCAAAAACGCCGGGGGTCAATTCCGGTGTCAGGTCAGCCGGATCAATCGAACTGATCAGCGCCATCCCGTTATTGATAAAATTGGTATCCCCCCGGATGACGAAAAATTCAAAGGCATGGCTTTCCCGCAGGAAATCCGGGGATTTTTCGATTATTTGCCGGGAAAGACGGCCGGTTTTTTCCTGATCCGCAGCGGCCAATGAACGGGCCGCTATTTCCGCGCCCCCAAGATAGACCGAAGATTCATAGGTCCGCCGGGTTCCGTTCAGGAAGGCCTGAGAGACTGCTGAGACAGCGGCCCTGTAATTGCCCCGCCTGACCGCCTCGCCCTGATAGGCAATGACCATATCCTCGTCATTCTGATTGGAGATGTCCCGGTTCCAGAGAGAAAAATTTTGGTCCCCCCAGCGGATAAGGGCCTCATTGTAGGTTTGGGCGCTCCGGGCTGCGGGGATGACAAAATCAGCCGGGACAAAGTCCCTTTTTTCCGGGAACTCCCGGTAAGAACCGGCAGCCCTACGGAGGGATCTTCCGTCAGGCCGCGGTTCTCCTGCCTGTTTGGTAAACTGGATCATCACCAGAAGGATAAAGACCCCTCCGTACAGGCCGAGAAGGCCGATTAAACGGGGAAACACCGGTTTTCTTATCAATTTATGCTGTCCTCCGTATGGTATACCATGAATACCCGTTCACTGTAAGCCTTTTCTTACCGATATTAAAGATATGTACCGCCCCGGCCATATATTTTTTTTATTGACAGCTTTAGCGGCCTTTTCAGCCTGTGTTTCCATGCCTGTGACGCCCCCCGAAAAACCCGAAGCAGCGGCGGCGGAAAAAACAGCAGAGAAAGACGAGGGTACCCCGCTGATCCTGTCCAGGATGTCGGAATTCCTTTCCCAGGGTAAGTTTGATGAAGCCCTGGGGCTTTTTGATACCATCGATCCCGCAGAGGCAAATACTACGGGGATACGGCTTTTAAAGGCTTCGGTTTTAATCTCCGCGGGCCGCCCGGCTGAAGGGCGGATCGTCACCCAGGAGGTGATATCCGCAGAACCCGGTAACCTTGAGGCCCTCTTTGTGCTTGCCGCGCTGGAAGGGGCTTCGGGGAAGGAAAAGGAACAGCGGAACATCCTGGAACAGATTATCAAGACCGATCCTGTCAATACGGACGCACTTTTGAGCCTGGGGAACATCGCCCTCCGCTCCGGGTCTTACCGGGATGCAGGTTCCTGGTTTGACCGCGTCCTGGCAGCGGCCCCTGAAAACATGGACGCCCTTACGGGCAGAGCCCTGGTGTACCGCTACAGCCATGATCCCAAAAAAGCCGAAGAGCTCCTGAACAGGGCGGTAACCCTTTATCCTGCAGCCGCCGAACCCCGGCATGAACGGGCCCGGCTCTACAAGGATACGGGATATAAGCCCCAGGCCCTGAGCGATCTGGATATTGCAAAGAAGTTCGACAGCGGGAACTCCTGGATCGCCGTGGACCGGGGAAATGTGCTGCTCGACCTGGGCCGGAAAAAGGAAGCCCTGGAAGAATTCGAGCGGGCCATTGAACTTGAGCCGGACAATTTCCTTGCCTATGTGTACAGCGCGGGCCTTAAGGATGAAACCGGTGACTACGACGGCGCGGAACACGATTACGAAATTCTGGCAAAACTGAAACCGGATTACTATTTTGCCTGGGAAGGGGTCGGGATGCACAAGATGCGGAAGGGCCTTTGGGCGGAAGCCAGGGACGCCTTTCTGTCGGCTTATCAATATGCCCCCAATGAATCAAGCTACGCCCTGCTTGCGGTAATGAACTGGATGCGTGCGGGCAGGATCGGCGACCCCAGGTCATTTCTGGAACAGGCCCTTCGCAGGGCCAAACGGGAAAGCCCGGAATGGTATATGCTCAGGCTCTACCATGATCTGAGCGGGGATAATGATCTGGCCATAAGGATAGACCGGGAGAAGAACGCCGAAAACAAGGCCAGGATGCTCTACTATCTGGCAAACTACTATGATATACGGGGAAACAAATTCCTTGCGGATAAATATTTCCTGGAGGTAAAGAGCCTTGGCATGAAGGCCGTCCCCGAGTGGCGGCTGAACGAATGGGCTGTTACAGAACGCCTCCTTGCGCTAAACTAGGACGAAAATTAACCAGGAGCATCCATGAATGACAATTGTGTAACCCTGAGCCTTGGCGGCCGGGATATAACCCTTATCGGCACCGCCCATGTTTCCCGTGAAAGCATTGATGAAGTAAGCCGGGTGATCCGGGAGAGCCGCCCGGACCGGGTCTGCGTTGAGCTGGACAAAGGCCGCTACGGTTCCATGACCGAACAGGAAAACTGGGAACGGCTCAATATCGCAAAGGTCTTTAAGGACGGCAAAGCCTTTCTGCTGATCGCGAACCTGGTGCTCTCCGGATTCCAGCGCAAGCTTGGTAACGAACTGGGGGTAAAGCCCGGCGAAGAAATGAAAACCGCCATAGACACTGCCAACGAATTGGGTATCCCCTTTGACTTCTGCGACCGCGAGGTTTCACTCACCCTGCGCCGCGCCTGGGCCCGCTGCAATTTATGGAACAAGTGCAAACTCCTAGCCTCCCTTTTGTCCGGGGCCTTTACCAATGAGAAACTAAGCGAAGATGAAATTGAAAATTTAAAAAAGGCCAGCGAACTTGACGGTATGATGGCCGAACTTGCGGAATACCTCCCCCCGGTCAAGTCCACCCTCATTGACGAGCGGGACCGCTATTTGGCGGCAAAGATCTGGGAATCGGCAACACAGAACAGTAATACTGCGAACAGTAAAGTTGCGGCGGTGGTTGGGGCCGGGCACCTTCAGGGGATAATGGCCCATCTGGAAAAGATCGCCGCCGGAAACGAGACCGTTGATGTGGTTGATTTGGACACGGTCCCCCGACCGGGCATTATCTCCCAAGCGGCGACCTGGCTTATCCCCCTGTTGATCGTTGCCCTCATCGCGGCGGGCTTCTTCCGCGCCGACACGGATATAAGCGGCATTCGGATGCTGCTCCGCTGGGTTCTCCTCAACGGCTCCCTCGCCGCCCTGGGAACCATTATCGCCCTGGGGCATCCCCTTTCGGTCCTCGTCTCCTTTGTGGGGGCTCCCATTGCTACAATCAATCCCTTTATCGGGGTGGGACTTTTTTCCGGCGTTGTTGAAGCCACCCTGCGGAAGCCCCGTGTTTCAGATACCCAAACCATCTCCGATGATGTTACCAGCATCAAGGGCATTTACCGCAACCGCATCACCCGTGCGCTGCTGGTGTTCTTCCTTTCAACATTGGGCGGGGCGGCGGGGAATATTATTTCCATTGTTACCAATGCGGGGACACTGGCAAAATGACGATCTAATTTTTTATTTTTACTGCGTCCACTTTCTTATTTACTGTTTCCACCATGATGATTTTCAGTATTAATATAATGCCGATAAATACCGGGAATATATTGAAATTGGTGTGAGATGCGATCCAGCCGAACAGGGGCGGCATCACCATGATGCCGATGTAGGCGGTTGCCATTTGTATGCCTATTAAAGCCTGGGAGTATTCGGCCCCGAAATTTTTTGGGGTTTCATGGATAAGGCTTGGATATATCGGGGCGCAGCCAAGGCCGATGATAAAAAATCCCGTCAATAATGAAAGGGCGCCGAATGGCAGCAGCAGACAAACAATTCCGCCGGCGATGAGAGCCTGCCCCAAACGAACCATCTGCCGGTTGTTTAATTTCATGGTGAGAAAACCGGAAATAAAACGCCCCAGGGTGATTCCGCCATAATACAGGGCTATCCATTGGGCGGCAATCTGCGGGGATATGTTTTTTACAAGCACCAGGAAACTGGCGCCCCACAATCCTGCTATTTGTTCTATGCTGCAATAACAAAAGAATGCGGCGAGAACCTCTTTTACTCCGGGAAGCCTGAATAATTCACGATAGGTAATGGAACGTTTTTGTTCCTCTGTTTCTTTTATGGCGGTATTTCTGCCCCATAAGGGCAAAGATACAAACAGTAATACTACCAGGCAAGACTGAATGACGCCAACCGCACGGTAGCCCAAATTCCAGGACCTGCCGCTGGTTAAATAGGCCGACATAATCAGCGGCCCCATTGAAGCGCCGATGCCCCAGAAACAATGCAGCCAGCTCATGTGCCGCGCCTTGTAATGCAGGGCCACATAATTGTTAAGGGCCGCGTCAACAGAACCGGCCCCCAGCCCAAGGGGAACGGCGCAAAAACACAGGGCAATAAAATTATGGGAAATGGAAACACCGATAAGGGCCGCGGCGGTCATGAAAACGCTGAGGGCGGTAACCAAACCCGTTCCAAAACGCCTGATCGTTTTTTCGCTGAGTATACTTGAAACAACTGTTCCGGCGGCAACGATCATTGACAGTATCCCTGCATAATGCAGGGGCGTTTCCAGGGAGCTGTACATTAAGGGCCATGCGGATCCCAGCAGGGAATCGGGCAAGCCCAGGCTGATAAAGGAAATGTAAATCAGTATGAGAAGTAATGCGGCAATCATTATTCTTCTTGCCCGTACCAATCAAGTTTACGGGTAAGAAACATAACCAGGGCTATTACAACAAAAGTACCGATAGAACCAATAAGCAGAGCATAGGATTCGGCGTTGAGGACCGCATAGAGAAGAATATAGGATATGGTCACAACCAAACCCATATACCAGCTTTTATTCCAGGAGGGCAGCAAAGAACGGGAATAAAGGGTCATCATTATGGTTACCGCCAGTGCCGCAATAAGATACGCGGTATAGAAAGGTATCTGCTCGGATAATGACAGTAATAAAAGATAGAAAACCGCGTTGCCAAAACCGGAAAGCAAATAAGGCGCCGGATGAATACGCTTCTTCGTGAATATTTCCAGCAGGAACAATGTTAAAAAAGGAACAATCAGGAAAAGAATTGCGTATTTCACTGCGCGGGTATTCAGCGCATAGGTGTCTATCGTACGGAAAAAATTTACACCGAACAACGAAGAGGTATAATCACTGCCATCACTATACTCCTTCCAAAAAAGTGGTATATCACGGCTTAAATAACTGATATCCCAGGATGCGGAAAAATCATTATCGGTGATGTTTGAAACGCCCGGCAGGAAGGCGCCCTGAAAAGAAGGGGAGTTCCAGTCAGAAGAAATACTGACGTGCGTGTCCTGTCCAATTGGCAGCACCCGTATAAACTGTCCGCCCTGGATCTCTATGTTGATGTTAAAGGTTGATGCTTTGTTTTCAAAATGATCCAGCGCTGCATAAATACCGCTGCCGGATTTGCTGTTGTAACTATACCCGTAACTGACCAGATTATGCCCCCGGTTCCCCGGCTGAAAAAAAAGTTCTGAGGTCTCCCACTTTGAGGTATTTATTTTACGGATACCCTTCTGGCTGGAAAGGGAAATAATCAATTCAGCCTGGTTTAAGGAAATATCCTCATCGGGTAACAGCGCTGAAATTGCCATGGCCGGATCAAAACTGCCGCTTAGCGCAAGGGTCCCGGAAAAAAGGGGTACAGAAAAAATACCCCGTTTGCGTATCTCGGTCTTGAAATCAGCGTTAATGACGAGTTCTTTTGGACTGAGTACCAGGGTAAAGGGGGTCTTAATAATTTCGATCTTTTCCCCTTCCTTTTCTGTTTTGGTACGGACTTCTGCGGTTTTGATTCCGGGGATTGTTATGACAGGTCCTGCTTCTATAAGCTGTTTTCCCCATGCTTCCATGATATCCGACTCAGCGGAAGCGGCTGTTCTTCCCCGTTCATTAACCAATCCCCGGATCATGTTCAGGGGAATGAGTAAAAGCAGGACTAAAGCTACAAGCATGAGTACTTTAAAAGTATAACCCTGGGAAAATTTCTTAAAGAAAGGTTTTTTAGCGCCGTCCATAATGATATAACTCCTTGCTATTCCTGATAATTATATCAACAAAATAACAAAAAAACAATCATCTTCATATCCTACAGCCTCCCCGACTTCTTCACCTCAAGATACCGGTTGATCAACGCGGAGGAAAAATCTTCCGGGGAAGTTTCCAGGGTGAGGAGTCCCAGGTGTTCCCAGCTTTGGTAGAGCCGCCTGCGGGAAGCGAGGTAGGAAAAAGCGGCGGCGGTTTCCAGGGTGTCCGCCGGTGATGAGGATGAACGACGGGCCAAAGTTTCAGCTTCCTTTTCGCGGAAGCTCACGAGGAGGAGGAGGTGCCGCTGACGGATGCGCCTAAGTATCCATGAGAGGGATTCACCGTCTTCCTCACGGAAGTTGCTGATCAAAATAATAAAACTGCGGCGGTGGAGCCGGGAGAGGGCGTTCTCCAGCGCGGAAAAAGGTGAGGATGGCACAGGAGAACTGTGAAGGTCGTAGAGCCGGTTCATCAGAATAGTAAAGGCGCCCATTCCCTTGCGGGGAGGGACCCAGCGTTCGGCAGTCCCAAAGCTCAGGGCCGCCGCGGCGTCACCGTGTTTCAGCGCGGTGTAGGCAAGCAGGAGCACGCCGTTCAGGGCACTGTCAAACTGCGGACCCGGCAGCCGGTAACCGGTGTCGAGGATAAAAAGGATCTGCTGATCCTGCTCCTCCTGATATTCCCGGACAATAAATTTGCGGCGGCGGCTCGTGGCGCGCCAGTCAATGGACCGCACACCATCCCCTTCCTGATAATCCCGGAGGCTTCTGAATTCCATACCCTGCCCCCGCTGCCGGATTTCCTTAAAGCCCTGCTGTTCCATGAGTCCCTGCAATGCGGTCCCGGCGCTTAGTTTTTTAAAATCAGGATAGGTCCGTCCCCGGCCGGGGCAATCGCAAAAAACCTTAAGCCGCCAAAACCGGAGGGGGGAAGAAAAAAGAAATTCCATGCCGGAAAAATTCCAGGGACCCCGTTCACGGGGAATGAGGGTGTAAGTGAAAACAAGGGAGCCGTTGTTTTTTAGCAGTTTCGGATTAAGGGGCGCGGGAAAGAATTCACAGTCCATTGAATCGGGGTATAGATCAAAAAACAGTATTACTGCGGGAAGAAACAGATGGCCTTCCTTTTGCAGGGTGATCTTTATCTCAACCGGTTCTCCCTGAGCAAGGCTAAGGGGCATTTCCCTTGAGGGCTTAATGCGGCAGGTAAAAAGACTGAGGAAAATAGCGTCAAATACAATAACAGGCAGCAGGGAAAGGCCGGAAAGAAACCAGACGAGAAAAACCGGCTGCGAAAAAAAAGCCCCCGCCCCCAACAGAAGCCATATCAGGGCGGCGATAAAAAGCCCTCTCCCCGGCTTCATAGGCGGGGCGCTTCCGTAAGGGAGACAAGGTTCCGAATGATCCGGTCCTCGTTCTGTCCCTCAAGTTCACTTTCCGCAGAAAGGGTGAGCCGGTGTGCAAGGACCGGAACCGCCAGGATCTGGATATCATCGGGGAGCACAAAGTCCCTTCCTTCAAGAAGCGCACGGGCCCGGGCGCAGCGTACCAGTGCAAGACTTCCGCGGGGGCCCGCGCCGATTTGTATGGCGGCATTGGCCCGGGTAGCGGCGGTAAGGCGCACCGCATAATCAATGATAACCGGGTCAAGGCGGACCGTTGAAGCAAGATCACGGAGAAGCGCGAATTCACCGCTTTTCAGCACGGTTTTGACCGCAGTAACCGAAAGAATCGCACCGGCGCCCTCCGCGAGTACCTGGGCAACCATGGCCTTCTCCTCATCAGCCGGGGGATAGGGCGCGACAATCTTCATTAAGAAGCGATCCTTCTGGGCATCCGGCAATGGATACGTCCCTTCATGTTCAAAGGGATTCTGTGTCGCCAGTACCATGAAGGGCGCAGGCAGGGGATGGCTTTCCCCGTCAAGGGTCACCTGGAATTCCTGCATGGCCTCGAAAAGGGCGGCCTGGGTTTTCGCCGGGGCGCGGTTGATCTCGTCGGCGATAAAGAGGTTGGTAAACACCGGCCCCTTCCGGGTGGTGAACTGCCCCGTGCGGGTATCCAGCATAATGTTGCCGGTGATGTCGCTGGGCATCAGGTCCGGGGTGAACTGTACCCGCTTCGATTCACCGCCGATGGCCTGGGCCAGGGAACGGACCAGCAGGGTCTTGCCCAGCCCCGGCACACCTTCCACCAAAAGATGGCCCCCCGCAAGGAGGGTGATCAGGGCATGATCCACCAGTTCCCTTTGACCGACAAAGGCTTTGCCGATCTCCGCCCGTACCGCGCACAGTGTTTCTGCGGCAGATTCCGCATCTGTTTTCTTTTCGTAATCTTCATCACTCATAAATGCTCCATTGTTTTTTCCAGAATTTTCAGGATCCGGATAATTTCACTATGCTTAAGGTTTTTCTTTTCACCTAATGAATTTTCAATTTCGGTAATAAGGGGATAAATATCCCTGAGATATTTATCCCGGGGATCAAGTTCCCGGTCCCGGCATTTATATTTTATCTCCCTAAGGTAAACCTCAAGGTAGCCTTCCAGGGCATGGTACTTTTTAAGGAACCGTGTCTCCGCCGAAAAGCGATCCCGAATCGGCCTGGCCCGCTGTTCATTTTCCGGCCGCAAAATGCCGAAGCCGGGGATCACCATCCAGAAGCCGATACACACAAGGACCAACACAGACACGATGGGGGGCAGCGGATTTCCCCGCTCCGCCAGTTTTCCGAAAAGATTTTTTACCGCCCGCCTGCCCCGGACAAACAGTACCCCAGGGTGTTCATCCTGCACATTTGCCGCGGTGAGCTGCCAGGACAAGCGGGCGTTCTCTTCCGATTCCAGATTATCATTATACATAAAATAGGGCCGCCCGGTCACCGTGATCGAACCATTTCCCAGGGGAATCGACACGAGCCGGATTATCCCCTGCTTGTCCTTCAGAGTAAGGGGCGTATCACCAAAATCTTTTATCACACTAAAACTAAAACGCAAATCAAGATCGAAATTATTTTCCGTAATAACGTAATGATCTAAATCGCGCAGTATTACTGTCTCATCATCTTCGGGAACCCATATTTCAGCCTGCACGCCGACGGCTTCCAGAAATTCTACAAAATCCGTTTCATCTTCATCATACCATGATGACTCAATGGAGATGAGCAGTGAGCCCCCCTCCTCCACCCAGGGGATCAGGATCGGAGCCGCGTCCTGCCAGTCAAAAAGTGAAGCCTGGATATAGACGCTTCGTTCCTTTGCAGGGATGATCCGGAAGGGACTTCCGTGGGAATCGATACGGACCGGGTGGCCGGTTTTGGTGAGCCATTTTTCCAGGGCATAGAAATAATTTGCCCTGACCGCCTGCGAAGGAGATATCGGCCTGGTCCGCTGGTATATCTCCAACTGGGTATAGGCCAGAACGCTGAGGATTAGGATGACTGCGGCGGCAATGCCGAGGATACTTTTGTATCTACCCATTATGCGCCCCCAGGGATTCGCAGAATGCAAGGGCTTTATCAAAGGATCCATCGACGGGGATTTTTCCGCCATAGGCAAAGGCTGCCCAGGTAAAGACAAGTTCTCCAAAGCCTGCAATTTCTGCGGCGCTTGCAAGGGGAACCGCATCGGCCTGACGGACTATGGCAAGACAGCCGTACTCGGTGGCATTGGAAGGAAAAGAAAGTCGGCGGTATGTTGACCAGGCGGAAAGGGCGGCGGCAAAACAGGCGGCCCATGCTTCACGCAGTTCACCACGGGCATGAAGGGATCGGGCCTGTTCCAAAAGCTGCTCCGGGCTTTCACTGCCGGAACCTGTATGGAGGATTTGCGCATTTAAGCGTCTCCGGAATGGCAAGCGGAAGCGGTCCTTCAAACGGAAAACATAGACAATCGAAAAAAACAGCAGCGCCGCAATGGCCAGCACAAGAACGCCCCGCAGTAATACTGCGAAAATTTTTTTTATCCAATCGACCCATGGTACGGTGTTGAATACGGCTGGGGAATCCGGTTCCCGCTGCTGCCGGGGCCGGATTCCCCAGCCGTCTTTTTCTCCGCCAAAATCTTTGGATCCAAGGATGTCCTCAAGTATTTCCAGGGGCACATTAACGGTGGTATTATCCACCGCTTCGGTTTGCGCATAAGCACCTGTGGGGACAAGCAGGAAAAAAAACAGGCAGAGAACCAATACACCGGCGCTGCGGACAGGCCGGGGGGACTTTTGTAAAAAGCTGCGGAACAACACTTCCAGGTCCCAGCCTTCAACTTCAACACGGCTGTTGATATAAAGGCCGAATCCCATGCACACATAAAGACTTTCTATCAGCATATAATTGACGCAGTAGGCGGTAAAGTAAAAAAGTTCCTTTTGCTCAAGAAAATCAAAAATGGAGGTAATATAGTTTTCCTGCATCAGTTCAATAACCATAAACAGGAAAAGGATTTCCCCAATAAGGAGAATTCCTTCGAGAATATATCCCCAGACGGTGATAAGGACACAGAAATCGATCCCCCCATTGGAGAGCTGTTGTTTCCGCTGCCTGACCTGGGCAGGCTTCAATCCTTCCAGAACCCGCACCGGCATCATCACCGCACGCCAGGGGCTGAAACGCCGCCAGAGGAGATCACCGGGAAGGCCCCGTAAAATACTTTTGCCAAGGCCCTGCAAAAGCCGCCTTGCCCCGGACCGGGGTTCAAAAAAACGCACCCCAATGACATGCAGCACCGGACGATCAAAAAGGGGCTTAAAAAACCAGAGTATCAAACTTAACCATGGCCGCATGACCTCCGGGAGCATCCGCAGGCCAAAGGCGCAGACCCAAAGGGGAATGGCAAAGAAGGGAAGAAAATAAAAAAAATCCCGCCGCCACAGGAGCAGCCCCGCGTCCGCCGCTTCCCAAAAACTCCGCCTGCGCAGAGCGAGGGCGCCGTCAAAGACCGCTTTCATCTTTTCCCCCGGCCGGCAAAGAGAAAAAACATCAGCAAAAGTATCCAGAGCGAAATACCGGCGCCGTAATGCAGCGCCTGGCCCAGGGCGTGCCGGGATGACCAGAAGGCTTCGATCACCGCGGCGATAACCAGCATCAGGGCTGCGCCGGAGATCAGGGGCAGGGCGTCCTTCCCCGCAGCCCGCAGGGACGCGCCGCGGCTCAACCCGCGGGTGATAAAAAAGCGGTATCCCAAAAGCAATCCCCCCTGTGCGCTGAGGATGATCGCCGTAAGTTCAAAACTGCTGTGTCCAATGATAAAAGAAAAAAAAGTATCCCCAAATCCCTTGTTGATGATGTGCCCTGTGGATATTCCCAAAAACACCGCATTGATGCCGAGCATGAAAAGACTCCCGATTCCTCCGAGGATGCCCGCAGCAAAGGTGCGAAACGCAATGGAAATATTGTTGTAAATATAAAAGCCGAACATATCCGCATCGGACTCCACATCACGGGGAACAAGGAAATGCTCTCCTGTGGGATCGTACATCGTTTCAAGATTTTCGGCCTGGGACTCAGGCAATAGCTCGTACACCAGATCGGGAAAACGGACACTGAGAAGGGCGAAAAAAACAGCAATGCCGTAAAAAATCAGACAGGCAGCCCCAAGCCCCCGCCATTGGGCGCGGACCCTTTGGGGAAAAGTCCGGGTAATAAAAAGGACAAGGGCTTTGGGAGACCAGTCATGCTGGCCGTAGAGGATCTGATTCCCCTCAAGCACCAGCCGGTTCAGCCTTTCGATAAGCGCCGGATCAAAACCATGGGCACGGGCGGTGTTAAGGTCCTGTGTCAATTCCCGAAAACCCTGGGGAAACCACTGCGCCCTGGTCCGCAGCCCCTTCCGTCCGCCGTTAAGGGCCCCTTCAAATTCCTGCCAAAATCCTTCCCGGCGCTGAATAAAAGTCCGTTCTGTCACCGCTCACTCTCCAGAACCCGGGCAATGCCCAAAAGGCAAGCCGATGGGGAGAGCGCATCAGTTCCGGCATCCGCAGTAATACTGCGCAGCTGTTCCGAATAGCCTGCGGCGATCTCATCGGCACGGGCCTTTCCCAAAAGGGGATAACGCCGGGCAAACATGAGGATGGCCTGTTTTTCCCCGAAGGACAAATTAGACGGAGGGCTTATCCGCGGTGTGAAAGACGGGGATACCGCAACAGGGTGAAACCGTGGCGGAGCCAAAGTCTGGTTTGTGTAGACCACCAGGGTACCGCCCGCCCAATCCCCCAATCGCCTGAACCCCCGACTTGCGGACATGCAGATAAGGACAATGGGGTATAAAAAAAGAAAGGTATCCGCAAAGCGCAGCAGGTTCCGTAGAAAAGATCCGCCGGGACTCACGGGCTCCCCGCCGCTCCCCACCACCCGGATGCCCATGATCCGCTTGCCCGGACTCTGGCCCCGGAACAGAATTTCCCACATCACATGATAAAACCAGTCGATGCCGAAAATCAGGATCAGGAAAAGCCAACGGCCGCCGTTTTTTTCTCCAAAAAAACCGGCGGCAATTGAAATGATCAGAATAAGGGTCCACTGGATAAGCTGATCGATCCCCCATGCGCAGCTCCGTATGAGCGGCCCCGCCGGGAAAAGGACAAATTCTATCCCCTCAGGGGTTTCAACCCCCAGGGATGAATCGGTATATGCATACCCGGAGTTATTCATTAAAGAGACGTGACGGCTATCACAACAGCGGTGATCAGGCCCACCGGAACAAGGGCAAGGGAGATAATGGACAGGATTCCATAAAATTTCCAGAGGGATTTGTTGTTTTTGAAGGCATCCTCAAGATCCTGCTCCGCATTGCTCAGGGTATAATTCCGGATCTTCGCCCCGAAATTATAGATAAACCGGGCGGGAAAAAACATCAACGCCCCTATAAGAACGTATAAGAGCCCCATGGCGATTCCCACCAAGCCGCCGGCAATCCCCAAACTTGCCCCTAATGCCTCCGCAGCTTCTGCGGAAGCCGCCATGGAGATGGCAACGATGATTCCCGCCAAAACAGTGAAACCACAGCCTATAAAACTGAGGATACCGACAAAGCGGAGCCAGGGCGCCGCTTCTTTAAGGTAACGAACCATGGTGACAGAAAGGGTCTGCGAAAAACCGGGCCCTCTTTCCGTGCTGACTTCCGCCCCCGGACTCTGCCAGGGATTAACCGTATCGGACATAAAATCCTCCTTATAAAACCGATCATACTTTAAACTTGAACCCTTGAAAATAGCCGGGCGCCCCCGTAGCGCCTTGCATAAATCCCCCCGGAAGTCTAAACTAAGGAAAACCCTACCTAATGAGGAAACAAATGGCTGAAAAAAACATGGTTATGATTGACGGCAACAACGCCGCGGCCCACGTGGCCCACGCGCTGAGTGAAGTAATCGCGATTTACCCGATTACCCCGTCCAGCCCTATGGGGGAACTCTCTGACGAGTTTTCCGCCCAGGGCCGGAAAAACCTGTGGGGCACTATCCCCCAGGTTGTAGAAATGCAGAGTGAAGCGGGGGCCGCCGGCGCGGTCCACGGGGCCTTGACCACCGGGGCGCTGACCACCACCTTTACGGCATCCCAGGGGCTCCTGCTGATGATCCCCAATATGTACAAGATCGCCGGGGAGCTTACCTCCACGGTGTTCCACATCGCCGCACGGGCGCTGGCAACCAGTTCCCTGTCGATTTTCGGCGACCACCAGGACGTGATGGCCTGCCGGCAGACCGGATGGGCCATGCTCTCCAGTAACAGTGTGCAGGAAGTGATGGATCTGGCGATTATCGCCCACGCCGCCACCCTGCGCTCACGGGTGCCCTTCCTCCACTTCTTTGACGGCTTCCGCACCAGCCACGAGTACCAGAAAATTGAAGAAGTTTCCTTTGAAGTGATGCGGGCGATGATCGACGATGAACTGGTCCTGGCCCACCGCAAACGGGGTCTTACCCCCGAAAATCCCTCGATCCGCGGTACTGCCCAGAACCCGGACACCTATTTCCAGGGCCGGGAAGGGGTCAACAAGTATTACGAGAAGGTTCCTTCTATAGTACAGGCGGAAATGGACAAGTACGCCAAGCTCACCGGCCGTTCCTACCATGTATTTGACTACTTCGGCGCCAAGGATGCCGAGAAGGTGATCATCATCATGGGTTCCGGGGCGGAAACCGTGGAAGAAACCACCGAATATCTGGCAAACAAGGGCGAAAAGGTCGGCCTTTTGAAGGTCCGGCTCTACCGGCCCTTTGACGCAAGCCTCTTTGTAAAGGCCCTGCCCGCCACGGTGAAGTCTATCGCCGTGCTGGACCGGACCAAAGATCCGGGCGCCCTTGGCGAACCCCTGTATCAGGATGTGCGCACCGCACTGGCCGAAACTTTGGCCGCCGGGACCGCGCCCTTCAAGAGTGAGCCCATCGTACTGGGCGGCCGCTACGGTCTTGGTTCCAAGGAATTCACCCCCGCCATGGTCAAGGCGGTGTTCGATAACCTTTCCGGCAAGAAGATCGCCAACTTTGTGGTGGGCATCAATGACGATATCCTAGGCAAGAGCCTTGCCTACGACGATGCCTTCTTCCTTGCGGAAGAGGGGATGAACGAAGCCATGTTCTACGGCCTCGGTTCAGACGGGACAGTCGGCGCCAACAAGAACTCCATCAAGATCATCGGGGATGCCAAACCGGAACTTTCCGCCCAGGCCTACTTCTCCTATGACTCGAAAAAGTCCGGGGGCTTCACCATCTCCCATCTGCGCTTCGGCAAAAAGGCGATCCGCCGGCCCTACCTTATCACCAAGGCGGACTTCCTGGCCTGTCACAAGTTTTCCTATATAGAAATCCTGGACATGCTGGCCAATGTCAAAGAGGGGGGCACCTTCCTCCTGAACAGCCCCTTCAATGCGGCGGAAGTATGGAAGGAAATCCCCCTTGAGGCCCAGAAGCGGATCATCGACAAGAAACTCAGGTTTTACGTGATCAACGCCGCTGAAATCGCCCGCAAGACCGGCATGGGTAACCGCATCAACACGGTTATGCAGGCCGCCTACTTCAAAATTTCCGGGGTGCTCCCCGAAGCCCAGGCTGTGGAGGAGATGAAGCACTTCATCGAAAAGTCCTACGGCAAGAAGGGCGCCGATGTGGTGCAGAAAAACTATGCCACCGTGGACGCCGCCCTTTCCGCGGTTGAGGAAGTGAAGTACTCCGCTGCCGACAGCAAGCTCCACATGAAGAAGCCCTTTGCCACTGCCAAGGATTCCTGGATTCAGGAAGTGCTGGGGGCCGTTTCCGTGCAGGAAGGGGACAAGCTCGCGGTTTCCAAGATCCCCGATGACGGGACCTTCCCCACCGCCACCACCCAGTACGAAAAACGGGCCGTTGCCGAGCGGGTGCCCGCCTGGAACCCTGAGGTTTGTATCCAGTGCGGTAACTGCGCCGCGGTCTGTTCCCACGCCTGTATCCGCATGAAGAACCTCACCGATGCCGAGGTGACGAAAGCACCGGCGGGCCTCAAGACTGCGGCGATAAAACCCAAGGCTGTGGACGGGAAGAAGACCTGCCTGGTCATTTCCGCCGAAGACTGCATGGAATGCGGGGTCTGTATCAACATCTGCCCCATGTCCAAGGACGCTTCCAAGCCCCAGGCCCTCTCATGGAAATCCTATTCCGATGATCCCCAGTACCACGCGGAACAGGCCGCTGCCTGGGATTACTTCCTCAGCCTGCCTGAGGTTCCCGCTGCGGAGCTCAACCTTTCCACCGTGAAGGGCCTGGCCTACAAGCGGCCCCTCTTTGAATTCTCCGGGGCCTGCGGCGGCTGCGGTGAAACCCCCTACGTCAAGATCCTTTCCCAGCTCTTCGGCGACCGGGCGGTCATTGCCAACGCCACGGGCTGTTCCTCCATCTACGGCGGGAACCTTCCCACCACCCCCTACGCCAAGCGCGAAGACGGCCGCGGACCGGTCTGGTCCAACAGCCTCTTCGAGGACGCCGCCGAGTTCGGCATGGGTATGCGGCTTACCAGCGACAAACTGGCGGAACACGCCCGTGAAATCGCGCTCAAGGCCAAGGGTGAAGGCGTACAGGCCGCGCTCATCGACAAGATTCTGGCCAATACCCAGGAAGATGACGCCGCCATCGACGCCCAGCGCAAAAACGTGGATGATCTCAAGGCCGCCCTCAAGGGCAATGCCAACAACACCGCGCAGTTGCTCGTCTCCCTGGCGGACCACTTTATCAAGCGGTCGGTCTGGGTGCTCGGCGGGGACGGATGGGCCTACGACATCGGCTACGGCGGACTGGACCACGTGATCGCCTCCAACCGGAACGTGAACCTCCTCGTGATGGACACCGAGGTGTACTCCAACACCGGAGGCCAGATGTCCAAGGCAACCCCCGTGGGGGCCATCGCCCGCTTCGCCGCGGCCGGAAAGGACATCGTGAAGAAGGACCTGGGGGCCCAGGCCATGAGCTACGGTTACGTGTATGTGGCCCGGATTTCCCTGGGCGCCAACATGGCCCAGACCATCAAGGCCTTCCGCGAAGCGGAGTCCTACCCCGGAGCGAGTATCATCATCGCCTACTCCCACTGCATCAACCACGGCATCGACATGAGCAAGGGTCTGGAGCAGCAGAAGGCGGCGGTTACCTCGGGCATTTGGCCCCTGTACCGCTACGATCCCCGGCTCAAGGACCAGGGCAAGAACCCCTTCCAGCTTGACTCCAAGGAAGCCACCACCAGTATTGAGGACTTCATGTACAAGGAAGTGCGCTTCAAGAGCCTTAAGGCCGCCAGCCCCGACCGGGCCGACGCCCTGCTGGCGAAAGCCAAGGCCCAGACCGAACGGCTTTGGAAGGAGTACAAGTATCTAGCTGACCGGCCTTTCTAGGCTAAAAAAGCTACAGTTTTTTTAGTATTGGCCGATCTTAGAATTGAACCCGGAGACGCCGTTATACGGTGTTTCCGGGTTTTTTTATTTCTATGGGGTGTTTTATGAAAAACAGGATGGTACAAGCCGCCTTGCTCCTCTTTGGTCTTATGGCTTTTGTTTTGATAGGCTGCGCTTCTGATGCGCAAACGAACAGCGAAGCCGGTACAATAGTAATTCCGCGACAAAAAGTTCCGGAGCGAAGGGTCTTGGCCCGGGCGGCTCAGGAACAGGCAGCCCGGGAACAAGCGGCCCAGGAACAGGCAGCCCGGGAACAAGCGGCCCAGGAACAGGCGGCCCGGGAACAGGCAGCCCAGGAACAAGCGGCCCAGGAACAAGCGGCCCGGGAACAGGCAGCCCAGGAACAAGCGGCCCGGGAACAGGCAGCCCGGGAACAGGCAGCCCGGGAACAAGCGGCCCGGGAACAAGCGGCGGCCTACAAAATCGGTGACACCGGACCCACCGGGGGGATTGTGTTCTATGTCAAGGACGATAATTCCAATGGCTGGCGGTACCTGGAAGCGGCCCCGGCAGAGACGGAACAGAAATCGCGGGGATTTCATTCTGCCGAAATTTTCCGTCAGTATAAAGTAAATGATTGGCGTTTAGGGGCGGGCAGGGAAAACACCCGGAAATTCATAGCGTTTTTTGAACAGAAAGGGGGCGGTATCAATACTCCCATGTGGATTTGTGACAATCTGGTAGTAAACGGCTTCGACGACTGGTATCTGCCCTCTTCGGAGGAACTGCTCTGTATGTATTATAACCTTTATAAGCAGGGACTGGGTGATTTTAAGACCATGTGGTATTTGAGCTCAACCGCTGTAAATGAAAGGCCCAATATTGCAATAAATTTTGCTTCCGGCAGGGAAACGGATCGCAGCGGCGGAGAAGTAGGGGTCCGCGCCGTCCGGCAGTTCTAGGTGACGTATATCGGACTTGTTCGAGAACCCGGTTGGTTCTCGAACAAGTCTATCATCTTCTCCATTTATTTCCGGCTGCGTTGTTACGATAATTAAGATATGTACCTCACACGGACCACCAGTATCAAGCGTATCGGATTCGTCTCTACCCGGCTTCAGGGAACAGACGGAGTGTCTCTGGAAACCGCCAAATGGCGGCAGGTGCTGGAAAAGATGGGCTGCGACTGCTATTTCTTCTCCGGCCTTTCCGATTGGGAACCGGCCAGGTCCATGGTGGTGGAAGAAGCTTTCTTCGGGCACCCCGATGTCATGAAAATTCAGGAACGCTGTTTCGGGACCACCGTGCGGAACGAAACCCTAACCGGGGAGATTCAGGGGATACGGTACAAACTTAAACGCAGCCTCTACGACTTTGTGCACGCCTTTAAAATTGATCTTCTGATATGCGAAAATTGCCTGACCATTCCCATGCATATCCCCCTGGGGCTTGCGATTACGGAATTTATCGCCGAGACGGGGATTCCCGTCATTGCCCATCATCATGATTTTTCCTGGGAGCGCCAGCGCTTCGCTGTCAACTGCGTGGGAGATTATCTTTCCATGTCCTTCCCGCCCCAGCTCCATTCCATTAATCACGTGGTGATCAATTCCGAAGCCCGGCAGCGCCTCTCCTACCGCTGCGGCATTTCTTCCATCATTATCCCCAATGTGTTTGACTATGACACGGAACCTCCGGCCAGGGACGAATACTCCTATGGGCTGCGGAAGGATCTGGGCTTTGCCGATGATGAGGCGCTGTTCCTCCAGCCCACCCGGATGGTCGCCCGGAAAGGAATCGAACACTCCATTGAACTGGCAAGCAGGCTGAAGGACCGAAAGGTGAAACTCCTGATCAGCCACCAGGAACGGGATGAGGGTTCGGACTACTACAAGCGGACCATGGATTATGCGGATCTTTTGGGTGTGGAGGTGATCATCCGGCCGGACCTTATCGGCGCGGAACGGGGCTTAACGGAAACGGGCCAACGGAAGTACAGCCTTTGGGACTGCTACCTTAACGCCGACTTTGTCACCTACCCTTCCACCTACGAAGGTTTCGGCAACGCCTTCCTTGAAGCGATCTGGTTCAGAAAACCTATTCTGGTCAACCGCTACGCGATTTTTCAGCGGGACATCGAGCCCCTGGATTTTGACGTGGTGGTGATGGACAACTACATAAGCCCCGGCACGGTGGACGCCGTCCGGACCATGCTGGATTATCCCCAGGCCGCCGAAATAATGGCGGCCCGCAACTTTGCCCTGGGCCGCAAGTTCTTTTCCTTCAAGCTTCTGGAACAGCGGCTCCGCCAGGTGCTGATGAACTTTGGGCAGCTATAGGGTTTTTGCTTCTTCCCAGAATTTGTCCATCGCCTTTAAATTCCCCTGCTTCATCTCCTGATTGGTCTCTTTCATTCGTTTCTCTACGTGTTTGAAGCGGTTTTCGAATTTGACATTGGTCCGCTGCAGGGCCACCGAAGGTTCAACGCGGAGAAAACGGCAGAGGTTCACCACGGAAAAGAGAAGATCCCCCAACTCGCCTTCTATCGCTTCTTTGGCTGTGTCAGCAGCCTCAACAGTATTACTGTGCAGAATTTCTTCGTTTACTTCGCCAAGTTCTTCTTCGATTTTGCCGATCACATCTTTTACTTCGGCCCAGTCGAAACCAACCTTGGCGGCCTTTTTTTGCAATTTATACGAACGGTCCAGGGGAGGCAGCCCGCGGGACACTTCATCAAGGATCGAATCTTTCGGTTTGCGGCCTTCCTGTTCCACTTTGATCTTTGCCCAATTATCCAGAACCTCTGCGCTGTCCTTCACCTTTACTGCACCAAACACATGGGGATGACGACGGATCAGTTTTTCGGAAACTGTGGTAAGGGCATCGGCAACAGAGAAAAAACCTTCCTGTTCGTGCATGTAGGCAAGCATGGTGACCAGCAGAAAAATATCCCCCAGTTCTTCCCGGATATGGGCGGGATCTTTTTGATCGATGGCCTCCACGCACTCATAGGTTTCCTCAATAAGGTCAGAGCGGAGGCTCATGGGATTTTGCTCCCGATCCCAGGGACAGCCGTCGGGGGCGCGGAGCCGCACGACGATATCGTAAAGGCCCTTGAAAGCTTCAGCCTGGGAGATTTTTTGATTCTGCATGAATAGCCCCTTATGTTTACTCTGTTTGTATATTATGCTTTTCCCATGAAAAAGGAAATATCCCTTGAGGGGAAACGGATACTGGTTTCAGGCGGAGCCACCGGCCTTGGCTACGGCATCGCGGCGGAATGTAAGGACGCCGGGGCGGAGGTGATCATCGTGGGGCGGCGTGAGGAATTGCTGAAAAAGGCCGCCGCAGAATTGGGGGTGTCCGCTCTGCGCCTGGACATTGCCGATCAGGAAAGCATCCCCGCCGCAGTCAGAGAACTGGAAAGCCGTTACGGTCCGATTGACGGGCTTGTAAACAATGCGGGGATTCAGAACAACAAGGATGCATTGAGTTACGAAGTTGATGAATTTCGGGAGCTCTTTAACACCAACGTCTTCGGCGCTTATGCCCTCACCCGTGAAATCGCGCGGGGCATGATCGAACGAAACGCGGGGTCCATCGTGTTTATCAGTTCCGCTGCGGTGTTCATGGGGCTGACCCGGAACCTGCCCTACTCGGGCACCAAGGGCGCGGTGAGCGCCATGGTCCGCGCCCTTGCGAGCGAACTTTCCCCACAGGGAGTGCGGGTCAACGCGGTGGCCCCCGGCTGGATCGAAACCGATTTGGTAAGGGAAAGCCTCCGCCGGGTCCCGGAACGCCGGGCCATGGTGGAACGCCGATCCATGCTGGGCCGCCTGGGTACGCCAAAGGACATCGGCATGACGGTGAGCTTCCTCCTCTCCGATGCGGCGGCCTACATCACCGCCATGGAGATCAAGGTTGACGGGGGGACTACGGTTTCGCTGTAATTTCTAAATATTTTGCAAAGTACCTCCTGCCGAATTCCCGCAGTGATACTGCGTTGAAATGCAGATTATCCCCGTTGTCTGTTAAACCTTCGGCGCTTGCGAGGCCCGTGCGGGGACAGGTCCGCGCGATTTCCGCAAGCTGTTTGTTCACTATTTGAAAATAACCATCTGAAAGCTTGGGATAATTTATCAGATAGCTGCCAAGCTCCCCCAGGACGAGAGGAACATTTTCAAGCCCGCAATCCCTGCGCAGGGTGGTGATCATTTTTATGAACCGGTCCCTGTATGTTTCCGCTGTTTTTCTATCTTCGCTGTCGGCTTCCCCCTGGTGCCAGAGGATGCCCTTGACCTCGCTTATCTTTTGGGCCAAGCGGACCTGGTACACCGCGTGGGTGTAGAGCTGGCCCCCGCAGGCCCATTCGTCAAGGCTGGTTCCGCCGTCGGCGCAGGGGATCAGGCCGGTGTCGCAGTCGAATCTTTTTGCGTACCCGTCGGCAAAACTTGCTGCAAGGGAAATTCCCGCAAAGGGCCGGTCATAATTTACCGGCTCGCTCAGGGGCCACCATCTGCCGTTGCGGAGCATAAAAAGTTTTTTGTTTTCAATCGCCGGGACATCCCCCAGCCGCCCACGGCCCGCCATGTTTGACTGCCCTATCATCAGGAATGAATGAATCATAACGGCCTCCTTACTCAATACTGATCTTTTTCTTGTTCCATTCCGGCAGCAACGCTTCCGGCCCCTTGTCAAAGGCTTCCGTCAGCGCCGCCGCCCCCGCATCCAATACCTGATCCAACAGATGCATCTCCGCGGCGCTAAAATCCGAGAGGACCCAGTCTACAATGCCTTCCCCTGATCCTTCGCGGCCGCCCTGGCCGGGAAGGCGGCTGTCCGGCCGGCCGATACCGATGCGGAGCCGCCAGAAATCCGCGGTGCCAAAACATGCCTTCATGGATCGCAGCCCATTGTGGCCGCCAAGGCCCCCGGAAAATTTCAGCGCCGCCGTACCCAGAGGAAGTTCAAGCTCGTCGTGGACTACAAGGATCGCTTCGGGTTTTATTTTGAAAAAAGAGGCCGCCGCGAAAACCGATTCACCTGAGAGGTTCATAAAAGTTTCGGGCATAAGAAAATGGCGGCCTTCATGGGCGGCATACAGGCCCTTGTACTTTTTCTGCCAGTTAAGGGATGAGTAAAAGGGAAGATGTTCCGCTAAAAGCCGGCCCGCGTTGTGCCGGTTCCGCTCGTATTCCCGGCCGGGGTTTCCCAGAAAAACCGCCAGTTCAACCATGTTTGCCAAACTCCTTTTTTCATATTAGAGTATAACCATAATGGATATCATTGTCACCGAAAAAGCAATCGTACCGCTGCACCGGGAATTCCGCTTCAGGGCCGGGGAAAAGGCGGAAACACTTATCCCCGGCAAAAAGAGCGGCGCCGTTACCCTTGGCTCCTGGACCTTCGATGAACTCCTTGCCCGCTTAAGTTTAGAAGAAAAGGAGCGCGCGGAATTTTTCAGCAGGCCCCTGTACATCCACTGCGGGGGCTGGCAGTCCTGGTCGGCGGGTTGGGAACTGGGACCCGGTGAAACCCTGCCCCGGCGGGTGCTGATCCTGCCGGAACTTATCAAATTAACCAACCGGGATGGGGACAGGCCAAAACCGGGCTGGAACGCCGGGCACTTCATTATGTACATCCGTTCGGGGGATACATACCTCTGCATCGCTTCTGTGGAAGACGGCTTGCCGCCAATAAGTTACCGTATCAACGGGAAGCGGCGGATGGTCGGCGCAGAGGTGTTTTGTCCGGGAAAACAATGGCAGCCCGGCGAGGCAATAGCGGAACTGCACATTTTTGCCGCAAAGGGTTACTTCAATTTTAAGGATACTATCGCCGCCATTTACCAAGGGAATGAAACATTCAGGGGCCTTGAATTTTTGTACCCCGAAGGGATGGATAATTTCCGCAATGCCGGGGCGGTTCCCGGCGGTTACGAGTCCTGGTACAATCACTACACCGACATTAACGAGGCGCTGATCCTGGAGGACCTTGAGGGCTTAAGAAAAAACGGGAACCTGATCAAACTCCGTTACCTGGACCGCAGGCTGCCCGCGGTCTTTCAGATTGACGACGGCTGGGAAAGGGCTGTGGGCGAATGGGAGATTGATGCGGGCCGCTTCCCCAATGGGCTTGCGCCGCTTGCAAAAAAAATTGAAGAAGCGGGGTATATCCCCGGCCTCTGGTTTGCGCCATTTATCGTGACCCGGCGGTCCCGCATTTTTACCGAAAAAAACGAGTGGCTTCTGCGGGACCAAAAGGGCCGGCCCGTATCCGCCGGGTTCAACCACCTCTGGGACGGACAGTATTACTGTCTGGACCTTTCCCGCAGCGAGGTACTTGAGTACCTCCGCAGCCTTATCGACCGGGCCATCGACGAATGGGGTTTCCGCTACCTCAAGCTGGACTTCCTCTACGCGGGGCTTTTTGCGGGGACCTTTGCCGAAGGCGGCTCTTCAAGCGGCGCGCCCCACGAACATTACCGCAAAGCCTGCGCCATACTCACCGCCCGCAGTAAAACTGTTGCCGGCCTTCCCGTGGCCTACCTCGGCTGCGGCGCGCCCCTGGGACCGTCCTACCGGTACTTTCCCCTCTCCCGCATCGGCGCGGACACCCGTGAAGAATGGGACTGGAACCTGGCAAAATTCATAGGCCATGAGGGCCGCCCCGGCGCATACCCCAATCTCAAGGATACCATAGGCCGCTCATTTATGAACGGTACGGTGTATATCAACGATCCTGACGTGATCTTCCTCCGCAGCAACAACTGCAAACTTTCTGAAAATGAAAAAGAATTAATCGGCCTGGTAAATTTTCTGCTGGCGGGACAAATCATGTTTTCCGATGATCCCCTTAAACTCACCCAATACGACCTGGCCCTGACAAGGCGGCTTTCGGATCTCTACGATAAGCTTGCCGGAGATGAGTACGGTGCGGTGATGCTGGAACACGATGTATACCGTCTGGAAAGCCGGTCAGGAAAAACAACGGGACTGATCAATCTGCGGAATAAACCTTTCAGGCTTACCGCTCAAAACGCAGCATTACTGTCGGCCCTGTCGAAAGGCACAGCCCTGACGGATCACCGGCGCCAAATAAAACCGGGTGCGATTGCCTTCACCCCGCACAGTATTACTGTTGTCAAAAAAAATTAAGATTAACCACAGAGGGCACAGAGGTTACACAGAGAACACAGAGAATATTAAAAAATTTTAATCTTCCTCTGTGAACTCTGTGCCTCCTCCGTGTCCTCTGTGGTTAAATTCTTCTCTTGGCCTTCAAATTATAATTCAGATCGCCTGGTGATGATCTTCGAAATCAGCCCGTATTTGGCGGCCTCTTCGGCGTTCATCCAGTAGTCGCGGTCGGTATCTTTTTCGACTTGATCAAAGGGCGCGCCGGTTTCATCGGCGATAAGGCGGTTGATCTTGGCCCGCAGTTTTTCCAGTTCACGGGCGTGGATCTCAATGTCCGTGGCCACGCCCCGGATGCCCGACAGGGGCTGGTGGATCAGGTAGTGGCTGTTGGGGAGCCCGACCCGCTGTTCCTTGGGGCTGGCAAGCTGGATGATCGCGGCGGCGCTGGCAACCAGGCCCATGCCGATGGTCCAGACCGGGGGTTTTACGAAACGGATCATGTCGAAGATCGCGTAGCCCGCGTCGGCGTCTCCTCCGGGGGAATCAATAAAAATACGGATGGGGTCATCCCCCATATCTTCCAGGAGCAGCAACTGCCGGATGGTCCGCTCGGCCAAATCTTTTTTTATTTCCCCGGACAGCAGAATTGTCCGGGTTTTGAGCATCTTGTTAAGCAGCGGGTCAGGAAGCGCCTGTTTGGAATCTTCCTCGGACTCCTCATCTTCCTCGCCCTCATTGCGTATATCTTCAAACTTCATAATTCCTCCATAAAATTTAATGACAAATTGATAGTACCGTATATTCATGGTAAATAAAAAGGGGTATGATAAGTATCTACAAATGAATAAATCTTGGAAGTCTAACTACATTGCGATTTTGATTGCGGAAACCATGGCGATTGCCGGGTTTGCCCTGTCCATGCCGGTAATTCCCCTGTTCCTGACCGATGATATCGGCATTACGGACCCCGTCAAGCTCAAGATATGGGTGGGGGCCATCCAGTCCCTGTCGGCGGTCACCCTGGCGATTTTTGCGCCCATCTGGGGGCATCTGGCGGATGTGTTCAGCCGGCGGATGATGCTGCTCCGGGCCATGTTCGGCGGGGCCATCGTTGTTTCCCTGATGACCTTTGTGCAGGAGCCCTGGCAGCTTTTGGTTTTGCGAACCATCCAGGGGAGCCTTACCGGCACGGTTGCGGCCGCCACGGTGATGACCGCGGGGATCGCCCCGGCGGCCCAAATCGCCCTGGCCTTGGGGCTGCTCCAGACCGGGGTCGCCGTGGGCAACTCCATCGGCCCCCTTATCGGCGGGGTCATTTCCGACTTTCTGGGCCACCGGATCGCCTTTTTAAGTACCGGCCTGGTCCTTGCCGGCGCGGGGGTCATTGTCCTGAAAGGGGTGGATGATGATTCTTCGACCCATCATCACAAAAAGGGGGAGCTCTTCCGTTTCCTCCCCGACATAAAGCCTGTCCTTGAATCCCCGATGCTTATCTCCCTGATGATCACCACCTTTGTCATCCAGGCGGCAAACACCATCGCCGGACCCATGCTGCCCCTCTTTTTGAAAGAACTGGCCGCGGACAGCAAGTACATCGGCTCATCCACGGGAATTGTCCTGGGGGTTGGCGCGGGGGCCGCCGCAGTGTCGGCGGTACTGGTAGGAAAATATTCATCCCGCTTCGGCTACTGGAAAACCCTTGCCTTCTGCCTCACCGCCGGGGCCATCCTCACGGTACCCCAGGCCTTTGTAAGCAACATGACCCAGCTCGCCCTATTCCGCGCCCTGTCATCCTTCTTCATCGGTGGCTCCATCCCGGTACTGAACGCGATCCTCGCCGTCAGCACCGAAAAGGATCATCAGGGCAGCGTCTACGGCTTCAACTCCTCGGTTGCCTCCGCCGGCGGCGCGCTTGGCCCCATGATCGGCTCCATGGTCGCCATGATAAACTACCGCATGGTCTTTATCGCCACAGCAATACTGTTGGGGCTGTCCGCATACGGCACGATAAAGCGGAGTAAGAGGTTGAAGCAGGAGTAGAGGGGCGGCCCACGGGCACAGACACGGCGGCGGGAGGGCGGGGCATTGCCGCTTCCATCGCCCGTCCTCGAAACTGCGAACCTCCGGTTCTCAGTTTCTGCGGGTTCGCGATGTTCAGCGGCAACGCCCCGCCCTCCCGCCGACTGCCTGTGATCGTTTTGCCATAGGGAAGCGCTTTGTTGGTTTCCTTTGGGGCCATAAAAAAGGCCGTCCCCTTAAATATACAAATCAAGCCTCATGCTGATAGTCTTACGGTGTTTGCCGGTCAGTTCGGCATTGGGAGCGAAACCGTTCTTTTGGTAAAACGCTAGGACACCCTTGTCATGCTCCACATCGGCGTCCACGGTGAGGAAACGGGCGGCGCAGTAGGGGGTGATGAAATTACGGGCGAAACGTCCGGCCTGATAGATCAGATAGGTACCCAAGCCTCGGTATTTTTGCCGGAAGGCTTCACAAACCGCCAGCTTTCCAATCTTCATGGCCGGAATGGTTTTGAACGGATAGTCCAGTTTATGTAGTTCCTTTTCAGCCGTGGAAAGTTTAACCGCATCGGCGATAAGCGACATATAACCGGTTATCCTGTGGCTCTCCCGTTCTCGCAAGAGCCACGTCTGGGCCACATGATCCGCCTGGGCACGGAGTGCGTCTTCCCGCAGGTAATCGGCATACTCGCCAATGCGGCACTCGAAAGCCTTAACCGGCGCACCGGCGGCAAGCCGCTCTAAGGCGAAATATGCTTTACCGTTGTCTTCGGTTATGACAACCGGAGGATTCACTTCTTTTCCTCTTCCAGCGGCTCCAATGGCCGATCCGCACCGGCAAGCTTCCGGTCTCGTTCCTCGATCCGCGCATACACCTCAGGCGGGATGGGTTTGCGAATCTGCGCGATTACTTCCCGAATGATATTGATGTCTTTAATTTCCGTCGGCTGGACGGGTTTCCATGTAGTTCCCATATATGCGCCTCCATGCCTCAATATACCGCAAAAAAAGGCTGCGGACAATACGCCGACAATTCCAAATTTACAGCGAAGAAGAGGATTTCTAACCACTAACCACACGAAAGACACGAACATTTAGTATTTTTTATCATTTGTTCGTGTGGTTCGTGTGGTTCGTCTATGATAAAAGTCAAGCACTTTTTTGCAAAAATGTTTGACTTTTCAACAGTTTTGTATAGGCAGCCAGCTTTGCCTCATGCTTTTTCGCGTCCCGTGCATAGTGATATTCCCCCTTCTTCA
>BOAV01000010.1 GCA_026002045.1 Spirochaetia bacterium | reverse complement strand
GGGTAACTCTATATAATATAAGGAATTACGTGTTTCATTCATCTAACTTTTCTTTCCTTCCCCATAACTTTATTAAGCTTTAGACCCCCGGCAACGGCACATAAGCCGGAACAGAAGTCATACAATACTAGTTAATATATCCCTTATTACTTTTTTTATCAAGACATTTTATGAATTTTTTTGTTTTTTTTTAAATTTTTTGGGGGGAGACAAAAGCTGCCAAGGCGAAAAGAACCACACCGACAAAAGGAAAGTAAAAGTCTGTGGGGGCCGTGTGGCGCCGCTAAGTATACGCCTATGGGGCCTTGCCCTAAACTTGACCGACAAAGCGTTTCCCCATTACCCGTGCAGCCCCCCTGCAACCGGAGTTTGTGACGGGCACGCTGGGGATAAAGGCGGCGGGGGGTGTCAGGGGAATTCGTGACCCGCCTGCGGGGCATGAATTCCCCTGACAGGACCCCCGATTATGCCTTTGCGTGCCCGTGGGGCGCCACGGTTGCAGGGGGGCTGCTTTAACATTGCCTTGCGCCCTCCGGTACTATCGGGTAAGCTGATAAAAGAGGTTTATCAAATGTCATCAAACGCATTGGAATACGAGGATCAGCATTATACCTATGCGGATATGCTCGAATGGGACGAGAGCCTTCGAGCCGAAATTATTGACGGGGAAGTTTATATGATGGCCCCTCCCTCCCGGTTCCATCAGAAAATACACCGGTATCTGTTTACCCCCCTGTCAGTTTTTCTCATGGGGAAGCCCTGCGAAGTATACTCCGCCCCTTTCGGGGTCAGGTTGTTCCCAAAGGATGATCTGAGTGACGATACGGTGGTAGAGCCTGATATCGTGGTTGTGTGCGACCATTCCAAACTGGATGACCAAGGCTGCAATGGGGCGCCGGATCTGGTTATCGAGATTTTATCCCCCTCCAATACCCAGCGGGACCGCATCGTGAAGTTCCGGAAATATCTTGCCGCCGGGGTGCGGGAATACTGGGTTGTGGACCCTGTTCAAAAGACCGCGGAGGTCCATATTTTAAATAAGGGGCAATATGTCACCACAGTATATGATGCGGCGGATGAAGTTCCGGTTACGGTTTTGCCGGGATGCAGCATCAAGCTTGGGGATGTGTTTTCCACAGGCTCAGATGGGGGGGAATAATCATGCAGAAAATGAGAAGGGTGGATCGGGAAGTTATTAGTATAGAAGAAAGGCTTGCAATAATTGACAAGTGCAAGGTCTGCCGGCTTGCCATGTGTGACGGTGACCGGCCTTATGTCATCCCCCTGAATTTCGGTTATGAATACAACGATGGTGTTTTAACCCTGTATTTTCACGGCGCCCATGAGGGGCGGAAGATCAACATCCTCAAAAGCAACAACCATGTCTGTTTTGAAATGGACGGCGAACATGAGCTTACGGCTGCGGAAAATGACTGTGAATACGGATTTAACTTCGCAAGCATCATTGGTTTCGGCAAGCTTGAATTCATCGAAGACAAAAACGAAAAGATCCGGGGTTTAAGCCTTTTGATGAAACATCAAACCGGTGAGGACCGGGAATTTTTCTTTGAGGATGCCCGCCTGAATGCAACCATGGTGTGCAAGGTGCGGGTGGAAGAATTTACGGGGAAACGGCGGTACAAGCCGCAGCATCGCGCTTAGGGGATACCGCTCTCACATGGCGCCTTCACCTGGCACTTCCCGCAGCCGAACCGGGGCCGGTGTTTTTCCCTGGTGCTCTCCACAAATTCCGAACAGACCGGATGGCTCTTTCCCTGTTCAAGTGAGATTGCCCCGGCGGGACAGTTCCTTACACAGGCGCCGCAGCGGGTGCAGTAATCGTAGATCCCGGTGTAGGGCCGTTTGTCCGGTTCAAAGATAGCGGTGGTGATCACGCTAAGGTACCGCCCCGCAACGCCCTTAGCGGTGATGAGCCCCCTGGAAAGGCCGAAGGTTCCCAGGCCGCAGACATAGGCGATATGCCGTTCCGACCAGTTGCTGGTGTAAAAGCCCTGCTCAGTTTTATCGGTGATTGAGGGGCTGGCCCGGACAAACCTTGGGTCAACCATGGGAGCCGCCGCGTCAAACCCGGCGCCCTTTAGCAGGGTTACCATATACCCGCAGAGTTCATCCTGAAACTCCTGACCTTCGATACGGGCATGGAGCCATTCAAGGGCGGGCCAACTCATGTCCTGCCGGTTGGCGGCCTTTACGGTTTCGGTAAAGGGAAGGAAAAGGGAGATCACCGTGGCCGCTCCGGGCAGCCATTCCCGGGGCGGCAAAAAATGGGGGCCGATAATTCCCGGCTTTTTCAGTTCCGCAAAATAGGGGTCCTCTGCGGCAGCAAAACCAATCAGGGGTTCGGCGAAGATCCGCATCCCCGCCAGGTCCGGCCGCAGGGCAATCTCTTTTCCGACAAAATTTCCCGAATTTGTATTGATAAAATCCTTGAGCGCCGTTTCCAGAAAGAGCCTTTCCATAAACACCCCCGTTAAAATTATCATGACCCGCTCAAGGGGGCAAGGGGATTTTTAGCCTTCCTGCCGAAAGCACGAAAATGCTTGCAAATTCTCTCCTAAAGCATCATAATCATAGAAAGTGTTAAACATTTCATCAGGAGGAAATGCATGAAAAAAATTTTATTGATTTTGTTGGCTGTTTCGCTGCTCATTCCGGTTGTATTGTCGTGTAAAAAAAGTGAAAAGGCCGATGAGCCGATAACTTTGACCGTGTGGACCCACGAGGATCCCAATCGTACCCGTATTGAAGAGCGGTATGTGCAGGAATTTATGGCGGCTAACCCGAATATCAAGATTGAAAGGACGACCCAGTCGGCTACAAAGAATATCGAACTTATTCAGACCGCCTTTGCGGCAAATCAGGGCCCGGATATTTTCAATCTCTCCATCGAGGATGAATATGCCTATATCGCCAACGGCCGGGTAGCTCCGGTTAATTATCAGGCGGCGGGATATAAAAATAAGGCGGATCTTATCAATGCCTATGCGGATGGTTTCCTTGATCCGGTAACCTTAAATGGTGAAATTTACGGGCTGCCCATGGAACTTACCAACTGGTGTATCTTTGTCAACAAGAATGTGTTCCGTTCCGCCGGTCTGGATGCCGAAAAAGATTATCCCAAAACCTGGGAAGATATGATGGCGATTTCGGAAAAACTGGTGCTCCGCAATGGGGATATTCTTACCCGCCGGGGCTTTGACTTCCGCTATCCCTATTACCTCGTTGCCTTTGTTCCCATGGTGGAACAGCTTGGGGGTCAGCTTGTCAGCGACGACGGCAAGACCGCTATTGTAGGGGACGAGGCCTGGCTTACCTTCCTCCGTTATATGAAAGACTGGGGCCCCAGCGGCAAGAACCTTGGTTCGCCCACCTACAAAAACGCCCGGTCCCTTTTCAATCAGAATAACAATGATATTGCCATGGCGACCACCGGCCTCTATCAGGAAGGAAGGATCAAAGCCGAAAATGCCGCTTTCTATGACAGCGGCGAATGGATGGTTGTTCCCTATCCCAAATTTGCCAATGCGGTAAAAGATGTTGCGGGCTGCTACTACGGCCACTACTACCTGGTTAACGCCCAGAGTTCCAAGGCAAAGCAGGCGGCGTCCTGGAAATTAATCGGCTATATGCTTACCCATTCCGAAGAATATCTTAACGAAGTTCAGCTGATTCAGCCGACCAAGGCGCTGTTTAATTCAGAGAGCTATAAAAATATTCCCTACTCTGATGTATTCACCAAGGATATGCAGCGGGGACATATTGTGTATTACGGGGCGAACAGCGCCCAACTGCAGAATCTTATCCGCGCTGCGGTAGAGTCGGTAATGCTTTCCGGGGAAACCCCTGAAAAAGCCCTGGCAACACTGAAAGCGTCGGCCCAGGAATTGCTTGAGGATAAATAAAAAAGGATCTCATTATGAGTAAAAAGCGGTATTCAGGGATAGAGAAAAAACAGGCCCGCTGGGGTTTCGCCTTTGTTGTTCCGGCGATAGTCTTTTTTTCGATTTTCAGTTTTTATCCTATTCTGAACGCCCTGTATACCAGCTTGTTTGACAAACGGGTTCTTTCTCTTGCAACACCGCCTTTTGTGGGGGCGGGGAATTATGTGTACCTGTTTACCGCGCAGACGGCGGGTTTTTGGAATTCCCTCAGGGCGACCGCGGTGTTTACCCTGGGGACTTTTATACCCCTCCTGGTGTTCAGTCTTATTTTTGCGGTGTTTCTTACGGGATTTGTGAGCAGCCGGACCCGGGGCTTTTTTCAGATCGCCTATTATACGCCGGCGGTCCTCTCCTCGGTGGTGGCGGCGGCAATCTGGATGCAGATGTTCGATCCCCGGGGGCTTGCCAATCAGTGGGTCAATACGCTGCTCAATACCCCCGGTATGGATCGCAGATGGCTGGCGGATCAGTACATGGTACAGGCCTCGACGATGATTGTATATTTTTGGAAGTATATCGGGTATTTTGTGATTCTGTTTATCACGGGGCTTTCGTCAATACCTCCCTCGCTCTATGAAGCGGCCACCATAGACGGGTCGGGCAAGTGGCAGTCATTCTGGCGAATAACGCTGCCCCTGCTGCGTCCGACCGTGGCGCTGGTATCGATCATGTCGATGCTGCAATGTCTTAAAACCTTCAGTACCCAGTATCTGTTTACCCAGGCGGGCGCCCCCCAGGGACCTATCAATGTTATTACCCTGAATATATACCGCACGGGAATAACAAATCAGCGTATCGGCCGCGCCAGCGCCATGAGTATTGTTTTATTTATCATCATGCTTGTATTTACCTGGGTTCAGTTCAGAGTTTCCAAGAGTGACGAAACGGATTATTAAGGGAGCGCCTCATGCCAAAAATAACGCATAGATCCATTTCCGGCTGGAAAATTTTGGTCAGTTTTTTACTGCTGGTGATGCTTACATTTACCATTGTTCCGCTGATTTTTATGTTTACCGCTTCCATGATGCACAAAAACCAGATACTCAGGATGCCCTACAGCTGGATTCCTTCGCCCTTTTATTTTCAGAATTATCTGCAGGGACTTCGGGGTAACGATAATTCATGGATATTCCCCCGGAATATTTTGAATTCCCTGATTGTTTCTTCTACGGTGGCCTGTACGACGGTGATCCTCTCCTCCCTTACGGGCTATGGTCTGGCAAAATTCCGTTTTAAGGGACGTAATTTTGTTTTTATGATGATCATGGCTACGATGATGATTCCCTTTGAAGCAATTATGATACCCCTGTACATGGTAGCCAGGGGCCTTCGTATTCAAAATAGTTATGTGGGCCTTATTCTCCCCTTCCTCCTCAGCGCCTTTGGGGTATTCCAGATGCGGCAGTATCTTATTACCTTTCCCGGTGAATTTCTTGATGCCGCCCGGGTAGACGGACTGAGTGAACCGGGGATATTCCAGAAGATCGTTTTTCCCAACTGCACGCCGGTAATCGCCACCTTAGCTATTCTTTCATTCCGCGGTCAGTGGGATAACCTGCTCTGGCCCCTCCTGGTTATACAGAGTGAAAAAATGAAGACCATACCCCTTTATATTTCCAAGTTTTCCGAGGAAAAGATGACCGACGAAGGGGCCATGATGGCGGTTGCGGTCATTGCAAGCATCCCCATATTCATTATGTTCTTTGCCCTGTCAAAATACTTCATCGGCGGTTCTTCGGTGTATGATTCCCGAAAAGGCTGATGGGAACTATTGTGGATTTAAACAGCCTGACAGAACAGATAAAAGTGCTGGCGGTGGAAGCCGCCGGTCTTGTAGGGGATAAAGAGCTCGGCACTCAAAGCAAGGGCCCCAAAGATTTTGTAACCCAGGTTGATCTTTGTATTGATGAATTTTTAAGCAGCCGGCTGCCCTCTTTGGTTCCCGGATCTCTGGTGTTGTCCGAAGAAGGGGATGATGATGAAAAGCGGGCGGAATATCAATGGATAGTTGATCCGATAGACGGAACCACTAACCTGATTTACGGCCTCCCCCTGTATGCCGTTTCCATTGGCCTGGTAAAAAACGGGCGCCCCCTGGCAGGCGCGGTATACAATCCCCCAAGCGGTGAACTGTTTTCGGCGTATCAGGGGGGCGGCGCTTTTCTAAACAACAGGCCCATCCATGTAAATACCGATGCCAAACTGGCCGAAACCCTGGTGTTAGCTGAAACCGATCCCTACCTTGAGCGCAAAAAGAATTTTCTTTCCCATTTAATTAATGAGGTATTCAGTGAATGTATTGATTACCGTGTTACCGGTTCTGTGGCCCTTGATGTGTGCTTTATTGCCTGCGGCAGGGGCGGCGTCTTTTTTACCCAGTGTGTAAAACCCTGGGACTATGCCGGGGGCAGTATTATATTACTGGAAGCGGGGGGAACCATTACCCACTGGGATAAGAGCCCCCTGCCTTTTGAGGGTAAACACGGAATTCTTGCCACCAATGGCCTGCTTCATGCTGAAATGCTGAAAAAGATAGGGGCCTACCTTAAGGAATTTGGCTCATGAAACTTTTCGTTTTTGACATGGGCGGGGTGGTGGCGCACAATGCCGCCGTTATCCCCGCCATTGCTGCCGGTATAGCTGCAATAAACATATGAATATATCGAAAGTAAATAATGCCAATGGAATTACCTCCAATAAAATAAAACTTTTGGCTATTATTGCAATGACAATAGATCATTGCGCATGGACATTTTTCCCGGGGTTTCGTACTGATTGGATAATTATTTTGCATATTATTGGAAGAATTACTGCCCCGATTATGATTTATTTTATTGCGGAAGGCTGTCATTATACTAAAAACATAAAAAGATATATATTTAGATTATTTATTCTTGCCATATTTTCACATTTCGCATATAAACTTTTATTAACTCCCGGAAATTTAAAAAATATTAATTCTGATATGCCTTTTTATTATAATTTCATTCCGTTTAAAACGGGTATTTTTGATCAAACAAGCGTAATATGGGCCTATTTATTAGGAGTAATAGCATTAGCCGTTGACGCTAAAAAAATAAATATATCCAAAGAATGGCTAAAACCAATTATAATAACAATATGCTTTTTCGGCGCGTTTATTGCGGATTGGAGTACACCGGCGGCATTGGCAATATTTTATATTGGAAAAAATCATGGAAATTTCAAAAGACAAATGTTATGGTTAATGGGTTTGATAACAGCCTATGTAATTGTATATATGATATTTATAAATATTATATATGGAATAATACAATTTTTTATATTTTTGGCTATACCAATACTTAATAGATATAATGGAGAAAGAGGAAAATGGAAAGGAATGAAATGGTTTTTCTATGTTTACTATCCTCTACATTTAGCGATTTTAGGAATAATAGGAAAATATATAAATGGTTTATAAAAGGGGTAGCACGCCGCCTAACAGGACTGTATATGCTTCGCCGATGAAGAAGCCATCGCTTTAGACGAATACTACACCTTCTCACTGCCAAATTTACTCAGAACCGCGATATTTCTGAAAATTGGTCCCGAAAACCTGTATCATTTGGCCCCGCAGCAGGAAGAGGGTCTTACAAACTCCACCCCGGTGACCGTATCACTGTAATAGCCCTTGGCGGAGATTGTTCCCCGGTCGTGTCTGCCCAGCACCTTTACCCGTTTAATCTGGCCGGGCAGCAAATCAAAATAGTTGTCATCAAAAAGCCAGCCGAATTCGTCACCATCGGCATTGCCCAGAAGTTCCACCGACCGTTCATAGCGGCTGCTTTGCAGCAGCAATTCCCCCTTGTCTACGGTGAGGGATATTTTACCGTCCCGGGGGAAGCGCATGTGCCGTTCAATATCCGCATAATCGAAGCTTTCGGCGACCCGCTTCCCGTCGGAAGTAACCGCGTAGGCGTGGAGGATGTTGTTGCTCTTGAATTGGCCGAACCGGTTGCAGTCGGTCAAAAACTTTGATTCATCCGGGGCAATTTCGAAGGGTATCTCGAAATCGTTAACCACACAGTTTTTCTGCGGGCTGAAGAGGCGGATGAACACCCGGCCCGACAGGGGTTTTACCGAATCGTTGACCATCCAGAGCTTAATAAAATTGCCCACATCAAAACTGAGCAGCACCGGTTCATAGGCGCGCTTGATGGAATAGTAGGCGATGTTGGGTTCCAGGAAGTAGTCAATCACATTGAAGAAAATATGGTTGCTGCTGCCGTTGAGGAGCCAGAGTATGTGGCCTTTGGTGATGCGCTCGGTGGTATTGTCCTCCCGGGGGCAGCCCCGGCGGTACCGCTCCACCCGGCGGCGCAGATAATCCCCGTGGGCCCAGCCGATGCGGTACAGCATGGCGTCAAGATCGGTGGCATCATAGTAGTTTTCAATTTCCCCAAGCTTCCAGTAACCCTGGTTTGAATTGTACTTGTTCCACTGTTCCGGCCATGGCAGTTCGTCGTTTTTATGCTGAAGGCCGTCGTAACCCGCGGGCCAGAGGTCTTCTTTTTTCATCATCCGCTGCATGGTGCGTTTTGCCGGGGGAGAAACCCGGTTGTTTTCGCTGAGGAAGACCGGATAGTAACTCCCCGGAACATACCAGATATGGGTATATCCATGGGTATCGCCCCCCAGGGGATCGTTGGCATAGGCGCCGCCATCGGGGGAGGATCGGTGATAGTAGCGGCCCGGATCCAGCCTGCTGCATACGGCGGGAAATATTTCATCAAATATGGCGAGGCCCATCATTTCCTCGCCGGGATACTCAAACTGGCCGCTCATGATGTTTTCGTTTCCGCCGCACCAGAGCCATATACAGGCATGATCCCGCAGGCGCAGCACCGTATCCTCCGCTTCCTGCCGCAGCAGATCAAACAAATGGGGGTTAACATCATACATGGAATAGGTGGTAAAGAAGTCCTGCCAGATCAGGAAGCCCCGGGCGTCGCATTCATCATAAAAATCATCGTCGAGCCGCTCGTTCTCTCCCCAGACCCGCAGACAGTTATGGTGGGCAAGTTCGGCTAAATCAAGGAGGGCGTTCATCCGTTCAGGATTATACACATTGGTTAAGGTGTCCGCGGGGGCAAGGTTGGAACCGTAAATTTTGAGGGGCAGCCCATTGATGGTAAAGTCAAAATCCCCCAGCTGTTCAATATTGCGGAACCCTATTTTGCGGGTAATTTTGTCCGCAGGAATTTTGTCAATATACAGCTCCGCCGTAAGGGTATACAGGGGGCTTTTGCCATGGGTCCGGGGCCACCAAACTTCGGGATTATTTATTACAAAATTTCCCGCGGCGCAGTATTTCTGCGGGTCAAGAGGAAATTCGCCGGAAGCGGCAACTTCGCCCTTTGGATTGAGGAGCGCCGCTTTTACCAGGGCATGGCCTGCAATGCCCGCTTTACCCTTAACCGTCACGTTAATATCCAGAGACACCGTATCCAGCGCTTTGGAGAGCACATAGGGCGTATGCAAATTGGCAATCTCCGCAGGATCAAGGGCCACAATGCGCACCACGCCGTAGATGCCCACCCGCAGCAGATTTGGTTTGGGCCCCAGGTATTCGCCCAGGGTGGTTCCGAACATACGGGTCCGGGCGCCGGGTTTTATCTTCCCCTGGGCATCCTTCACATAATCGGACAGAACCACCGCGTCATATTTTTTCCGGGGAGAATGGAAATGAATGACCAGCCGGTTCTTTTCCAGGAGCTTCCCCGTAACATCGGTACGGCGGGGAAGATAGGCATCCTCATGTTCGGCTATCAATTCACCGTTAAGATAAATATCCGCCCAGGTGTCCAGGCCCTGAAAATCAAAATAGGCGGTCTTTTTTTCGGGGGTGTAGGTAAAGTCATTGACGTAAAGCCAATCGCTTTCCGCTACCCATTGGCAGGCGCTTGAATCCCCATGGATATTCGGATTTTCGATGACCTTTTCGGCAATCAAAATTTCGTAAACCTGGGCAGGCATTTTAGGAATGGCAAACACCCGGTCCCGGGGCCCGGGGCCGTCTTTTAACAGATCATCCACACGGGAAATGTCCAGCTTATCCACCGGGTCCAGCCGCCGCAGTTTCCATTTCGAATCAATGGTGGTAATAGTCTTCATTACAGGTTCATCTCGGTATAAGGTTTGGGCAGGCGGTATTTTGCCTCACGGTACACATTTTCCGGCAGAGGACCGCGGTTAATTGCCTCGACGTTCTTTTTAAGATGTTCCGTATTGATGGTTCCGATAACCGGAGCGGTAATATCGGGATGGGAAATAACAAAGCGGAGGAGCCAACCCTTTTGATCTTCGCCCCTGGCCAGGAGTTCGCTCATGCGCTGATCTTCCCAAATGGAATCGTAAAGTTTGGGTTTAAACCAGTTGACGCCGCTTCGGGCGATGATCCCCTTACCCGCCTTCGTCAGGGGGGTAATTTCATGTTCCACGGTGCGGATCATGCCGCCGTATACCAACTGAATCATGTCAATGGGTTCAAGTTTTGCAAAGAAGGGGGCGTAAAAATAGCTGCTTTGCGTGGGGCAGACATCTTCATAGTCCCGGCCATGCCGCATGGTGACCCCCAGGAACCGCACTTTACCCTGTTGCTGCATTTCCTTCATAACCTGGAAGGCTTCTTCCTGCTGGCCGTTGGGAAAGTGCATGGGGGTCGCGCCGTGGAGCTGCCAAATATCAATGTGGTCGGTCTTCATACGGCGGAGGCTGTTTTCAAGGTTGTCCACCATGGTCTTGCGGGAAAAATCATAGTGAAAATTCCCGGCCACGTCGCCGCATTTCGTCGCCAGGATATATTCGTTCCGGCGCTTTGAAATAGCCTTGCCGATCCGGTCTTCACTGGTTTCGTATTCGGGGGATGTATCAATGTAGTTAATCCCCAGGTCCAGCGCCTGATTTAAAATGGCGTCGGCTTCCGCATCGCTTTTACAGCGGTGTAATTCCATGGCTCCATAGGCGAGCGGGAAGACTTCAAGTCCGGTACGGCCTAAAATTCTCTTTTGCATAAAAATCTCCTTAAGGGCATCCTGCGGCATTTCACCGCCGGATGCCGTCTTTCTCCACAAAAATAACATGCGAATGAGAGTTTGTCTATAATGCAGATACATTATAGACAAAATTCCGTAGAAATTAGTTCAATTACTTCTTGTTGGCCTCACGTTTCAGAACAGATTCAACCTGCGGTATGGTATTCTTTATAGCCTGATCAAAACTGATTTCACCGTTAATGGCTTTATCAGCTTCAGCACGATAGATGGTGAATACCTCGGTGGTATAGGAAGGCACATAGGTCCAGATATTCTCGTGCAGGTCCGGGTTGCTGAATACCGCCTGAAGGGAGGGAAGATCAAAGAGGCTGGGGTTGTCGGCAATCATGCTTTCTGCCATGGTATTCCTGGAGATCTTCTGCACTTTTTCCGCAGTAAAGGTTACATTCTTAAGGGGAATGCCTTCGGTGGTAAAAAACCGCAGATAATCATACGCCGCCTGAGGATTTTTGCTTCCCTGACCGATGCTGTAGAACCGGTTGTCGGCATAGGTATAACCGTTTCTGCCGTCTTTGGGCTTGGGAAGCGGCGCAAAACAGGTCACAAAATCGTGGGGGAACTGGGTAATCTGGGCAATCTGAGGGGTCATATTGGTGTTGGTGATGGTCATACTGGCCCTGCCGGAAAGGAATACCGACCGGTAGTCAAGCTGCATGGCAAAAATTTCCGCCATGGGTATCTGGGTCTTGTCAACCTGCTCAAGGTCGTACCTGAGTTTCAGGGATTCCACGAAAGCGGGGTTGGTCAGGTTGTGACCACCATTAGGATTCAGGTAGGGGTTCCCGTCCATTTTATTATAAGGAATCCACAGGTTAAAATGATCCCAGGTAAACCACATGGAGCCGTAATGCTTATTCGGACCAGTGCCATATGTCAGCTTTTTGGCGTACTCGCGATAATCATCCCAGGTCCAGTCCAGCGGCGGGACAGGCAGTCCAGCCTTATCCAGGTCGTTTTTATTTATCCACACAAAAGAAAACTTAATATCTCCGGGAAGGCCGTAAATTTTACCGTCGTCCACGGTGGCGCCGATGGAATAAATATCATTAAATTTGATGCCTTCTCCTGCCAGATAAGAGTCCAGACTGGCAAATTCACCCTGAACAGCCCGGACGGAGTAAAGCGGGAAGTTGTTAAAAAAACAGATATCCAGGGCATCTCCGGCCAGGATCGTGGTATCAACCTTTACATCGTAGTCGTTATCCGGAATGTGTACCATTTCAATCCTGACATTCGGATTCTTTTTATACCACGCTTCGTTGATCCTGTCGTACACCGCAGCCAGTTGAGGCTCCCGGGTAAAGAAACTTAGCGTTACCTGTTTTGGCGCATCCCCAGGGCCGGCGGCGGCTTCCTTTTTCTGGCAGGAACCGAAGAGTACCAGGATGCTTGCTACACAGATAGCAATACTGATAACTTGTCTTTTTTTAGTCATAGCTTAATTCTCCTCTCACAAAAAATTTTAACCGGCCACAAAAACTGTCACCGGTGGATTCCATATAAATACTTAACCCTTGACGGCGCCGAGGGCGATTCCTTCAATGACATAGCGCTGCAAAATTATAAAAACGATCATGAGGGGGAAAATAGCCATTACCGCCGCCGCCATCATCAGTGCATACTGGTTACCATATTCTCCGGAGGTGAAGAACCGCATACCTAACTGCAGGGTAAAAAGCCTTTCCGATATCAGGAATATAAGGGGGTGCTGATAATCATTCCAGGTCCAGATAAACTTGAGCATAGCCAGGGTAGCAATTGCGGGCTTTACTATGGGAACAATAACGCGGATAAAAATCTGTATGTGGCCTGCGCCGTCAATAAATGCAGCTTCACTCAATTCATTGGGCACGGAACTGATAAACTGCCGTAACAGGAACATACCGTAAACACTAAAAGATGCTATCAAAATAATGCCCATATGGGTATTAATAAGGTTGACAGACCTCATGACGATAAAACTGGGGATAATCGTTACCTGGGCGGGAATCATCAGTGTGGCAAGATATATAAAAAAGAGCTTTTTTGAATGGGCAAAGTTAATTTTCGCAAAGGCGTAACCGGCCATTGTGGAGATGGTCACCTGCAGAACAGTGGTCGCGATGGTCACCTTTATGGTGTTCAGATAAAACCGGGGGAAACTGAAAGTGCTGTTCCAAACCTTGCCGAAATTCGTGGGATTAAAGGGATCCGGAATCCACTCGACAGGAAAATTAAACACATCCATCTCGACTTTAAACGAAGAGGACAGCATCCATATAAACGGCAGCACCATTGAGAATGCAAGAGCGCCAATAATAACCGTATAAAGAAACCGCCAGAATTTTTTCCAGGTTATCTTAATCCGCATTTCTCCGCTCCTATTGAGTTTTCTCGTATTTCCACTGAATAAGGGTGATAACCATAATCACCAGAAACAAGAGCCAGGCGATGGCACAGGCATACCCCATGCGGTAATATTTAAAGGCCTGTAGATAAATCTGATACGCAATAACAATTAAACCATCGGGCGTATAATTCACATTGGTCAAAATGCTGATCTGGTCGAAAACTTTAAAGGAATTGATCATGGCCATAATAAACAGAAAAAAGGTGGTTGGCGCCGCCCCCGGGATGGTTACATGGAACACCCTGCGCAGTCCCCCGCACCCATCGATCATGGCGGCGTCGTACAGGTCTGTATTAATCCCCGTAAAGCCCGCCATATAGAGCACCACATTGTACCCGATGGAAAGCCAAATAGATTCGAAAGCGACAGCCGGAATGGCCCATTTGGTACTGGCAAACCACAGCGGCGGTTTCTCGACACCCAAGGACATAAGCAGCATGTTCACCGGTCCCCGTGTAGGATTGAGAAGTACCTGCCAAACTATGGTAATAGCCACCAAACTGGAAATATACGGAAGAAACACACATATTTTTAGAAAATCTTTGCCATAAACATAATCGTGAATTAAAACAGCGACCGTGAATCCCAAAAAGATAGAAACCGGAACTGTCATTACGGAATACCGTATGGTGTTCCAGACGGCAACCTGAAGCTTCACGTCGGAAAACATGTTTGTAAAATTATCCAACCCTACAAATTTGATGTTTTTAAAGCCCGAGACCATGGACCAGTCATGGAAACTCAGAAAAAGAGAAAAAATCATAGGCACCAGGATAAACGCAATAAACCCCACAAGGCTGGGCAACAAAAAACCAAAACCTGCCAAATTCTCCTTAAACTGTCGCTTCTGCAGGGTAACATAAGAAATAGTAGGATCTGACATAAACACCCCTTTCCTTTTGTACAAGAATTATTGCATCCGGTTATCAGGAAAAGCAATTTTGAAATTTTAATTTTTACTTTGAAAAAGAAAGAAAAACGAGTTTTCCGGGCATTCTTATGGTAGTTTTTTGAAAAACCCTTGCCCGGAACCTCATCCTCTGGTAAAATACCCCCTATGGAGAGAGGGAACGCCAAGCCAAGACAGATGGTTTTTAAAGATAACTACTTTTTACGCTTTTTTGCCTTTCTTTTTGTGATTATTTTTGTCTTGATAGGCATTTCTGTTTATACGGTTTTTTACATTTACAATATCCGGAAGACGGCCGACGCCCAGGCGCATATAACCGATTATCTTAACCATACCGACAAGACTATGGTTTCCCTAATCAGCGCAATAGACATACTCTATACCCTTACCGTAAGCAACGAAGAAGTCAGGCATTTTCTGTCCCCCTCTGCCGAGCCGGAGCTGCCTGACGTGGAAAGCCGGGAGCGTTTAGCTGCTTTTCTATGGGGCGTTTGCGCCCTCAATCCCTACATAGAATCCGTAGGTATCTATAATTATTATTCCAATGAGTATCTGGCCAACGGATTTTCCCACCCCCCTGATATGAAGCTGTTTATGCGGGTTTTTCTGGGACACCTTTCCGCAGGCGTGACCAGGGATCTGGCAAAACGCAGACATTTCTTCCTTTTCAGGTCCGGTCTCCCGGCGCGGGGAGAAGAGGGACCCGGAGATACTTTGGAATGCATCAGCATTGTTTACTCAGGTGCGGACACGTCGGGCAAGCTCAGCAGCGCGATTTCCATCAATCTGAATGTACAGAAGATATCGGAAAATATATTTACCGATCCCGGGGGGGAAGAAATCATACTGAACGAAATCGGCTCTGTCATCTGCGTCGAGCCGGGTGTGGAGAGCATCCCTCTGACTGACCGGGCGAAGTGGAGCCGACAGACAAACAATCAAGCGCGCCGCTCAGGGTGGCTTCCCTACAACTCGCAGGGGAAAGAAAAAAATGTGGCTTTTCTCAGGATGTCCGAAAGCGGTTGGACTTTGTACAGAATTTCGGATCCCATAAGCTTTCACCCGTTGTATCCGGGTATGCGCCTTTATTGGCTTATTATACTTCCCGCGGCGCTGGTCTTTTCCGCCCTCGCCGCTGCCATAGTTGCCTCCCGGCTTTACCGGCCTGTGGAGCATCGGATTATCAAACTGGAAAAAGAAAACACCAGCTATCTTTCCACAGCCAGGGCGAATTATTTAAACAACATCCTGGATGAATATTCCGAATCCAGCGGTAACGAAAACGACTGGTCCCTCTACGGTATAAAAGTAGTCCCCAGGCAGCTGCTCATTTTGATAGTAAAATGGGACGAAACTGAGGAAGCTCCCCTGGGGGACCAGGCATTTGAGTTGATTGTCCGCCATAGCGCCGAACGATGTCTTGGCGCTTTTTACTGTTTTGAGATTACCTCGGCCAAAAACGGAGAAGTCTCAATTCTTCTTAACCCGCTGTCGAAAACCGGAGACTCGGAAAGTGACTTGCTGCCTCATCTCGAAAGGTTCAGGAAATTCGTGCCTATCCAGGCAGGCATACAGCTGAGTATCACCATCGCGGTTGGCGGTATGGCATTAGAAACACGGGACTGTGCTGCCTGCATTCACAGGGCCAGAAATCTTCTGCGGCAGCGTTTTGTTTTGGGATATGGTCATATAATCACCGCCGAATCGGTTAAGACTTCTCTCAGGGAAGATATTGAATTCCCATCCCAATTGATGGAAAAGATGGAGAAGGATATCCATGAAATCAGCAAAAGCCGGTTTATGCAGCATTACGGCAGTATGGTAGATTATCTACATGGGTACTGTTACCAGGCGGTCGCGCCGGTACTGCTCCAGGTTATCACCCGCTGCCTGCATACCATGAATTCGGTTTCCCTGGACAATATCCCGGTCACCCTGGAGTTTTACGAATTCAATCTGCTTTTCAGCTCCCTGCATACCCTTGACCACAGCCACGAATGGTTTGACCGGACATATGACAACTTCCTGGCGGCGGTCCGGAAAAACGAACTGCTGCGCAGCAAAAAACATAAACATCTGGTAATACAGATTCAGGACTACACCGCGGAGCATTACGGGGATTTAAATTTCAGCGTAGAAACCCTGGCGGATCACTTTGGCTATACGCCGAATCACTTATCAAAAATTTTCAGGAGTGAAACCCACATATACCTCCGGAATTATATAAAGAATGTCCGCATCCAGCATGCCAGGGACATGCTGGAGAACACGGACCTGCCCATCCAGGAGGTGAGCTTAAAATCCGGGTTCCCCAACTATAACTACTTTTTTTCCCTCTTTCGAAAAGAGAACGGCCTTACCCCCACGGTGTACCGCAGCCGGTTCATGGGGAATTAAATCAAGTAAGTGCCGTGCGGGTTGTGTATGAAGCGGGTGTTGCGGTGTTAACTGCTACGCTCGGCGCTGCTTTGCCCGGAACACCAGGTATCGTTGGTTCAGCTGATGCCGGAACTTATTTCCCGGCTGGAAGTAATGCCTGGACTAAATAAGGCAGCCGAAGCCTAAAAACCCTCCTTACGCGGGAGTAGCAACGTAGTTTGAATGAAAGCCGTCTCCTGTATAGGGGGCGGCTTTTTTGGCCCCAAGGAAACCGACAAAGCGTTTCCCCATAACCAGCTCAGCCCCCCTGCAACCGGAGTTTGTGACGGGCACGCTGGGGATAACGGCGGCGGGGGGTGGCCGATAAATCCGTGACCCGCTTGCGGGGCATGGATTTATCGGCCAGGACCCCCGATTATGCCTTTGCGTGCCCGTGGGACTGTCCGGTTGCAGGGGGGCTGGTGGACCTGACCTTGCGGAATCCCCCTCCATAGGGTATTCTGATACATATTCCCAAACGGGACGGAGGGACCTATGAAACAATTTATGGACAAGGAATTCTTGCTCTCTAATAGTACGGCCGGTAAGCTGTACCACGAAGCGGCGGCGGGGGAGCCGATTTTTGATTATCATTGTCACCTGCCGCCCCGGGACATTGCGGATGACCGCCGGTTTTCCGACCTGTCCAATATCTGGCTGGGGGAAAACCACTACGGTGACCACTATAAATGGCGGATGATGCGGGCAAACGGCGTTGACGAAAATCTGATCACCGGCAATGCGGAGCCCTACGACAAATTTCTTGCCTGGGCGGAAACTATGCCGACCATCCTCGGTAACCCCCTGTACCACTGGACCCATCTGGAACTTCAGCGCTATTTCGATATCACCGAACCCCTGAACAGGGAAAGCGCCCCGGCAATCTGGAAGGCGGCCAATGAGCGTATCAAAAACGATCCGGAATTTTCGGTTTACGGGATCTTCAAAAAATTCAAGGTCTATGCGGTAGGCACTACCGATGACCCCGCAGATACTTTGGAATGGCATGAAAAAGTACGGGCCGCCGGAAAGACCCAAACCAGGGTGCTTCCTTCCTTCCGGCCCGACCGGGTACTCAACATTGAAAAGCCCGAATTTGCCGCTTATATTGCCACCCTCGCAAAAACTGCGGGGAAGAGCATCGGCAATCTGGATGATCTCCTGGGGGTTCTCCGGGACCGGGTGGCCTTCTTTGACAAGCTCGGCTGCCGGGCTTCCGACCACGGCCTGGAATACATTCCCTTTGAAACCACCAAGGGGGCGGGTAATGGCGCGGTACAGGAAGGGGCCTGGGAAAAAGAAGCGGGGGCGATCTTTGCCGCTGCCCTTGCGGGAAAAGCCCCGGATTCCCGTGACGCAGAATCCTGGAAAACCTTTATCCTGACCCGGCTGGCCGCGGAGTACCACGACAAGGGTTGGGCCATGCAGATACATATCGCCGCCATCAGGAACGTCAATTCACGGGCATTCAAGGCCCTGGGGGCAGATACGGGCTACGATGCGGTTCACGATCAACCCGTGGCGGCAAAGATGGTCCGGTTCCTTGATTACCTTGAGTCACAGGGCAAGCTCCCCAAAACGATCTTCTACAGCCTCAACTTTAAAGATTTCTATACCCTTGGCACCGTCATGGGCGGCTTCCAGGGGAACGGCGTAGACGGCGGCCCCGGTATTCCCGGCAAGATGCAGCTCGGTTCCGGCTGGTGGTTCCTGGATCACAAGGACGGCATGGAAGACCAGATGAAGCTTTTGGGGAACATCGGCCAGCTCTCAAGCTTTGTGGGAATGCTCACCGATTCCCGCAGCTTCCTCTCCTATCCCCGGCATGAATATTTCCGCCGCATCCTCTGTAATATTCTGGGGACCTGGGCGGAGGACGGGGAAATCCCCAATGATTTCAAGCTCCTTGGGGGCATGGTCCGGGACATTTCCTTTGGCAACGCCCAACGGTACTTTGAAAAGTAAGATATAAATGAAGGTTTGGGTAAAACTACTAATCGGTTCCATCGCGGGCATTATCCTGGGAAATTTTTTACCCCAGGATAATCGGCTCGTCCTTGACGCCCTCGCCTGGCTGGAAAATTTTGCCCTGGGGGTAGGCCGTTACGCCGTCATCCCCATTTTGGTTTTTTCCCTGACCATTGCCATTTATGAACTCCGCCTTGATGGCCGGTTTTGGCGCTTGGTGTTCCTGTCCTTCCTTTTGATCATCGGCAGCGCCGTCTTTGTCATCGGCGCCGGGATCATCGTCACCCTGCTCTTTCCCCCTGCCCGCGTCCCATTTATTTTCGAGGAGCAGCTCGAAGTGATCTCCCTGAACACTGCGGACAACGTCCTTGCCCTCTTCCCCTCAAATATGTTTCAGGTTCTGGTGAGTGATGGCATATACCTCTTTCCCGTTTGTGTATTCGCCTTCTTTCTGGGCATGGGCCTTTCCTACGACCGCAATTACACCAAGCCCGTCATCGCCCTGGTGGATTCCCTCTCCCGGATTTTTTACCACATCGCTTCCTTCTTTTCGGAAGTCCTGGGCTTCATAATGATTACCCTTGCGGCCTACTGGACCGTCCGTTTTAAGGGCGTAGTGCAGGCCGAAGTTTTCCGGGATCTTATTGTCCTGCTGGGAGTGTTTAGCCTTATCCTGGGCTTCGGTATATTGCCCATGTTTATCCATTTACTTAAGCCCAAAACCAACCCATGGGTGATCCTCTACGGCTCCCTTGGCCCTGCAATTGCCGCCTTTTTCTCCGGGGACATCAACTTTTCCCTGCCGGTTTTACTGCGCCACACCAAGGAAAACCTCGGCGCCCGCCGGCGCTCCAACGCGGTCACCCTCAGTCTCTTTGCCACCTTCGGCAGGGCAGGGAGCGCCATGGTTGCGGTCATCGCTTTTATCGTGGTCATCAAATCCAAATCCAGTCTGGACATTCCCGTGGGGGTTATTTTTTCCATCGGCCTCCGCGCCCTTGCCATTTCCCTCTTCCTTGCCCGCCACCCCGGCGACGGCGCCTACACCGCCCTTGCAGCCCTCTGTCTCGGCTACGGCCGGGGCTTTGAAACCGGCTACCTGATCCTCAAACCCCTGGCCTTCTACCTTATCGCCGTAGGCGCTTTCCTGGACGTAACAATTGCCTCCTTTTCCACTTATGTCCTGGCCCGCATCAACGGCTTCCAGGAAGGCAAGAGTGTGAGGCATTTTATATGAGAAAAGAATAATGGAAAATGCACAGAAAGTTGATAGGGGATTGAAACCCGAAGGTACTTCCCGTCTTCAGATGGCGCCTGCAGTGTTGTTTACGGCTGTCGTGATAGTTTTTGTGCGTATGTACATCTATAGTGACAGCGGTGGAACCGAACGTGTAGAATTTTTCAGCCATTACAAAGTTGTTTTTATCGTGATAAGTGCGCTCCTCGCCTCCTTTGTGCTTTTGTATCGTTTTATCACCCGAAGCATCGAGATAAAACGCAGCGTTTTTTATTATCCTATTGTCCTTTACGTAATTTTCGTGGTTCTTTCCTTCGTTTTTTCCCGATACAAGGACTTCGCGTGGCACGGCTGGAATGAGCGTTTTGAGGGGACCTATGTTTTACTCTGCTATATGTTCATGCTTTTCTACATTATCAATTTTGTAAAATCCGAGTGGAATGTAAAACAGATTATCTACCCCCTTGCCGTGATAAGCGTCATCCTTTCACTTCTCGGTATCGGTCAATACCTTGGTCATGATTTTTTCCAAACAGTTTTTGGGCAGCTCCTGATTACGCCGAATATTGATATCGGGGACGGCGATACAACATGGCGTATCATCAAAGAGGCTGCCCTGGGGGGTGAGCCGCTGTTCAATTTCGATGCAAGTGGTTCATATCAGACTGTCTATAATCAAAATAATGTTTCTTTTTATCTCACGCTTCTTATACCTCTCTTTATACTTCTGTTCATTAACGAAAGAAATTTGATAAAAAAGTGCGCATGGGGTGCGCTTTTTATTCTTTTAATCATAAACTTAATCTGTTCAAATTCATCGGGTGGATTTTTTGGAATGTTCGTGGCAGTGATAACCGCAGGTCTGGTGTTGAATAAACGCCTGATAACATGGTGGAAATCTGTTGTCATACTCGTAGCGATTACCGCACTTGTCGCCCTATGTATGAGCAAAACGTGGCTCCCTGAAATCAGCAGTACCATTACGGATTTGTCCGGAGCTAAAACAACAGCCGCAATCCCGGCGGTGGAAGATGGCGCCCCTCCATTCAGCCCATCTGTGGAAAGTAAATATTTTGATTATATTGTCACCGATAAAAACACGATACATATTAGCTATGCCGGTAATATTATAAATATCACCGCCAATAGTGTTGATGACCCCTACAACATAGCGATAACGGACAGTGACGGGAACGACATTGAACGTGAAAATCCAATTCTGGAAATAGCCGAAACAGGCGAATTGATCAATGCCTATGGTTTTTCTGACCCGCGCTATTCAGGTATAGCGCTCGTGCCGGAGGCTGCGGAAGATAATGATGTTCCCGGATTTAAAAACTATATTACTGTCATTAACTTTGATAGTCCTTCCGGTGCGATCACAAATTGGCCTTTTGCAATTACAGATGGCGGAGTGTTCTATCATGAACGACTGGGGGCATTGGTCCCGCTTGCAAAAATACCACATATGGGATGGGGAAAAAATCAGCGGTTTGGGTCTTACCGCGGTTACATTTGGTCGAGAAGCTTACCGCTTTTAAAAGATACGATTGTTATTGGTCACGGTGCGGACACATTTCCCATTTACTTTCCACAGAACGATTATGTGGGAAAGGGACTTATAGGCTGGGACAGCTATGCCCTTGTGGATAAGCCGCATGATTTTTATCTCGGGGTTTTTATTAATACCGGCGGTCTGTCGCTTGTCTGTCTTCTTGCGATTTATCTGATATACATCGTGCAAAGTTTTATTTTGTATCGGCATGAGAAATACGAGGAATTTTGCCCTGTTGTGGGCGTGGGGATTTTTATTGGAATCTGCGGGTTCCTCGCTGCGGCGCTTTTTTACGACAGCACGGTCTCTGTGACGCCGATGTTTTATGGGCTTTTGGGAACCGGCATAGCAATAAACATGATGATAAAAACAAAAAGCAAAGGTGAAACATCTGCCTAAATGACGCTGCGATGTCTGGAAATACCTTTGCCCTTTTGATATACTGCCGCCTCCTTCTCCGCCTATGTCCTGGCCCGCATCAACGGCTTCCGGGAAGGCAAAGCTTCCGTTCTTATCTGTTTAGTTCAATTCATCCAGTTCCCGGCTTACCTCTTCCAGCCGTTTGTTGAGGGAGGCGATGGTGCGTTCCAGCCGCTGCTTTTCTTTTTCCAGGCGCTGCTGGGGATCTTCTTCTGTGGGTTTACTGCGGACGGCGGCTTTGACCAGATCGGGGCTTTTGCCTTTGACAAGGGCGTTTTCCGCCGCCATGCGGGTGTCGTCGTTTTTGATGCCCGCGAGAAAGCGCATGTTGTCGGCCCCCACTTGGGGATTCAAATCGTACTGGTGCATCCTTATGGCCATGGTGGCGGCCGCGCGGGGGATGCGGAGGACCCGGTCCACGTAGTCCTCGAAGCGGGCGCCCACGGCGTAGCAGAGTTCGTGGGCCCGGAGGAGGTGCATCCCCATTTCCTTAACCAGATTGCCGTTTCCCAAAAGAAATTTTTGCCGTATCAGCTCGGTGAGTTCCGTCAGTTCCGGTGAACTTGCGAACACATCCTTGTAGATTTTTTTCGCCTCAGCTTTTTCCAGGAGGCCGTGGAAGATGGCCCAGAATTCCGCAGTGTGGGCCCGGGAGGGAAGCTTGCCCCCCTGGGCGCAGGCGTGGAGGTGGTGGGCGTATTCGTGGATGGCGGTGTAAAGAAGAAGGTTGTCATCGGTAAAATTCCGGTTGTGGAGGATGATTTCCCGGGTGTCCGGTTTGTAGAGGCCGTTGACCTTTTTGCTCTGCTTCCCTGAAAAGATAAGGGTGAATTCCATGGCCGCATCTTCGATGGCGAGCAGTTTTTCCTTAACCTGATCCTGATTCATGATGTGCCTATCTTAACCAAGTTCGCCGATTTTTTCCAGAGCCAGAACTGCGGCGGCAACGCAGGCGGTTTCGGTCCGCAGTGCCCGCTCCCCCAGGGAAAGCCGCAGGAATCCCGCCTCTTCCAGATGCTCCCGTTCCCCGGCTGACCAGCCCCGTTCCGGGCCGATGGCCAGCACCGCGGAACGGCGCATCAGGCTGAGCCGCGCCATGGAGCCGCCGGGCCGTACATTGTCCGCCGCGATGAGGAGCGGCCCCAGACCCAGTTTGATGGCAGACCCCGGTTTGTCTTTGTTCCAGGGCATTTCCGCCAGCCATTCCTCCAGACTGGCATACACCGAAAGCGTGGGGATAAGGGTATCCCGTGACTGCACCGCCCCTTCGATCAGGGCCGCCCGCGCGCCGCCGTCGCTTAAAAGTTTAGTGTCCCGGTAGCTCTTGTCCCCCAGCTCGGTCCCGATCAGGTCAATCGCTTCCAGCCCCAGATTTGAAAGGTCCCGGAGCAGCCGCCGCAGTTGTATGGGCCGGGGAAAACCCACCGCAAGACGCAGGGGAAGCCGGGGCGGCGGCGCTTCATCAAGGTTTAATGAATAAAGAATCGATCCGTCAAGGTTGATTTTTTCGATGATCCCGGTTCCCCGGTTTCCCCCCAAGACCCCCGCGTCAAAACGGTCACCGGCTTTTTTGTGCAGTACTTTTAAGAGATGGATGGTCCGTTCGTCCCGGCGGGGCAGGGCCTTGCCCAGTTCGTGCTCTTCAAAAAGGATGAGGTTCATGACTGTTTACGCCTTCGGCAAATACTTGCGCAGCCGGGCCAGCACTTCGTTCAGGTTCAGGGGCTTACCCACATGATCGTTCATGCCGGCTTCAAGGCATTTCTCGATATCCTCCCGAAAAACATTTGCGGTCATTGCAATTATTGGAATCCGTTTCACGGATTCCAATAATTGCTTAGGAGTTTGTGCCTGCGGCCCAAACTCCAGGCTTTTTTCGAGAGCCCTGATTCTCTGCGTTGCCTCAAGGCCGTCCATTTCGGGCATCTGCACATCCATAAAGATCATGTCGTAGCGATCCGGGTTTTCGCTGAACATTTCCACCGCCTTGACGCCGTTTTCCGCGCAGTCGATGGCCAGCCCGGTCGGTTCAAGCAGGGCCATGACGATCTCCCGGTTGATCTCCATATCCTCCGCCAGGAGAATGCGGCGGCCCGCAAAGGAACCCGCCATATCCGTCCCGGTATCTTCTTTTCCCGCAAGGATGCTGCTTTCCGAGCCGATACATTCGTTGATAAGGTCCGCAATGCCGGACGCAAAGAGGGGCTTGGAGAGAAATTTATCCACCCCCGCGGTCTTGGCTTCCTCCTCGACAAGGGACCATTCCGCTGCGGAAATAATGGTGATAATTGATTTGTTGCTGCCGCCATCAATACCACCGGCGCCGGCTTCCTTGATCTTCCGGGCAAGCTCCACGCCGTTCATGCCGGGCATCTTCCAGTCGATGAAATAGATGTCGTAAGAATTGCCCTGTTCAATAAGTTCAAGCGCTTCCTCGCCGCTGGAAGCGATGTCGCAGGCAATGCCGAAACGCTGGGCGAGCTCGGCGAAGTATTCACGGGCCGCCTCTTCGTCATCCACCATCAGGATACGGATATTGTTCCAGTTTACGCCGGGGTTTAAAAAGTCCTGAACCTTTTCCGAACTCCGCTCAAGCTGTACGGTAAAGCCGAAGGTAGAACCTTTGCCCGGAGAGGATTCAATCCAAATTTTTCCATTCATCATCTCCACAATGCGCCTGGAAATGGACAAGCCGAGGCCCGTGCCGCCGAACTTCCGGGAGGTGCTGTTTTCAGCCTGCTCAAAGGATTTGAACAACTTGGCTTTTTGCTCTTCGCTGATCCCGATCCCCGTATCGGTCACCTCAATTTGCAGGGTGCAAAGATCCTTTTCTTCTTTCACAAAACGGGTATCAAGATGGATGGAGCCCCCTTCGGGGGTAAACTTTACCGCGTTGCTTAACAGGTTGGTGATCACCTGGGACAGCCGCTGGTCATCCCCGAACAGCATCCGGGGGATGCGCCGGTCAATGCGGGCGGTGAGTTTTTGTTGCTTTTCATCGACCCGGAAATTGATGACATTCACCGCCTGCTGGAGCATCTTTTCAAAATCAAAACTGACCGGGGCCAGTTCCATCTTGCCCGCCTCAATCTTGGACATGTCCAGAATATCGTTGATGACCCCCAGGAGGTGCGCCGAGGCGTCTTCAATTTTGCCGAAGCAATAATCTTTCCGCTCAATATCGGCGGCGGCCTTGCCTATGGCGGTCATGCCGATAACCGCGTTCATGGGGGTGCGGATCTCGTGGCTCATATTGGCAAGGAAGTCGCTCTTGGCGTGGCTTGCCTCTTCGGCGGCATCCTTGGCCGCTTGCAGGGTTGTGGAAACGGTCAGGTCGTAAATCATGATGCAGTAGCAGACTATCCGTTTCCGGTAATAAACCGGGGACTTGGATGCCCGGAGGTAGAGAAGCTGCGGTTCTTTGGTCTGCGTCCTATCGATTTCCGATCCCTCCGGGGATGCGTCCTGAAGCCGGATGGAAAATTCATGGCTCGTCACATCCTTCCTGAGGATTTCACGGGAAAAACTCGTAATTTTATGTGCGGGGGTCCCTGCGGGAAATCCGGCCATTTCGGGAAAGTAGCGCCGGGCCACGGCGTTGGCGTCCAGGAAGCGGTTCTCCGAATCCAGCAGAATAAAGGCGTCGTTGATGGTTTCCAGCACGTTTTCCCGGGCAAAGGGTATCCAGTCCGCCATGCGGAAACGCAGGGTGTGGTAACCGAATACCAGTTCCACCAGAGCTACTGCGATGGAATTGAGGCTGTAATTGTCTGCATAGCCTGCGGGGTCCCAATAAAAGCGGGTAAAGGTAAGGGCCGGAGCCAGACCGGACAGCAGGAAAAGCAGGGAGGCTTTCCGTAAATTCCGATCTCCCCCGACAAGATGCCGGAAGATGCAAAACAATCCATAAATGATACACAGGATGGCATAGAGCGAATTCACCAGAAACAGGATACGGGCATCGTACACCAGATGGGGGAAGGGGCGGCGCTGGAAGAGTACATTGGCAAACCAGGAAAAGTAGGGAAAAAACACATCCCCGGACATGAGCATCACCCCATTTACAAAGGGATAGGCCAGGAGGAAAAACTTGAGCAGCCGGCTTTTAACGGGCCGGTCATAATATTCCCTGGCAAAAAGCGCAAAATATACCGCCATCATGGGCAGGAGGGAAAACTGCAGGCGGCTGCCCATCACAGCCATCCCCAGGTTATTGGAGGTGATCTCTATAAGGTAGCCCAGGGAATAGAGGAATATCGCAATGGAAAGAAAGATAAAACTGCGGGATCGGGGGAGCTTGCTGTTAACAATAGCTACGGAGAGCATGGCCCCCGATGAGAAGGTAACACAAAGCTGTAATATAGTAAGAACTAGTATTATAGTCCTCCTGCGGTTTATTGTATACCGGAAGGAAGGAATGTACAATCTTCTATTGATGAAACTCATAAGGCCTTTGTTGGAAATCCTTGCCCTCTCGGCGCTGCTTGCGGCCTGCGGGAAAGCTGCCCCTGCCTCCCAGCCCGTCCTGCCCTTGTGGTCCGAAACAGCGGAGCGGGCTGTGGTCTATTCCCAGGGGGCCAGCGATACCCAGGTGCTTATCTCCAATTCCTCCCCCGAAAGCGGCCCTTTTGCGCCCTATACCATCCCCCTGAACGCGGGTATCAGGGCATATCTAAAAATGGTGAACAGCTCCGGGGGCATTGACGGGCGCTTCATCCGTTTTAACCATCACCTTGATGATGAGGGGGATCCGGCGCTGGGGCAGGAAGCCCTCCGGAGGATGGTGGAAGATGAAAAGATTTTCGCTATTGTCGGGCACTTCTATAGTGCGGTGGCGGCGGCCACGGTGGAGGATATAAAACGATATGGCATCCCTGCGGTCGATTTCGTTTCCAGTATCAGCGAACTTTACGCCACGGGGGCGCAGACCAACGCCGAGGGCTATAACCTGTTCCCGGTGCAGCCCGTTTTTCAGACAGAAGGCCGGCTCATGGTGGGGTATGCCGCCGGGGTCTTCAAAGCTGAAACCGTCGGTATTATTTATACCGATGACATCGCAGGGGAGAACATGTTTCGGGGCATTATTGAGCAGGCGGCAACCCTTAAGCGGCTGCGGGTAGCGGCCCGGCAGGTTCCCGCAGCCGGCGCAGATGCCCCCGGCATCGGAACCCAGGACGCGCTTTCAGCCGCAGTACGCAGCCTTAAACTTGAAGAGCCGGATTTTATCATCATCTGCTCTCTCCAGTACACCCTGCCCGAGATTATCAGGGAGTTGGCCGCCCAGGCTCTGCGCAGGGACTGCATCACCAGCTTCACAAGCACCTCCCGGTCGGTCTCGGATGAGGTGCTCCCCCTTATTGGGGGCGATTTTGATGTCTACGGCCTGGGATGGATCGATATGCACGATACCCAATCCATAAACCTCTTCGGCCGGTGGATCGAACCGGAATACGCGTCCACTGCCACCGCCATGTACGGCTGGATTGCCGCCCATTTTTTCTGCGAGGGACTGCGCCGCATCGAAGGAGAGGACATCACCTGGGAAAATTATATGGCGGCCATGGAGAATGGCCCCATTAACATCCCCTTCGGCGGCTCCTGCGACTATTCCGGGGGCAACCGCTGGGGAACCCAGGAGATGAACCTCCAGCGGGCCATCCCTGCGGATGAAAACTTCCCCACCGGCTGGGAAGAAGTATCCCCCATGAACAGTGTTGATGCGCTTCTGGGACGGAACTGGTAATGAGCAGCCTCTCATGATGCCCTATTCTTCTATGTTGTTTCCCGGCACGACTTGAATATCAGGTACGCTCAACATCCGTTCGTCAAATCTGATAAGTAACTGGGGGGGAATTGGGTCTGGGCGGTGACGGGTAGGGGTCTTGGCATTGGCATCAGGAGAATCAGGGTACCACAGATCATAAATTTCCCCGCCGTATTTTATGGTCTGGGATTTTTCAGATTCCAACTTTAAAGAAAAATACTTTCCATCCGGACTGGCGGTAAAAAACAAAGTGTCGTTCTCATTATCTTTATCAAAACAAATTTCGATGACGGCAGGGTTAATCGCATGAGGGTGGGAGGTGATGTATTTTCCCTTTGTTTCCTTATTGATTATCACTGTCCTGGAGGTTGATATATTTTTGAGTATACCCGCTCCCTCTGAGTCGATTTCCATGGATCTTGTAATTTTTTGCTGCTCTAATTTTATTGTGGTGGAGATATAGTATTGAAAATTTTTAATATCCACGCCGTTTTCCCGTGCCAGCTGTATAATTTCCCTGGTGATTGGCCTCAGGGGGATAGTCGAGCCCTTCCGCGTAACCGGCGGCCTGTCCGGTTCGGCCTTAGTCGTCTTGCATCCCGGCAAAATACCTGCGGCCATTGTTAAGATAATAAAAAAAATGCAGAATATCCTGTGTTTCATGGTAAATATAATAAATTATCGTTTGTTTTCGGAATAATATCAATATTATATTGAATAAGTGTCCCAAAAGATGGATATTAGTACCAGATAATTCTGAAAAAAGCCTTACGGTTGAAGCCCCCAAGGAGCATGTTGATGAGCGACCCCATGTTCAGTGATCCGCAAAAAGATAAGAAAAAGCCCAAGAACGGGGGACCCCAGTTTCCTTTTGGCGGGCCGAAGCTGCCGGATTTTAAACCCTTTGGGGGCGGCTGGAAGTTTTCTATCGTCTATATAGTCATCCTGATCATCGGGATGAGCCTTTTTAACTATGTTTTTTTGAACCGGGTGAACCCCACCATCGACTTTTCCGAGTTTAAGGCCCGGATCGCCTCCGGGGAGATCAAACGGGTGGAGCTGACCGACTCCTATTTTACCGGTTATACCACCGCCCGGCGGGATGCCGCGCCCCGGACCCCGGTGCGGACCCCCTACATGAACAACACCCCGGAACCGGTGTACCGGGCCGTGCCCCTGAATGACCCGGAAATGATCAAGCTGATGGACGAAAAAGGGGTCGCCTACTATGCGGTTTCCCGCGAAGGGAGCACGATTCTCAATATTATCTTCAGTTGGGTGCTGCCAATCGCCTTTTTCTTCTTTATCTGGCGTTTTTTGATGAAGCGGATGGGCAATTTTGGGGGGAACGTGCTCTCCGTGGGGCAGAACCGGGCGGTGATCGTGGCAGAGGGGGACATTATTACCCGGTTTAACGATGTGGCCGGGGTGGACGAGGCCAAGGAAGAGCTGGTTGAGGTGGTGGATTTCCTTAAAAACCCCAAAAAGTACACCGATATCGGGGGAAAAATCCCCAAGGGGGTGCTTTTGGTGGGCCCTCCGGGGACCGGCAAGACCCTTTTGGCCCGCGCGGTGGCCGGGGAGGCCGGGGTTGCCTTTTTCCGCATGAGCGGCGCGGACTTTGTGGAGATGTTTGTCGGCGTGGGGGCCGCCCGTGTGCGGGACCTCTTCAAGCAGGCACGGGACAAGGCCCCTTGCATCATTTTTATTGATGAATTGGACGCCATCGGCAAGAGCCGGATGAACAATATCGGCGGGGGCAACGATGAGCGGGAGCAGACCCTGAACCAGCTCCTGGTGGAAATGGACGGCTTTGACTCCACCACCGGCCTCATCATCCTGGCCGCCACCAATAGACCCGATGTGCTGGACCCGGCGCTGCTGCGGCCCGGCCGCTTCGATCGCCAGGTCCTGGTGGACCGCCCCGACCTCAAGGGCCGGGAGGAAATTCTGCGTATCCACTCCAAGGAAGTTAAACTCCACACCCATGTGGACCTGGAGGCCATTGCGCGGGTTACTTCCGGCTTTTCCGGTGCGGACCTTGCCAATATCGTAAACGAAGCGGCCCTGCTGGCCGTCCGGGGCGGCCGTCATCTGGTGGAGCAGCAGGACTTTAACGAGGCCATTGAAAAAACTGTTGCCGGGCTCCAGAAAAAGACCCGTGTGCTGAAACCGGCGGAACGGAAGCTTACCGCCTATCACGAAGCGGGTCACGCCCTGGTCGCCGCATTCACCCCCGGCTCCGACCCGGTGCAGAAAATTTCGATTATCCCCCGCGGCTATGCCCTGGGCTATACCCTGCAAATGCCGATTGAAGACCGCTTCACCATCACCGAATCTGATCTATTGGGCCGGATCGATGTGCTCCTGGGCGGCCGGGTTGCGGAAGCCATGGCCTCCGGGGAATTTTCCACCGGCGCCGCCAATGACCTGACCAAGGCCACGGACATTGCCCGCAAGATGATCACCGATTACGGCATGAGCGGCCGTTTTAAACACGTGGCCCTTACCAGCCGGGGAATGCGGATGCCCGGTGACGCGGTCCAGGAACCCATGTTCCACCGGGAATATTCCGAGGCCACCCAGCAGTACATCGACGAAGAAATCGCCAAAATTGTGGAAGAACGCTACGCCGGGGTAACCAAAACCCTGAGCCTGCACCGGGACCTGCTGGATACGGTGGCCGCCCGGCTTCTGGAAAAGGAAACCGTGGACGAAAAGGAGTTCAAGGCTCTGCTGGAACCGGCGGCCGCGGAGTAATTACTACTTCTTAACTTCTTCATCCTCAAGGTATTGCGCCCGCTGTTCGCCCACCCATTTCAGGATTTCATTGGAAAAATTATCCAGATAGATGTCCCGTTCACTGGCATTCCAGAGCTTTTCGTCAATAAAAAACTGATGGGGTTTTACCTTAAGGGCGGTCGCGAATGTTGCTATGGTTTTCGGGGAGACCCATTTTTTACAGTTTTCAATGCTGTTGATAAAATTGAAGGTGATCCCGCTTAGACTCGAAAGCTCCATTTGGGAGAGGTGCCGCTGTTCCCGGAGGTGTTTCAGATTTTTGGCGAATAATAGGCGGATATCCATTTCATTGGAACTGTTTTCGCTTTTTTTCATATTGATGTTAAAATTATCCCGCCTCCCCCAAATCTCAACAAATAACCGGTGGTGGAAAAATAGAATCCATTGGTTTGTTTTTAGAAAAACGAAGGGAAACGGATGTCAGCGGAGGTCCGATATGGGCAGATTGTTCAGGATGAGTATTTCCGGCCGGTATTCAAAGTGCATGGTATCGTAAAAGAGCCATTTTCCACCCCAGATAAAGCCGTAAGCCTCAAAGGCCTTGATGGCCGCTTCCGGGGGGTGGAGCCGTCTTTCGTAGGGAACCGCCCACCAATCGCTCTTGGTCCGGGCGGTCCAGAGCCAATAGGTTTCCAGCCTTCTGGTTTTGGGGAGAAGGTCCAGGGCGACGCCGTAGGCATGGTAACTCCGGCTTTCGGTAGCGGCGATGCTCCGCCAGTTCCAGGTATCCACGGTATTAAGGCCGTTTATCCATTGGCGCAGCTGGGAATTGGTTGTTGCCTCCGCGAGAATCCGCTCTTCCACCAGTGCCAGTTCTTCCATAATTGAATAATGGGCCAGTATTTTTTTGCCCAGAAAATGGATCGTCTTGAGGCGGTCATAGGATTCGGCCCTGGTATGGGCCCGCCAGAGGGCGTCATAGAAATGCTGGGATCGTTTTGCCGGATGCTGCTGCCGCTGCGCCGTCTGGGCCCGGAGCCGGGCGGCCTCCTCCGGCCCCGGTTCCCGCCAGGGGGGAAGGTTTTCCGGGTAATTGTAGAAGGGCTGGGGATCGTACTCGGCGGCCCTGTCCCGCAGTTCCTCCGGCAGGAGCCGCCCTTCGGCATAGTAGTACCAGACCCCGCGGACCGGGACCGCCCAATCGCCGTTCCGGTATACTGCCTGTCCCACCCGGTCTGGATATGCCGCCGCCAGTGCCTTCATGACCGCTTCTGAGCGCAGAACCTGTTCCTGCGGGATCGCCTGGGGATTCAGGGGACTTGCCGGCCCCTGGTCAGAAGGAGAACTGCGGGCCGATAATGCGATATCTGCGCTCTCGGCGGTAAGTTCTGCCAATATAACCGGTTCCTGGCCCGCTACTGCAACGCTGTCCTGGATATTCCCCCGGGCAAAGGCGGAGAAATCTCCCAAACAAACAAAAAAGCAAACCAGACAGAGTATTTTTCTGCTTAAAAAAGACACATCCCCAAAAAACAAGATACGAATTTCCTTAAGGCCAAATAAATTCCCCCCCGATTGGAAGGTTCTCCCCATAATATCAGACTATGGACACTTGTAAAGGGGGGTGGACTTTGTATCATCAATTCAATATTATCAAGTTATGAAGCGCGGTTTTTTCGTAATTTTTCTTTTGATTACCGGGTATTTTTTTATATATGGACAGGAAATTATCACCGCCGAGCGCTATCTGGGGTCGGTTTCGGAGCGGTATGGCGGGATTAAGGACTATGAAGCGCGGCTGGTAATCCATTCGGGAAACACCGAGATGAGGGGAATGGTGAGTCATCTCTCTCCTTCATTTTTGCGGATCGATTTTTCCCGGCCCGCGGAACAGGTTATTGTGTTTAACGGCGAACTGCTGACCATATATCTCCCGGAATACCAGGCGGTGCTGAATCAGGATATTACGGCGAGTCGGCGGTCGGGTGTGAATTCGGCGGGACTGGCTACGGCCCAGGGGCTTACCCTGCTCAGGCGGAACTATATTCCCAGCTTTGTGACCGGGCCGGACCCGATTCCCCTGGATGAAGGCTCAAAGGAACGGGTGGTTAAGCTGCGGCTTTCCCGGCGTTCCATTTCCGAAGGTTTTCGGGAGTTGATCCTGAGCGTGGACCCCAATACGCTTCTGATCCGCCGTATTGAGGGGCGGACCATTGCGGAAGGTCTGGTGCGGTTTGATTTTTCGGATATCAGGACCAATCAGGGGATTCCAACCCAGCGGTTCATCTACGATTCCCCCGCATCGGCAAATTTGATCAATAATTTTCTGTTCCGGGATACCGATTAGGGTGTTTCAAGGAGGATCTGGTGGAATCCCTGGGAAATAAGCTGAAGGCTGCCCGTGAACTAAGGGGTGTTGGCCATGATCAGGTGAGCCGGGAAACCAATATTGCCGGCCGCTACATTGAAGCTATGGAGACGGAGGATTTCTCGGTTTTTCCCGGAGAGCCCTATCTCCTGGGTTTTTTGCGGAATTATGGTGAATATCTGGGGTTGGATACGGAGGAACTGCTTTCTTTGTACCGGTCCCTGAAAATCCAGGAACAGCCGGTCCCCGTGGAGCAGCTGCTGCGCTCCCCTCCCAATTATCCAAAAATCATTTTGAGTATCCTCATTCCCCTTCTGGTCCTTGGGGCGGCGGGCGGGGTCTACTCTCTTTTAAAAAACCGTCCCCGCAAGGAAGTCACCGTAACGTCGGCCCGGTCGGTGGAGGAATATGTGATGAGCGCCGGATCCCTGGAACGGCGTTTTTATCGGGGGGATTCAATATTGATTCCCCTGGGTACGGATCAGTATAAACTGGAACTTTCCAACCTTGGGGAGGCGGTGACTATTACGACTCCCGGCGGCTCCGTGATTTTGGATTTAAGTCAGGAAGCGAATGTTGACCTGAACAACGATGGTATTGCGGAACTGCGGATCATTGCGACGGATTTCGCCAAAAACGAGGCCGCTTCCGGGGCGCTGCTGCGCTTTGAGATGGACAGCGCCCTCCCGGTTTCTGAGACGCTGCCGGTGGCGGAGGCTGCGGCGGGCACTTCCGGGGTCAAAGTGATCTTTCCTTCTGCTCCAAACGCCGAGCCCTTGCCAAGCGCCTATCCCTTTACCATACAGGCGTCTTTTCAGGGTTACTGCATGTTTCGCTGGGATGTTGAACGGAACCGGCAGAACCGGAAAGAACAGTATTTTCAGCGGGGAGAGGAAATCAATATCCAGGCTCAAAACGGCGTTCGTATTTGGGTTTCCAATGCCCAGGCGGTAAAATTACAGGTTATCCGCAGTGAACAGACGGTTTCCCTGGAATTGGGGGGCGCCGGGGAAGTGGTAGTGGCGGATATCTACTGGGTCCGGGACGAGAGGAACCGTTATCGGCTGGTCCTGGCCCGGCTTGAGACCGAGAATTCTTAATAAGCTGCCTGAAGCGTGAAGTTTTTTTTTGATCCCTTTGGCTGTGTAAAAAATCAGGTTGACGCGGAAAGGATGATGGCCCTGTTGGGCGGCGCAGGCTGGTCCGCCGTGGAGGACGTCGCCGACGCGGATCTCATCATCATCAATTCCTGCGGATTTATCGAAAGCGCCAAACAGGAATCGATCAATGCGGTCCTCCTCTGGCGCAAGCGCTACCCCGACAAAAAAATCCTCCTCACCGGCTGCCTGGCCCAGCGTTACGCCAAAGAACTCGCCGAGTCCCTCCCGGAGGCGGACAGGCTTTTCGGCAATGCGGATCTTGGCGGAATAGTTGAGGCAGCACAGCGCGCCATGGGTGTGGAATTGGCGGAACCGCCGTCGAAACTTCCTGCGGCAGGGGAGGGTCAGCGGCCCCTGCTTTCGCTTCCCGGTTCGGCTTATGTCAAAATTAACGAGGGCTGTAATAATTGCTGTACCTTCTGTTCCATTCCGCTGATCCGTGGTCCGCTCCGCAGCCGCAGTATTGCCGGTGTGCTCGCCGAGTGCCGGGAACTGCTGGGGCGAGGCATCAGGGAACTGTGCCTTATCGGGCAGGATATCGGCTCCTATGGCAAGGACTTTTCGGATGGCAAAAGTTTACTTCCGGATCTGCTGGAAGCCCTCTCTGAACTGGAGGGTGATTTTTGGGTGCGGCTGCTTTACATCCACCCGGATAATTTTCCCCTGCCCATTCTGGATATTATACACCGGGACAAAAGGTTCCTTCCCTATTTCGATCTTCCCTTTCAGCATGGTTCCGAAAAAATCCTTGCCGCCATGAACCGCCGGGGTAATGCGGCGGCCTATCTCTCTCTGATCGAAACAATCCGGTCCCGGCTCCCTGATACGGTGATACGGTCAACCTTTTTGTTGGGCTTTCCCGGCGAGGCCGATGAGGATTTCCGGGCCCTGCTGGATTTTCAGGACAAGGCGCAGCTTGACTGGCTTGGCTGCTTCACCTATTCACGGGAGGAGGACACCCCGGCCTATTCCATGAAAAACCGTGTCCCTAAAAAGCTTGCGGCGGAACGGAAGCGCATGGTCGAGGAACGGCAGATAAGCATCAGTGAAAAGCAGATGGATCGTTTTGTGGGCAGGGAATTTGACGTGCTGGTGGAAGAAGCGGTGGATGAAGAAGATGGCCTTTACCTGGGGCGGCTCTACTGCCAGGCCCCGGAGGTGGACGGCGCGGCGGTAATTAACAGTGATCGGAATTTGGCGCCCGGCGCCTTTGTCCGGGGCAGGGTTACCGGCCGGGCGGGGTTTGATCTGGAAGTGGTGCTAACCTAATAGGATTATTTCTTCAAAATTACGCGGAATACGGAAATTACTGGGTAATGATAAGGGCTCCATAAAGGCCAGGTAAAACATCCAAAGCCCCAACATTGGATAAAACGATAAGGCAACTGGTATTCGAGATAACTTTAGGCATTGGCTATGTCGGCGCGTATATCTTCTTCGTTTTCGGAGAATAGTGAAACATTATAATTCCCAAGTATTTCAATAAAAGCCCGTTTGGATAAACCGGCAACCTTCGCCGCCTGTCCAAGGGATAATTCTTCCCTTTCATATAATTTTGAGGCCAAAAGGGTTTTAAGTTCAAATTCGGTCGCATTGACCAGATTGGGGAGTTCGATATTCAACTGGACCATCCTCATAAAACCACCTTGCCTAAAATTTAGTCTTTTTTGACCCCTTGTACAAGGCGCTATGCGTTTTTTGGGTAAATCGGCTAAAGCCTTACCTTGTTTAACTGCACGCTGATGACTCCCATGCCCCGGTATACCGGAACTTTAAGTTTATTATAATTGCCGGGGATTCCCTTGCCGCCGTAACCGCTCAGGGCAATATTTTCCAGGGGCATACCAAAGGCGCCGAAATCCAGCTTGCCGTTCCCGTTCGCGTCCTGATGGCCTGACACGATGCATTCCCCCTCGGGTATGAGCAGTTCTACCCGGACGGTTTCCCCTGTGCTCTCAATCCAAAGGGACTGGTCGATGGGGCCTTTCCCGTTCCGGTATGAATCGGCGCTGTAATATATGGCCACAAAAATCTTGCCCCCGCCGGGTACGACGCCCTGGAATTCTACCGTCACCGGAATATCTTCGGCATAGAGCGCCGCCGCACAGAACATCAGGAAAGCTCCCAGGAAAATAAAGGCTTTTTTCATTATATTTTATTTCACTGATTATTCATAATTTGTCAAGCGCTTTCGTGACAATCCCCAGGGCCCCTGCATTTACTTTTTCTCACTGTCAAATTTACTCAGAGCTGCGATATCTCTGAAAAAAAGAACAACCGCGAAGGCGACAAAGGCGCAGAAGGAAGAAAAAAGATACGATACGGGGTATTCCCTTATTCGCCTTCCTCGCCTTTGCGGTTAAAATTCTTCAAATCCCGGTGATTTCCCAGAACCTGAAAGTAAATGCAATTGCCCTGTGACAATTCCCCCTTCCCCGCATATAATGAAGTATGACTGACGCCCCTATCCCCCCCTACCTCGCCATGCTCAACCCGGAACAGCGGGAGGCGGTGCTACACACGGGGAAGTCCGGGGATGCGGTGCATCCCCTGCTGATTCTGGCCGGGGCGGGTTCCGGGAAGACACGGGTGATCACCACGAAGATCGCCTGGCTTATTCGGGAGCGGGGAGTGGACCCCCGGTCGATTTTGGCGGTAACCTTTACCAACAAGGCCGCCCGTGAAATGGCCGACCGGGCCCGGCTAATCGACGAGCGGGCCGGGGACGCCATGCTGCGGACCTTCCACTCCTTTGGGGCCTGGTTCCTCCGCCGCAACGGTTCCCTTATCGGCCTCGACAATGCCTTTGTGATCTACGACGACGACGACATGGTTGCCCTCCTTGCCACCCTTCTGGAAGATACCCCCAAGGCGGAGGTCAAACAGATTGCCCATAACATTTCCCGGGCCAAGGATTTTTTTCTTGGCCCTGAAAGTCCCGAACTGGACCTTATCGATCACCGCAAGCAGTTCCGGCAAATTTACGCCCGCTACGAAGAACGGCTCGCATGGATCGGTAATGTGGATTTCGGGGACCTGATCAAAAAGCCCGTGGAAATTTTGCGGGGACAGCCCGATGTGGCCCGCCGGTTCCGGGACCGCTTCCGGGTGATCATGGTGGACGAGTACCAGGACGCCAATATCGCCCAGTTTGAATTACTGAAGGAACTTTGCGGAAGCGAAACCTACGTCTGTGTGGTGGGCGACGACGATCAATCGATATACCGCTTCCGGGGCGCGGAAGTGCGGAACATCCTGGAATTCCCCGACCGCTTCCCCGGCACCGACATCATCCGGTTGGAACGGAACTACCGATCCACGGAGCCCATTCTCCGGGCCGCATCCTCGGTGGTGGCCCGCAACGAATCCCGGCTGGGCAAGGAACTCCGTTCAGAGCGGGGCCCCGGCAAAACCCCGGTGCTGGCCTTCCTCCCCAACCAGGACGAGGAGGCCAACTTCTGCGCCAAGCTGATAGAAAACTCGGTCAAGGGCGGTAAGCAGCCGAAAGCCGGATCGTCGGCCGCGGCCTTCTCCGACTGGGCCATCCTCTACCGCACCAACGCCCAATCCCTGGGCTTCGAGACCGAATTCCTCCGCCGGGGCATCCCCTACCGGGTGGTGGGCTCCCTCAAATTTTATGAGCGGGAAGAAATTAAGGACGCTCTGGCTCTGCTCTCTTTTTTGGTGAACCCCCGTGATGAAATCGCCTTCCGCCGGGTGGTGAACAAGCCGACCCGCGGTGTGGGCCCCGCCACGGTGGACCGTATTTTAGAAGCATCCACCGGAGGCTTCGCAGGAAGTGCTACAGACCGGGAGCTTGGGGCGGGAGATCTGGGTGCGGCGGCGAAGGAACTCCTGCCGGAACTTTCCGCCAAGGCCCGCGCCGGGGTAGCCGCTTTCCTCAAGGTGATAGAAGATGGCCGGACCCTTCTTGCCGATCAGGATGAAAGGGAAGTGAAGGAAGCAAAAAAACAGGCCCGCAAGTCAAAGGACCGGGAGGAACTGCGCTCCGGCGAGGGGCTTTCGGTGCTGGTGGTCCGTCTGGTCAAGGATTCGGGGATTGCCGATTATCACCAGACAAACGATGAAATTTCCGGGAACCAGCGGCTCAACAACCTCCAGGAACTGGCCAACGCCGCGAGCCTCTATGCCCCCAACATGGACGGGCTTCTGGAATTCCTTGAACACATTGAGCTTGATCGTTCCCTCGAAGACGACACCAACAAGGACAAAATCAAAGACAATGCGGTAACCCTGATCACCTTCCACAACACCAAGGGCCTGGAATTCCGCCGGGTGATCATGACCGGCATTGAGCAGGGCATCTTCCCCCGTGAGGACAAACAGGACGAGGAGCTTGAGGAGGAGCGGCGGCTCTTTTACGTGGGCGCCACCCGGGCCATGGACGAGCTTTACCTCACATCCTGCGCCATGCGCCGTATTTTCGGCCGCACCATGCCCGAAGAGCCCAGCCTCTTTCTGCGGGAGATCGATAAGACTGTGCTGCGGATTATCGGGGACGCGCCTTACGGCTTTGCGGGAACCCAACCCCGGAACAATATTCGCAGTCGGTCGGAGACCGACTGTGACGGCTTGGGCGGCAGCCCAAGCCGCTGGCAAAGGGGGGACCGGCTCTACCATGACGACCACGGCTACGGCGCGGTGGTGGAGGTGCGGGACAGTGAGGAAGGGCCGGTGGTGCGGGTTCAGTTTGAAACCGGCAAGGAACTGCGCTTTTTGAGCCTCCACCAGGGGAGCCGGTTTACCAAAATCGGCAAGGATAATTGAATGGCCGAAACTGATCTGCTGCGGCTTCTGCCCCCGGTGCTCCGGGCCCGGGAATTCCGGCTCTATACCGAGGGCGGGCATCGCTTCGTGGACCTCTGGCAGCACGGCGGACGGACCATTCTGGGTCATACCCCGCCCAATTTGCTGCGGGAACTGAAAAATACCGCCAATCGGGGTCTGATGTCGCCCTTCCCCCATCCCCTGGAAAAGCGCCTTGCCAAAGCCCTGTCCAAACTTTTTCCGAATAAAATCTTCCGTATCTACACTGATGATGGGTCCCTCTACTGCGCCCTGGAAAGCGCCGGTTTCTCCCTGAAACCCGGTGACCCCATCCCGGACCCCGCTTTTCCCCCCGTAAACGAAACCGGCAGCGCCATCTCCCTCTGGCGTCCCTTCCTGGACAACTCCGCGCTTTCTCCATTATTGATTCCGATTCTCCCCTGGTCCCTTTCCCCACGGGTTCTCGTAATGGAAGAAAGCCTGTCACCAAAATTTTTGCCCTCGGATATCATCAGCCCGCTGATCCTTGCCGCCGCCATCCGCGGCATTTATGACCTCATCGCCGCGACACCGGAACGGGGCAGCAAGGTTTTCCCCAAGATCAACAAGGCTGTATACGGCGGCGGCGGTGAAGCCTCCGTAAAAAAGTGGCGGTGGCAGGGCATCTACCTGACCCATGATCCCGTTCTTGATGCGGCTTCTTACGCCGATCTGTTTCAACGTTTTCTGGACGGCGGCTTCCTCCTGCCCCCCGGCGCCCGGGACCCCCTGATTCTGCCGGGGATCATGTCGCCGGGAGAGGAAGCCAAGCTTGCGGAACTGTTAAGTTAGGGTTGATCCGATGGCAAGCGGGCTCTTGACATAAATATTTTATTTATGGCAGTATATTGTTTCACCTCGTAAATTTTTTGAGAAGGTTATATACATGAAGACTGAATTTGTAAAACCCGCTGTGGTGGACCGGAAATGGTTCGTTATTGATGCCGAAGGCAAAGTTTTGGGCCGGGTTGCGGCCAGGGCGGCATCCATTGTCAGGGGAAAAGAGAAGGCGGTGTACGCGCCCCATCAGGAAGTAGGGGATTTTGTGGTGGTGATTAACGCCGGCAAGATCGTGGTAACCGGCCGCAAGGCCCAGCAGAAGCTGTATTACCGGCATTCCGGTTATGTGGGGGGGCTCAAGTCCGATACTTACGAGAAGCTTGCCGCCCGTCATCCATCGGCTCCGCTGGAACTGGCGATTAAGGGTATGCTTCCCAAGGGGCCCCTGGGCCGGAAGCTTTTGAACAACGTTAAGGTCTATGCCGGGGCGGAACATCCCCACGCGGCTCAGAATCCTACGGCTATTGACTTATGATAAGGGGTAAATGAGAAATGGTTAAGAATCTTGGTATTGGTACGGGCAGACGGAAAACCTCGGTTGCACGGGTGTATATCCGGGACGGAAGCGGCAAAATCGTGATAAACGGGAAGGAATTGGCCCAATATTTCCCCCAGGGGGAACATGCCCAGATGGTCCGCCAGCCCCTGATGGTGACCGCCAACGAAAACAAGTTCGATATTCTGATAAACGTATACGGCGGCGGCTCCAACGGCCAGGCCGGCGCCTGCCGTCACGGCCTTTCACGGGCCCTCTGCCAGGTGGATCAGACCAACTATACCAGCCTGCGGAGCAACGGTTACCTTACCCGTGACTCCCGGATGGTGGAACGGAAGAAATACGGCCAGGCCGGCGCCCGCAGACGCTTCCAGTTCTCCAAACGGTAGAATACCGTACGCTAGAAATAGCGCACGGTAGAATAGCGCGAAGAGGAGCACGGATTACACAGATTCTAAGCGAAAAAAAGGATAATCGGTGTAATTTTTTGAATCCGTGAAATCCGTGGTTATTCTTCGTAGTGGTTATGACGGTAGTTTCAATAAAATCCGGGTCCGATGCGGACCTTCAGCGAATAGAACTTTCAGACGGCTCCCTTTTTTCCTTTAAAATTTGTTATCTTCCCCCGGTGTTTTTTGACGATTCCCGGTATGTGCCGGGAACCGAAATTTCTACTGACGAAGCGGACGCCTTCCGTTTTGCGGCGGCCTGTCTGCGGGCGGAAAAAGCAGCCCTTGGCCTGGTTGCCCGTGCGGAACAGTGCGTTTTCGGGCTTTCCCGTAAATTGGAGAAGGGGGGACACCAGGCGGCCTGTGTCCGGGCGGTTATAGATCAGCTGACAGAGATGAAAATCGTGGATGATCGCCGTTTTGCCCGGCTTTGGCTCCAGTCCCGGCTTAACCGGCGCTCTGATACCCCCCGCAAGCTCCTTGCCGGCCTCTGCGGACGGGGCATAGACCGGGATGTGGCGGGTGGGGCCCTGAAATCGGTCTTGCATTTTGAGGCCGAAAGGATGCTGCTCGACCGTTATATCACGAAGAACCGCCTTCTCGAAGGTGAATCAAAGGCCGGGGGCATTTCTTCCCTGAAGTTCACCCTGAAGCGTGAAGGGTTTTCCTCAGGCGTCATTCAGCGTTTTTTGGAAGACTACGATTTATAGCACCGGTTGACAGTGAAAGGTTTTTTGGGTAAAGTATAAGTCTATTGCGGACGTCATATAACGGTATTATCCGAGCTTCCCAAGCTCGTGACGCGGGTTCGACTCCCGTCGTCCGCTAAAAAATCCCCCTACTTTAACGTACCCCCGCTGCCCCAATTTTCCAACTCGATGATATTGAGATAGATGTGACCCTTGTCGATGCCCAACTCCTTTGAAAGCAAATCAAAAACCCCTTCGGTGAACTTTTTCTTCGGTTCAAAGTCTGATTTGTGATAGAGGCGGACTTCGACGTATGCGCCGCCGACCAGGGCGCCGGCCCGGTAGAAGGTGTGGTCACCGGAAAAGTCCACTAGGAGACTGGCTTCACTTTTGGTGGGGATGAGGGCGATAAGCTGGCCGAGTTCGGCCTTGATCTTGTCTTTTTTCTCACTGGAAAGCTTCTCTGTGGTATTGATGGCGATATAGGGCATTCTGGACCTCCATTTTTTCTATAATATACCAAGCCTTGGGGAGCGTCTATCATGGGCCTTTCATCTTTTAAAAAAAATCCTTATGATTGTTCAACCGATGCCGATAAAGAAAGGTATATCCATATTTTTATCGCATTACGGAGGGGACTATTTTGGCAATTACAAACGCTTTATCCGCATATCGGGAAACGAGGATTAAAACCGCAAGTCAGGGGCAGCTGGTGATTATGCTCTATGACGAGGCGGTAAAACATCTGGATCGGGGCCTGGAACTTCTGGGCACAAACATTTCGGGTAAAAAAGATCCCGGAAAAATTGAAAAAATCAGTAAATCCATCCTGAAAACCCAGGAAATCATCACCGAATTGATGGTCTCCCTTGATTTTGAGCAGGGCGGGGACATTGCCAAGAACCTTTTTTCCCTTTACACCTGGTTCAATAAGGAACTTCTGGAAGCGAATGTGAAGCAGGATGTCCGGCGCATCACGATCATCCGTAATATGGTGAATGAACTCCGC
>BOAV01000009.1 GCA_026002045.1 Spirochaetia bacterium | reverse complement strand
GTCCAACCTGAATTTTGTTGACGCACTTGAGATTCGGGTAGAAAAAGTTGTACAGCGGGTTCATCACCTGATAGACGGCGGAGAGAGCGGACAGGGCGTTATCCCCTTCAAAACGCCCGTAACCCACGGTTTTACGCACCATATCGCCGTTTTTCTGCTCCACAAAGGCGTTGTCGTTTTTGTGGTACTGGCGGCCTCTGGTGAAATTAATCTCATTGGTTTCGCACCAGCCTTTCAGATGCCAGTTGATGAATTCCGAGCCGTTGTCGCTGTCGATGCCTTTAAGGGGCACGGGGAAGGAGGCACGGATGTCCTCAAATTGTTCCAGTGTCCACTTGCGGGCCTTGTTTTTAAGAGCACGGAACTCTGACCAGCACAGGGCCACGTCGGTGAGGCTCAAGGTGTAGGCAAATTCACCCTCGGCATAGCCGCCGTCGTGAGAAACGGTGTCAACCTCGGTGAAACCAGGCTTTTTGTCGTCCCAATGCCAGAATGTGCGTACCGGAATTTGTTGTTTCAGGAGAGTTCCGGGTTTGGTAGCGCAGGTTCCCTTAGCTTTCCTCCGCTTTCTTTCATCCCTGAGCATACGCTCGACCGTTGAGCGGCTTATTTCGGCTGTCTTGGCCTTCGCTTTCGGGGGCAGTTTCAAGCCCTTGTCTGCGAACAGCATTTCAAGGTTTTCACGAATCATCGGTATCAGGCGTTTGCCGCAAACGTGCCCAAAAAAGCGCCAGATAGTTAGAATGGCCGTTTCCACGTCTTCGCCGTAATAACGCTGGTACACCCGCTTGTGGCGCATCCTGGCGGTGATTTTGACCCTGACCGTCTTGCCGTCTATCCGCCGCAATTGGGTCTTTCCTGCGTTCCGTAAAACGGTGATCGCGTACTTCCGGTTGTAGCCGGTACTTTGACAGAACTCGCCCAGAATTACGCTTTTCCCCGCCTTCTTTGCCTTGCGATACCGCGATCCGGTAACGTCCACAAGTGCCTGTCTCTGTTTCATGGTCAACTCCACGGTGCCCCCAAACTTCTTGTTTTAGGGTTTGATTGTAGTTGGCTATGGTTAGATTTTTACATGAGATTCGTCCGGCTCCATGGTTAGATTTAACGTGAGGCTATGCGGGTCCTTGACAATAAACTGCAATACAATTAATATTAACTAAAAGCGAGATTAGCTCATTTGGATAGAGCGACAGCCTCCGGAGCTGTAGGTGGCACGTTCGAATCGTGTATCTCGCATAGGTCGTAATTGCTTATAATACAAGGAATTATGACCACCGAAAACACTTGAAACTACCGGAAATCCGGCGCTTCAACCCAATTTAATTCACCATGCAACTCACACGGCATGGGAAAGGGGAGAGGATGCGCCGGTTTTCACTGTGTCAGGATGGTTGCGGGATGGGTTACCCCCCTAACCGCAAGCGGGGCAATAAACCGCGCCATATTGAGACAGAGGCCGCCTTACAGGGTATTCTGGGGCTTATAGCCAAGGCCAGCGCCCTTGATGCGGACTCGGCGCTGGAAATCGTCAGGGTGCTGGAGAAACTGGCACACGGGCAGCGCATATCAAAAAACAGTGAACGTACAAAATCACTTTGCGCACTATTTTAAAAACAAACCTCTACAGGATATTACCCGGCAGGATTTAAAAGAATTTTCCATGAGCCTTACCAAGCCCCGAAAAAGGCCCGTGCACTTCAAAGGATCTTTTCCTCGGGTTACTGGCCGGGGAAGTCCTGGGCCCTGCGGAAAAGCGATATAACCGCAGACGGAAAGAACTTGAATATCGGTCATTCCTGGGGCCGGGCCGATGGGTTAAAATCCCCCAAAAACGGAGAGGACCGGAAAGCCCCGTTACTGCCGAAAGTAAAAGTATCACAATAAAAAATCACCTATCAGCTTTTTTGCTTCCGTAAAGTAATCCCCTTTACTATCAAGCCAAATTATATTTTTCTCTTTTCTGAACCATGTCATTTGCCGCTTTGCAAAATGACGGATTTCCTTGAAAAGGTCATCTCTGAATGCTTGCCTGCTTTCGTATTGTCCCATCAAGTATCTATATATAAGTCTATACTCAAGTCCAAGCCCCTCAAGAAATTCTGCCCTTGCGCCTAACTTTATTACATGTTCAACCTCCTCAATCATGCCCTGCTGTATTCTTTTATCCAGGCGGATTTCAATACGTTTATGCAATTCTTCCTTATCCCAGGTCAGCCCTAATTGCAACACATCATAACGCGGGATGTTTTCATTTTCCGCCGTTATACCCATGCGTTGTTTTTCAATTCGACGTAATAAACTTCTGCAGCCAAGATTTTTTGGTATATCAATATCACACATCGAAATGAGTATTTGTTTTTGCTCTTCGTCAGTTTTACCGGCCAGCTCCGCTCTTAATTTTTCATCCGGCGGAACATCTGCCAAATTATAGCCATTTACAACAGCACGTGTGTATAATCCTGTGCCGCCGACTAAAAAAGGGATTGCCCCTCTTGCAGTAATTTCATCTATTGCCTGATAGGCCAGGGTCTGATATTGCGCCAGCGAAAAAGGCTCATTTAGTTCCAAAATATTGATTAGATGGTGCCGTACTTCGCGCATTTCATCCTGTGTTACTTTACCTGTGCCCAAATCAAGATATTTATATACCTGACGTGAGTCTGCGGAAACTATCTCAGCATTAAAATGTTTTGCCAATTCAAAGCCTAACGCACTTTTCCCCGATGCGTTAGTGCCTACAATTGCTATTAGCTTATTTTTTGGCATATATTCCTTTGATAAGTATACGACCCAAAAAGGGTTTTGCCTATGGGACGGTTGGTGTTGTGGTGCAGACAGGGGAAGTTTTCCTTCAAAAATATTGGACAAAAATCCTAACCCGTGTTATACTTATGAAAAAGCTCTGCTTTTATATCCAGAAAGGCGGTGTGGGAAAAACCTCCATCTCCGGGAATGTGGCGGATGCCATCGCCCATGTCCTCGGTGGAACAGCCCAAGTCGCTGATGTAATCCGCAAAATCGTCCCCAATCTCTTCTTCCTTCCGGTCATCGCCATCGGCGGCGGCCTCAAAAAATGGTCCGAAACCGAGCTTATCCAAAATCCCAAGGCCTTTGAATTCCTCAACGAGGACCTTGCCAAACTCGGGTTTAAGGTTGCCATCTACGACTGTTCCCCCTCTTTTTCCCAACTGGAGCGGGCCGTCCTCGCCGAGGTGGACGAAGTCATCAACCCCCTTACCCCGGAGTTTTTTAGTATCGACGGCATTGAAACCTTCACCTATGAGCTTGCTAAAATCGAGAAAGCCCATCGCCGCCAAATTATTAACAACAAAATCGTGGTCAACATGATGAACCTCTCCTTCGTGCGTCATAGGGAATTCCACAAGGAGCTCGGCAAACTCAACTACCGGATTTTCACCATATCCCAGGACAGCAAAGTGGCGGAGTGCCACATTGCCCACCGGGTGGTCTACCATTTCACCCGCTCCGCCAGGGCCATTCCGTATATGTATGTTCCGCATCCTTTATTGATGTCATTGAGGCGCTGGCCTATAACCAGAAATACGGGCTCAATATCCCCGGGGGGAATGTATACGCCATGATGCTTGAGAAGGATGCAAGCGGACGTTATATCAATAAGTATGATTATGCCGACTGCTATAAATACGACAGCACCCGTTTGCCTGCCGGTAACTGATTTTCAGTTATTGTGACCCTTTCTTTAGGGTGAGCTGGCCTTGTGTTATCATTTCCATGATTTTTCTCCGGAGCAATTCTTTTTTCCCCGCCGGTATTTTCCCGGCCATCTTGTCCCCCTGCTGGTATTCTACCAAGGGAGACATTATCAAACTTTTTCAACATTTAGGACATTTTGACTTGACAATTATTTTATTTATAACTATGCTGTAAAAAATTAGTATGCTATTCTAATTTTTAACAGGAGGAAACAATGAAAATTACAGGGAAAAAATTAGTCCCGGCGGTCTTATGTTGCCTTGCGCTTATTCTGGCGCTGTCAGGATGCAACAAGAAATCATCGTCCGGGGGGGCAGCGGTTCAAAAGCGTCCCATGCGTATTGTCGGTCCGAATTTGAGCACCGAGCATTCCACCATAGATCCGGTTTCCGGTAAGATTATTCCTGGCTATGACGAGGTTCAGAAAATGGCAGAAGAAGCCTTTCCTGAATTCGATATCGATATTACCGCCGCCCCTTGGGACGGCCTAACTACGAAGCTGCAAACCGCAGCTGCCAGTAATCTGGTTGATATTATGCTGCAGGGAGCCGCAACAACCGATATTGTACTTGATCTCCAGCCCATTCTTGACGCGGATCCTGAATTTAAGAAGAAGGCAGAGGCTGAATTGTTTGTTCCCTATGCCATGAGAAAAGCGGACCCGGATAATTTTAAAAGTTTCGCCCTTACCGGTTTTGTGCTCAATTTGGATGCAAATTTGCTGGTGTATGATAAAAAAATATTTGATGATTACGGCGTTTCTTATCCGGATGAGAATCTTACCCAGGAAAAGCTGCTGGAATTAGCCAAAAAATTAACCGGTAAAGATCCCGTTACCGGAAAAAATACCTATGGCTTTTATATCCGTGCGAGTCAGAATTCCATTTACCGCGCCCATCTGTCTTATATCATGTCCAAGGATATACAAATTGTTGAGTATGCGGACAAAAAGAGTGATACCAAGTTCTACTATGACACCCCTGCAGCCATCGAAGCCTTCAGGTTTGTCAATGAACTGGCTAAGTATTGCCCCAGGAGTTTTCTGGAAGACCGGGGTATAGAAAACTTCGGTACTGAGGATAACGATGTAGCAATGTTTATTGACGGGGATGTTCCTTTCAAATACGAAACATTCAAGGCTGTAGGTCTTGAGGATCGTTATGGTTTTTCATACCCGCCCAAGCTTGAGAATGGCCGTGAAGGCTGGTCCCCCTATGTGGGCGACAATAATGTCGCCATTGCGAGAAATGCCATTAGCAAAGAAGATTCCTGGGCTTTCCTCAAGTGGTTTATTACCGATCCCGGCATTGCCGACTGGAAAGTCCGCCGTGGACAGGTTCCGAACAACAAGGCTGCATTAGCCGCAATCTCCAGGAATAATACCTATGCCGCTACCCTTTCCAATATGCTGGATAAGTACCCCAAGGGTTTTTCTCCCAACACTTCAGTGTATCTTAACACTAATATAGGGGCAGGCTTGGCTATTCTTAACAAGACCCTTACCGCAATGTGGTCCGGAAGCATTACACCCGAACAGGCGGCAAAACAAACCCAGGCTGAATTTATCGAGCAGGTCAGATAAGTATGAACAAGGCAAAACTGCTGCGTGTGTCCGGACAGTTGAAGTGGTATGTTTTCATATTGCCTACACTGGTATGTCTTCTGGTATTGACATACGTACCCACGCTGCAGGCCTTTAAGTACAGTACTTATGAGGTCAGTGTTATCGGGTTTAACGAAAAATTTGTCGGATTGAATAATTTCCGTACAATACTGACTAATACGGGTTTCAAGACAGCTATTTATAATACCCTTTATCTTATTGTATTGAGTCTGTTTAATATCCCTATAGGTTTTATACTTGCATCAGTTATCAATGGACTACCCGGTGAAAAAACGCAGACCCTGTTCCGCAGTGGTTTTTATTTGCCGAATATTATGACCAGTGTAAGCATAGTCCTTATTTTTCAATATATATTGCAGATTGATAAGGGTTTTTTGAATACTGTAATCAGTTATATTGCGGGGCGGCATATTGAAATAGCATGGCTTTCCAGTCCCCGGCTTGCAAAAATAGGTGCCAGTATCATTTCCATGTGGTCTGCCATGGGGTACAATATGTTGATTTGTCTTGCAAGCCTTCAGGGGATAGGCCCGGAAATTTACGAAGCCGCTCTGGTTGACGGCGCCGGGGGGGTAAAGTCATGGATTCACATTACCATACCCCTTATGCGGAGTACCTTCGTTTTTCTCTTTATAACAACCATTATTCACGGCTTTAATCGTTTTACCGATCTCTTCGTTTTGTCATTGAATTCAGCTGCGGGCAGACCCGGTGGTTCACTCCAGACCATTCTTATGTATATTTTTCAGTACAGTTTTGAAAATCCTGCTTATGGCATAGCCTGTGCGGGATCAATAATTTTGTTTGCTATTGTTCTTACCATAACCTGTATCAATCTGAAAGTTACCAAATTTATTTAGAGCAGGGGACTAATGTGAAGAAAAGAATTTCCATAACAACAATTTTTATCCTGCTGATCCTTACGGTGCTGCTTCTTTTGGTGCTTTTACCGATTTATTGGACCATCATCATGAGTTTTGATCGTGATGTGGTGTTAACCGTGCCCGATCCGCCCAGGTTTTATCCCAAGAGGCCATCACTGTTCAATTATCAAATGGCTGCCCAAGCGGTTCCTATAGGCCAGCTTTATGTAAATACCCTTATCGTTACCACGATTTATACCTTTATTTCGGTGATAAGTTCCCTTTCATGCGCGTATGCCTTTGCAAAAGGAAAATTTGCCTTTAAACGGTTCTGGTTTATGTTTATCCTTGCCGTAATGATGATCCCTTTTGAGTCAAGGATGCTTCCGCTGTTTTTACAGTATAAGACTTGGGGAATGCTTGATACGTGGTGGCCTCTGATCTTTGGTTCTCTTGCCTGGCCTTATGGGATTTTCCTTGCAAAACAATTTGTGGACGCTATTCCTGATTCCTTAAGGGAGGCGGCCCTGATTGACGGCGCTCCGGAGATCCGCATATTTCTTCGTATTATTGTTCCCCTTTGTGGGCCCATCATCGCCACCCTTATCATATTTCAGGTGGTGCAGCAGTGGAACAGTTTTGTATGGCCCTTGGTTGTTATTAATAAGGCTTCAAATCAGATGATATCCGTTGGACTTGCAATGTTTAATGTGAGCGAAACATCCCGTTATTTGGGACCCCGCCTTGCTATTGCCATGCTTGGACTTTTGCCCATGCTGATTTTATTTGTCTTCCTGCAGAAATATATTGTGCAAAGCGTTATGCTTTATGGCGTAAAAGAATAAACTTTTTGCATAAAAATCAGTGATGGATATCATGATGGGCCTAACCTAACAGCAATATTGCTATAAATACGACTGTACCCGTTTACCCGCCAGTATCTGATCCAGATCGCCGAGAACCTTGTCCACGTAGGCAGCGAAGGTGTAGAAGGGGCGGCCGCCGTTGAAACTGGTAAGCACCCAGCGGGAAGCGGTTGAATAAAAAGAAACGGTGTCCGCTGCCTTGCCGTCTCGGTAATGGTAGATGATTTCCAGAACGGGCTTTGCGCCGGGGGCGGGTTTTTCGGCGCTGACTTCGTCATACGCGGCAGACAGCAGGGTCTGATAGTAAACACGAAAATTCGCCGTATCAATGTCGATGTTCAGGGCTTTTATTTTGAGATCATCACCCTCCCCTGAAAGGGAAAAGGACACGGTTCGCGCGGGGCTCCGTACTTCCACGGAAGAAAGCAGATCGATAAAGGGAAAGATGATAAGCCGGTCCATCAGATTAAACCAGGAAGTTTCCAGCCAGGGAAGCTGTGATGCTTCCATCTCGTAGACCAGGTCCACGCCTTCCCGCTGAATATACACCTTGCCTGCGGCATCGGGCTTTGAAACACGGAGCGCAAAGCCCCCCAGGCCCTGCCCCACGGTCCCGCTAACCGATGCTGTGGACCAGGGTTTATCAAGGCGCCATTTTGCAAGATCACTGTTACTGTCAATTTTTGCCGCAACACGGGACGCGCGGAGACCGAAGATGGACTGGATTATGGGATAGCCCCGGTCCATGTTAAACCTTGCATCCACGGGTCCGCTGATACGGATGGGATTTCCCCGCATGCCGGGGGGATTGCTTTCATCATTTTCATTTACAAAGATATTTACCTCTTCACCTTGACGAACGGCGCCCCCCAGAATGATCCGGTCAAAGGTGAAACCGCCGCCGCCGTCATCTGCGGCGGGGGGGCTAATTTCTGTATCAATAAAATCAAAGATCCCCTTGAGGTAGGTTTCCGTCTCCCCCTGGCCCGCAAGGTACACCGCGGGGCTATTCTCTTTTTTCACATATGCGTTGATCCCATCGGGAACAGGATTCCCGATATACAACACAAGTTCATCACCCCGGACAGGCTTTACGCGAATTTCTGCGCGGGGAACATCAAGACCGAAGGGGGCAAGGCTGGTCTCCTCGTCGGTCACAAGGCCCCGGGAAAGAAGGCCGGCCGAAGTATTCACAATCCGATAGAGGGCATAGGTATCTATGGGGTAATCCTCATAACCCGGAATTGACGGCGGGCTGCCGGAGATAACCGTATATTCACCGGTACTGTTTTTAATGGTTACCGAGGCAAGCCCCTGATATTCGTCTCCCTGAAGATCGATAATATATTCCTGTTCGCTCTGAACTGGGTCGGCGGCTGATTTTGAATCGGGCCGGTTCAAAACGGTAAGGACAAGGCCCAGGGAGGCGAGAAGCAGCAGCATTACGGCGATAAAAATTATTTTTTTTGCCACGATTCATTCCCCTACTTGTGACGGCGGCGGAGCCAGACGGCGATACCTGCGCCAAATACTCCCAATGGCAGTAATACTGCGAACACCAGTCCTATTATCATTTTCTGAACCCCGTCGGCGCTCAATTCTGTAAAGCCCAGGGTTTTATCCTGAATATAAATCTGGTCTTCTTTTGCCGCCAGCCTGCCCAGCAGTTCCAGAAAATAGGCCGAATTGGCGAAGTTGGGATTTCCCAGAATCGACTGATGCAGGGCCAGCCAGGAACCGCAGAGGAGCACATGGGTGTTTACCATATCCCTGTTGATATCCTGGCGGGACTGGCTGCTCAGGGCCAGGAGGGGCGCATTGCCGTTTAAGGCGGAAGGGTCCACGGTCCAGCCGTCGGGAAGCTCCACGGGACGAATGCCGGAAGTTGAGGAAGAACTGATCAGGGCTTTTACGGTCCGGTAACGCTGCGCCTCAAAGAGCAGTTTCAGCGGCCGGGATTGGGGCACCACGGGAAAGAGCCCCTGTTGGGCCGCATTTTTTGAATAGTTTTCCTCGGCGTAATCCGCAAAGGCGATGAAGGGATCATTTATTGTTCTTGCGGAATTGGTTTCAAACACCGTTCCCTGCTCCGCCTCAAGCCCCCATTCGGCGAGGAAGGCCTTAAGGTTCGGCAACACCGGCTGCCTTATATCGGAAAGGCAGAAAAGGATCCGGTTATTTCCCCCCGCAAGGAAGGCGTCGATTTTCTGCAATTCCTCAAAGGAAAGATCCCGGTCCGGCGAAGCAAGGATCAGCAGGGAAGCGTCGGAGGCTATTTCTTCGGTAAGAAGATTCTGCGTTACCGTGTCCCAGGTATTCAGGCTCAACAGTTCAAGAAAACCCGCAATATCCGCATCCTTTTCCCCATGACCGGTTATCACCGACACAAGGGTTTTCCTGGTGCTGACAATATTCAGTAATGCTGAGGTCATGGTCTGCTCCGCTTTGGAGGACGCCACATAAGATCCGTAATAGGAAGATCGGATGTTAAAAAGATCCATCGGGGAAACGACCTTTGTTTTTCCCCCCGCGGTGATAAGTATATCATTCACATTGATCGTTACATCGGGATAGCGGGCGTTAAAATCGGGATTGCGGACCAGATCGATGTATTGCAGTTTTACCCGGGGGGAAAGCTGCCGGTATTTATTGATCACCTCATTGGCCTGAATAAAATATTCAACAGGACTGCTGGCAATAAAGCGGTCTTCCGTATTAAACACATAAATATTGATATCATCTTCCAGGGAGGCAAGAAACTTTTTTGTGTCCTCGGAGACCTCAAAGATCCGGTCCTCGGTAAGATCGATATCCAGGGGATACTTGTTGAACAGGGCGCCAAGGGCCGCATTCAAAAGCACGATAAAGAGGATCACCGTTATGGTGATGATCACGGAAACGATCCCGTAACGGACGTTCCGGTTCTTGAAGGGATTACCCGGCATTTTAAAGGTCATTGCTAACTCCACCTTCTTTTTTCAAGCGACCTGGTAGTAAGGAACAGGAATATTCCGCAGACGCTGATGAAGAAAAACAGATTTGAAATTCCCAGAATGCCATTGGTAATGGGGGTGTATCTTCTGGTAAATGAAATTCCCCGGAGGGCCGTTGCAAGCCAGGGGTAGGGGACGATCGACTGCAGGGCGTCAAGGAGGAAGCAGGCCAGCACCGCCGCAAAACTGCCGATGGCGGCGATGGCCTGATTCTCCGTAAGGGACGAAATAAACTGTCCTATAGAGATGAACGCAAAACCCAAAAGAAGGATGCCGATATAGCTTCCCCAAACCATGGCCCAGTTCACGGAACCAAAAAAGCTAAGCACCAGGGCATAGGCCAGGGTAACTGAAATTCCCGCGGTATACACCAGGGCGGCGGCGAGGAATTTACCCCCCGCAATGGCCCCTAAAGTGATGGGGGCGGTGAGCAGCGCCTGATCTGTCTTGTGCCGCCGGTCCTCGGACATGAGCCGCATGGTCAGCACCGGGGTAAGAAACATGACGATGGTTATCAGTGTCTGAAACACCGGGGTCATCACCGTACTGTTGCTGAGCAATACTCCCCCAAAGAAAAAGTATCCTGAAAAAAAATAAAACACCCCCAGGTACACATACCCTATGGGTGAAGCAAAATAGGCGGCAAGTTCCCGTCTGATAATCGCGGCCATTATTCGTCACCTTCCTTTTCGCCTGATTCCGCATTCGCACCCGCAAGGGCCGAGAGGGCGGCGTTATCGCCGGCGGTAATTCTGATAAAGGCGTCCTCCAGGGACATCCCGCTTTTCCGCAGAGACAGAATGGGCCGGCCCTTTTCCGCAAGGCGGCGGAAAAGTTCCCGCCTGATATCCTGCCCGCCCTCGCTTTCCAGGGTAAAATCGAAGGCCGCCGCCTCTTCGGCGTTGTTCCCCAGAAGTTCTGCGGATTTCAGGCCCGGTATTGTCCGGAAGAGCTGCAGCAGCGATTCCGCGTCCCCGTCGGGGGAACCATCCACCGTAAGGAGCAGCCGGTTGTCGTTCCCCGCCGCATGGGACAGATTTTCCAGGGTGTCGTCGGCGATAAGGACCCCCTTGTTGATCACGATGATCCGGTCCGCCACGGCCTGGACTTCCTGTAATATATGGGAAGAAAAGATCACCGCGGATTTTTTCCCCAGTTCCCGGATAAGGCTCCGTATTTCCAGGATCTGCACCGGGTCGAGACCCACGGTGGGTTCATCAAGGATGAGGAGGCCGGGATTACCCAGCATGGCCTGGGCCAGCCCCACCCGCTGCTGGTAGCCCTTGGACAGGTTCTTGATGATCCGGTCCTGTACCGGGCCAAGCCCCACCGCGCCGCAGATCTCCTCAACGTGGGCCTTTTTGGGAAGGCCGATCTTTTTAAGGTCAAACATGAAAGAAAGGTAGGCCCTTGCCGTCATGTCCGGGTAGAGGGGGGGGCGTTCGGGAAGGTAGCCCACGTTCTTTTTGGCCCCGATGGGGTCGTCCAGAATCTCATGGCCGTTTACCGTCACCGTTCCCGAGGCGGAGGAGGTATACCCGGCGATGATGTTCATGGTGGTGGACTTTCCCGCCCCATTGGGACCGAGGAAGCCCAGAATCCCGTGATCCCCCAGGGTAAAGCTGATGTCATCCACCGCCTTCCTGGAGCCGTAGGTTTTGGTTACGTTCTGCACTGTTAACATAAGATGAATATACCACTTTTCCGCTTGTCTGTTAATACCCTCAGGAATTCTGAATTTAACCACTTTTCCACCCAAAGAGTGGAAAAGTCGACCTCACGGACCACACGGACAAAAGGCAAGAAGTCAAAGCAAAAGTCCGTGCTCTCCCCCGCGCAAGCGGGTTCTTGGACACAAAGGGCACGAAGGAAGAGGAGGAAGATAAAGTAGCTTTCTGGCTTTTCTTTCCTTTGTGTCCTTCGTGTCCCGGAACCCCTGGGGGATTGGTTCTTATGTATCCTGGTAGTGGGAACCACAGAGGATAATTTCAAGACGGTTATCCTTTACGCGATAAACTATACGGTTATATTCATCGATTCTGCGGCTCCAGCAGCCGGCATATTCGTACTTGAGCGGTTCGGGCTTTCCGATCCCCTCATAGGGATGCCGATCAATATCTTTCAGGAGACTATTAATCCGTTTTAAGGTCTTTTTATCCTGGGTCTGCCAGTAGATATAGGCTTCCCAAGCCCCATCATCCCAGGATTTAATCATCCTCATCCTCTATCAATTCATGGACAGTTCCGCCGGTTTCATCCATACGTTTTATGGCGGCCCGTAACCGCTCTTGATTTTCCGGGGAGTAAAAGGGGTCGGCCCGCAGTTCAAAGGGCATACCGTTACTATGAACCACCTGTTTCAGGAACACGGTGGTCGCCGTCGAAAGGCTCATTCCGATATAGTCCAAAACAGCTTCCGCTTGTTCCTTGAGCGTATCATCAACCCGGATATTTAGATTTGCCATTTTAAAAACCTCTATTTATGGTATATATGATTTTTTCGTAAAAAGCAATACAAGGTACGAATATTGACGAAAATCAACATACCCCCGCGTAAGCGGGTTCTTCCACACTGACCCTCACGGACAGAAGAAATTTAACCACGAACGACACAAACCCCACGAAAAAAGCACAAAATTGTACAAAAATGTTCGTGTTCGAACCGAAGGTTCGCTTCGTTGTGGTTCGTGGTTAAATTTCTTCAAATTCCGTCAGCTTGCCGGAATTGGAAATTCAGGCTTAGAATAACCAGTATGAAAAGCCTGAACAGCTGGTCCCTTAAATCCCGGGTAACCTGGTCCTTCATGATCGTGGTTTTCTGTGTGTCCGTTGTCATCAGTTTTCTCTATTTTTTTACCCAGCGCAGAATGTTTGAGGAGAACCTTGTCAGAACCGACGAGAACGATATTGTCTATCTGATGGGCAATGTGGACAAGCAGTTTATCCTCTGCGAGAAACTTTCCGACTGGATTTATGTAAATCGGAGGGTTGAAACCGCGCTGATCCGGGATTATTCCGAAGATATGGGCCGGTTTGATCGGGATATACCGGCGATTCAGCGTACCATTATTGACCAGTTGAATTCCAGTTCCATAGGAAAGTATGTGGTTTTTTTATATATCCGGGGCGACAACGGTATCACCTTAAAATCTTCCAACCCCGATGCCGACTGGGTTGGGGATCTGGAATCCTATGACTGGCATAGCATTGGAATTGCGGCGAACGGGAAAGTGGTATGGCCCGGAATATTCAAAAATCCTGCTGTTTATCAAACCAGCGGATATATCATTCCTGTTACCCGGCCGGTTATTTTTGCGGACACACGGGAAAAGATCGGCTGGTATACCCTTGCCTTTAATCCGGCCCTAATAAGCGATGTGTTTGAAGACTACCACATGGACGAGAACCGGAGCATCATCCTCTTTGATGAGAATTACCGGATCGTGTTTCATCAGGATCAGAACATGACGGGCGGCGCCCTGGACGAGGAATTGATACAGAAAGTCGGCCGTTCCCCTGAGGGCAGTTCCTTTGTCACGCTGGGGGGCAGACATTATTCCATTACCCTCAGAAAATCCGGCCGCTCGGGAATGACCATGCTGCTCTTGCATTCATTGCGCGGCCTGGACAGGCAGGCCAATTTTGTTCTGATAATGCTGGTGATAATTTTTTTGTTGACGGTGATCATGTTTTTTATCCTGACCTCCTATCTGTCGAACCGTCTTACCAAACCGCTGGGCGCCATTCTGGGCAGGCTCAGGGAAGTTTCCACCGGTATTTTTGCGCAGGATGATTCAATTACCGGGGATGATGAAATGGGGCAGATAGGCCGGGGGGTAAATGAAATGGCCGGACGCATAGGCGCGCTCATGGAGGAACTTATCCGGCGGGAGCATGAAAAATCCCAGCTTGAATACCGGGTGCTTTTGAACCAGATAAACCCCCATTTTATCTATAATGTACTCAATTCCATCAAGATGATGGCGGATATTCAGAAGATCGAAGGGATATCTTCCATGGCGAGTTCCCTGGGAACTTTGCTCAAAGAAATTTCCAAGGGTACCGCCGAACAGATACCCATACGGCGGGAACTGGAACTGCTGGATAAATACCTGTATATTCAGAGGATACGGCGAAATGGTTTACTGGTGGTGCAGTACGATATTGAAAGCGAAGATTTGCAGAACTGCCTGATCCCCCGGTTTACCCTGCAGCCCCTCGCGGAGAATGCGGTCTCCCACGGATTGGACCGGGTTGACCGGGTTGGTAACATTACTGTTTCAATACGCTCCGAAGGGGAGGATGTGATCATCCTGCTGGAGGATAACGGAGCGGGGATTCCGGAGGAAAAAATAAAAACCCTCCTGAGCGGCGAACAGGATCAGGGGAAAGACATTTCCCATGTGGGGCTTATCAATGTGGACAAACGGATAAAACTTTTTTTCGGCTGCGGTGGTCTTTCGCTGGAAAGCAGGGAAGGGGAGTATACCAGGGTTTATGTCCGGTTCCCCAAAAAGGAAATGTAAATGCTGGGGATAGTTATTATTGACGATGACGCCATAGTCCGGACGAATTTAAAATCCGTTATTGATTGGGAAAAGGAAGGCTACCGGATTTTGGGGGAGGCCGAAAACGGGGAAAAGGGTCTGGAACTGATACTCCGGGACAAGCCGGATATCGTCATTACGGATATTAAAATGCCCGTTATGGACGGGCTTGAGATGATCCGCAGCGCCCGGAAAGAATATGACAAAAGCCGGTATGTGATACTTTCAAGCTATGAGGAATTCGGGCTTTTAAAAACCGCCATGGATTATGGAATTACCGATTATCTTTTAAAGCTGGAACTTTCCCCTGATATTTTGAAGAAGACCCTGGAAAACCAGAAGCGGATAATCCTCTATGAAAACAACTCCGTACAGGAACGGGAAATTTCCCCCTATTCACGGGTGGCGGTCGCCCTGCGCCGGGTTCTGGCCGGTTATTATCTTGAGGATGATTTGGCAGATACCCTGAAGCTGGCGAATCCGAAGATCGATAAGGATAGGCTTTCCTGTATTGCCGTACGGTTTTCCCTGCCCGACAAGGGCCTTTCCCTCGGCGAAGGGGATCGCCGTACCATTGAGATGGCGGCCCACAGTACCATTAACAATATTACCAGGCAGTACTTTGCGGGTATATCCTTTCTGGAGGACACCGGACTTTGCCTCTTTGTGTACAGTCCCGTGGAAGGAAAAAACAGGATAACCGAAATGGGCGGCATTATTATCAATATGTTAAAACAGTACCTTAACCTGAACGCCGCGGTGGGTATTTCTTCTTTTGAGGGCGGCATACAGGATATCTCCCGGATTATGATAGACGCCGTCAAGGCGACGGATGAGGTTTTTTACCGGGGATACGGAACCATAATCCGGTCCTCCGAAGTACGGGGGGAAGCCGCCGGCAGCGCCGCTATTTTTGACTGGGAGGATCCCTTTCGGAAGGCCCTGGAACTGCGCCGCAGCGAAGATCTTAAGGGGATATTCAAGGATATGCATGGCATCCTGGCCCCGCCGGTACGGGCCCTGATCAGGAACCCGCTGAACAGTGATCCGGTTAATAGCGGTAGTGTTCCGCCCCCTGCTCCGCGAATTTCCAAAACCGAAGCCTTTAACCTGTGCTTTTCCTTGGTGAGCGCCGCCTTTTCCGTTTTTGCCAGCAGCAATACGGGGAAAAGTCCCTTTACCGATAACCAGTACGAAGTAATCGGAAAGATTGAAACCCTTGAGGGTCTGCGGGAATGGCTCAAGACCTTTGAGGCTTCCATCCTTGACTGGCGCCTTTCGATTCAGGAAAGGTCCCATGACGATATGATGGCGGCGGAGGTCAAAAACTATGTGGCGAAGAACTTTAGTAAACCCATCGGACTTAATGAAGCGGCGGAACACCTGGGCTTGAGCTCAGGTTACCTGAGTTCCCTCTTTAAACGCTGTACCGGCCTTGGTTTTGTGGAATATGTGACGGGGGTAAAAATGGCGGAGGCGAAAAAGCTGATCCGATCGGGGCAATACCGCATTGGGGAGGTTTCTGAAATGGTCGGTTACGAGGATACGGGGTATTTCAGTAAAACCTTCCATAAAATCACCGGCCTTAGCCCCAAGGAATATATGACCCGGCATATATAAAAACACACTCATTAAAAAATTCCCATAAATATTAAAATTTTCCGTTTTAGTATTGGAAAAACCATTGTACCATCTAAAAATGAAGGTCTGGGAAGTTCAGGAGCTAAGCCTCAACGCCGCTGAGAAATACGAAAATCCCTACCGGGATATTGATGTCTGGATTGATCTGAAGGGGCCCGGCTTTGAGAAACGGGTTTTTGGTTTCTGGGATGGGGGAAGCGTTTTTAAGATACGGTTTACCGCCACTGAAAAGGGCAGTTGGACCTATACCAGCGGCGCTTCCCGGCAGGACAGGGGGCTTTGCGGCAAGACCGGCAGCTTTACCGCCCTTCCCTGGACGGAAGAAGAGAAACAGGAAAACATTTCCCGCCGGGGCATACTCAGGCCGGACAGGAAGGGTCACAGTTTTGTTCACCCCGACGGTAAAAGTTTTTTCATGGTCGGCGATACCTGGTGGGCGGCGCCCACATTTCGTTTTAAATGGAGCGACGATGAAAGGGCGCGTCCCTTGGAAGATGGCTATTTTAAGGACCTGGTAAAATTCCGCGCGGCCCAGGGCTACAATACCATCGCCATGCTGGCGGGACACCCTACCTGGGCCAATGACGCTCTGCCCCCGGAGATTGAAATTGAAAGCGGTGTCTGGGCCCGTTCCGCCTGGAAACAGGCCGGAACCGAATCCGCCAAGGATATGCACAACGAGGGCGGGCGGCCCTTTCTTTTTCCCGGAAACGTCAAGGGTTATGAAAAGGTGGTTCCCGATTTTAACCGCATCAACCCTGAATACTTCCGCCACATGGACAAAAAAGTTGATTACCTCCACAACCACGGGATTTTGAGTTTTATTGAGGTTGCCCGCCGGGATATTTCAACGGTGTGGAAAAAGTACGGCGGATGGCCCGAAACCTATACCCGGTATATTCAGTATGTGTTTGCCCGTTATCAGGCCCATTTCTGCCTGCTTTCGCCCATTCATTTTGACTGGCCGGCCTGTTCCATTCCTTCCCGGGAATTTAACGAACCCATTAACAATTGGCTCAAACAATACGGGCCGCCGCCCTTTGGAACCCTTCTGGGAACCAATGCGTCCCCCTCAACCCTGGTCAACTTCGGCGGGAGCGAAGAGGCCCCCTGGCTTACCTTTCACCAGACCGGCAACTGGCGTGAACACGATCACCACTGGTATTTAACGGACATTTACCGCAGCGATCCTCCCCGGCCTGCCATCGCAGGGGAGCCCTACTATCCGGGATTTCCCGATGACAATCCGCCCCTGGATTCCCATGAGGCGGAACTGAACTGCCGGGCGGGGCTCTACGGCAGCCTGCTCTCAGGCGCCCTGGGGGGATTCATTTACGGCGCCCAGGGATTGTGGAGCGCCGATGTGGAAAAAGAAGCGGTCTATAAAATTACCGATGCCATAAAATTGAAATCCGGCGCAGAGGCGCCGCTGCTTAAGAATTTTATTTTTTCCGAGGGTGACCGGTACAAAGAACTGATGCCTGACAGTGAACTGGTAACGCCGAACAAGGCGGGCGGCCCCATGGGTTACCGCGGCTGGGCTTTTTGCATGATTACTGCGAAAAAAGATTACGCCCTTATGTATCTGGAGAAAGACTGTCCTCCCCCAACGATTCGGGGGTTTTTACCGAATACCCGTTACCGCTATTCCTGGTTTGATCCTGAAAAAGGACACTGGGCAGGCGAAACCGGGATATTGGTCACCGATGGTGTGGGCAGGGCGGTTATCCCCTTGGCGTCGCCGAGGGAAGATGTCGGGATTAAATTCATTCAGGAGGAAAATCAATGAAAAAAATCGGCGTGTTTTTAGTTTCCCTGTTTTTGGCGGCGGTCCTTATGACCGGTATTACGGGGAATGTCTTTGCGGGGGGCGGTGGTGAAAAGGCCGCAACGGGCGGTCAAAAGCCGGTGGAAATTCGGTACATGGGTACGGAAACCGTAGGGGGGCCCATCAACGAACTCTTTAATGCCATGCTGGAAAAATTCCAAAAGGACAATCCGGATATCAAAGTCCAGGCCGACCTTTTGCCGTCAGCGGATCTGCGTACCAAGATAACGGTAGAAATGGCCGCGGGAAATCCCCCGGAGATAAGCTGTTGTATTACCAGTTATGCCAATGAATTTATGAGGGATAATAAAATTGAGGATTGGCGTCCCATCATACAGGCGAATCCTGAATTCAGTAAATGGTTCCTCAAGAAGAACATAGATTCCATGGCCTACCGGGATGGCCGGATTATGATGATGCCCACCGAGGCAAGTATCGACGGCTTCTATTACAACACCGAGATTTTCAAAAAATACGGCTGGCAGCCGCCCAAGACCTTTGATGATCTTCTGGATCTCACCAAAAAGGCCAAGGCCGCAGGGATCACCCTGATGGTTACCGGCGGAAAGGATATCCGCTTTGCATGGCTTGCGTCGGCCCTGATGGCCCGGGTTGCCGGGAAGGCCAAGACCGATGCGCTGACCGGCGGCAACGCCATGGATCAGTGGGATAATCCCCAATACGGTTTTGTTACCGCCATGACAAAATTTAAGCAGCTGGTTGACGCCGGACTTTATCCCCGGGGTGTTCTGGGTATGAGTTCTACCGAAGCTGATCAGGCCTTTGCCCGGGGCGAAGCCGCCATGTACTATGAGGGCGCCTGGAAGGGAGCCAACTTTGAAACCGCCGGGGGCAAAGAATTTATCAACAAACTTGAGCGGATCGATTGGCCGGCCTTTACCGATGCCCCTGACGGGGATCCCTCCATCCATATCGGCGGAAACATTTGGGGACTCATGATCCCGGTGGGCCTGGATGATCGTGTCAAGGATGCGGTGGTACGGTTTGCCAAAGCCTATTGCGACCCGGTTTACAATGCAAAGCTCCAGGAAACCGGGTCCCGGGTGTATGCCGGCGTCACCGACTACGATCGTACCAAGACCATGAAGATCTTTAATCAGTGCGTGGACGCTTATGTCGAAGCCCCTGTTTATATGTATTCCATGGATTCCTATGCCGTGCCCAGCGTGGACCTTGCCATCAAGCAGACCGCCATGCCCGGAATAGTTTCCGGTGAATTTACGGTAACCCAGGCGGTTGCGGAAGTGCAAAAGGCCGCTCAGGATTATCTTAGGAGCAAAAAATAAACATTGATGGGATGTCCGGGGAATTGCCTGTTTCCCGGACATCCCTGCTTTTTGAACCTTGGGGGTATTATGGCGGCGTTAGTGGTCAAAAAAAGCAATATGCGTAATTTCAGCGGCAGAAGCGGCCAGGTGATGAGCCCGGGGACTATGTTTTTCTGTTATGCCGGTTTGTTTTTGATGACGATCATTGTGCTCTACCCAATTTTATGGCTTGCCTTTGCGGCCCTTAAGACCCAGCATGAACTTACGTTTAATACCTGGGGATTCCCCAAGGTCCCGCAGTTTTCAAATTTTGTTAAAGCCTGGACCCGGTCGAAGATGGGCTATTTCATGACCAACAGCATCGTTGTGTCGGCCCTGACGGTTGTTTTTACCAATCTGGCCTGTATTCCCTTGGCATTCGTGCTTTCCCGGTTTCAGTTTCGTTTTAAGCGGCTTCTGTATTTTGTAGTAATCTCCGGGATGATGATACCTATCAATTCCGCAATCATCCCCCTTTATATTTTGGCAAATAATCTCAAAATGATGAACAGTTTATCCGCCCTTGCCCTGATCTACGGGGCCTTCAGGATACCTATTTCGGTTTTTATTCTGGAAGGGTTTATGAGTACCATCCCGCGGGAACTTGAAGAGTGCGCCCATATCGACGGCTGTTCAATCTTCCGGATCTTCTGGAATATCGCCATCCCCCTTTCCAGGGATACCATAGCGACCGTTTCCATTCTGTCGGTACTCAATGCCTGGAATGAACTGATGGTAGCAATGCTGCTGCTCAGTAAGCAAACTTCAAAAACCCTGCCCATCGGGCTTATGGGATTTATCAGCGAGTATGTTTCCGAATACACCCAGCTTTGCGCAGGAATACTGATAGCCATTATCCCGAATATTATTTTCTATATTTTTGCCCAGGAGAAAATTCAAAAGGGCATTACCGCCGGGGCCATCAAAGGATGATCTTAACAGGAAAAGGAGGGCTGTTCCCATGGTAGTAAAAAAACAGGATATAGGGATTCTTACGCTCTTGGTAATTCCCGGCTTGATCTATTATATCGTTCTTCTGCTTTATCCCCTTGCCCAGGGAATATTATTAAGCTTTTATAAATGGCCCACCCTTACCCAGAAGGTGTTCGGCGGCATTGATAATTACATTGAAGTTTTTAGCAATAATCTTTTCTGGAAATCCCTGAAAAATTCCCTCATCTTTATGTTTGTTACTACGGTTATCCAGGTCGTCCTGGGGTATATTCTGGGATATCTGGTTTACATGCAGCTTCGAGGGCACCGTTTTTTTAAGACCATATTTTTTATGCCCAATGTACTTACCACGGTGGCGGTTGGTTTTGTCTGGGGTTATATTTTCAGCCCCTCCATCGGTATCCTGAAGCCCCTGATGACCGCCGTCGGGCTGGGTGAATATTATATTTCACCCCTGGCGGTTCCGAATTTGGCCTTGTCCGCCATTATCATTGCCCAGGTCTGGAACCAGGTGGGGATACAGATAGTGCTTTTTAATTCGGGCTTTATGGGCTTGAATGAGGAGGTGCTGGAAAGCGCTTCCCTGGACGGGGCGAACGGACTGATGATGCACATAAAAATGATCATCCCCCTCTCTGTTCCGGTGTTAAAAACAGTAATAATACTCCAGGTGGTCGGTTCCCTGCGAAGTTTTGATCTTATCTGGGTAATGACCATGGGCGGGCCGAATCACGCAACCGAGGTTTTACCGCTGCACCTTTTTGTCAATGCTTTTTCATATTTCAAATTGGGGTACGGCAGCGTTATTGGGGTGATAATTTTTGTTCTGGCAATTGGTATTACCGGAATACTGCGGGGTTTAATGCGTCAGGATGATTAGCTGACAGCAAAATTATATTTTACGGAGGAACGGGATGAACGACAAGGAACTTATCAAATTGGTCAGGAAGTGCAGGCTTGCCGATCTGGGAGACGGAATGGACGCATTGGGTCTGGTTAATATGGGCACCATGCGGGACAATATGCGGCCCCTGCGGCCCGGAATCACCTTTGCGGGTTTTGCCTATACGGTAAAACTGGTTCCCGCAAAACGGGACGTCAAGGTGTGCAAGGACATACAGGAATACTATGATGAATTAGGGAAATGGTGCTCCGATACCTATACCTTTAACAAAGGCCTGACCCCGGAAACCTGCCCCGATATGGTGGTGGTGGTGGATATGGGCGGTTATCCCGGCGGCCTTTGGGGTTCGGAAATCGGCGCCGCCAGCATGATCAAGGGCGTGGCCGGTGTGGTTCTTGACGGGGCCTGCCGTGATTCTGAAGAATCCAATATCGAAGGGGTCAAGGTGTTCTGCACCCGGCGCACCTTTAACCATGTCTACGGCAGACTCGAAAACGCCGGTGTCAATGTGCCCATTGAATGCGCCGGTGTTTCCGTAAAGCCCAGGGACATCGTCTGCGCCGACGATGACGGCGTGCTGGTTATCCCCTACGAAAGGGCCGAGGATGTGCTTAAGTTTGCCATTCCCATCATGGAAGATGATCAGAAAAAACGAGCCGACCATTACAAGAAACTCGGCCTTAAACCGGACGCTTCCCTGGACAGGATGAATACGAAATAAGAGAGGAGCCACCAATGATTAGTTTTTGTAAGGAAGGCGCAGGCCGCCTGATTGTTATCAATCTGGAGCGGGGGGATCTGCTTCTGGAGAGTATCCGCGCCGCTCTGGAAAAATACGGAATCCGGGATGCGGTGATAACCAGCGCCATTGGGTCCCTTTCCAGGGTGGTACTTCACCGGGTAACGGGCTTTGAAAAGGAACCGGTGGACGAATTTGTTACCCTGGAAAAACCCATGGAGCTCGCCTCCTTACAGGGAATCGTGGTGGACGGGCATCCCCACTTCCACATGGTGGTATCGGATTTGGAAAAAGCCTATACCGGCCATCTGGAGGAGGGGACCACCGCCCTGTATCTGGTGGAAATATCCCTCCTGGAATTGAAAAATGTCGGCCTTAAACGGATACCCGACGAAAACAAAATAGCGAAGCTCCGGGTAAAGGAGTAAGGGAAAAAGTTGAAAGCCATACGTAAATTAAAAGAGGGACCCGGCGCGGAGATTGTAGAGATACCAACGCCAAAAGCAGGCCCCCATGATCTGCTGGTCAAGGTGAAAGCGGCGGCAATGTGTAAGTCCGATGTGGAAGTCTTTGAGTGGACGCCCCTTGTAGCGGCGGCCCATTATGCATTGCCCTTTACCCTGGGACATGAATTCGCCGGTGAAGTGGTGGAAACAGGGGCATTGGTTAAGGGATTTGCCGTCGGAGACCGGGTGGCGGGGGAGACCCATATTCCCTGCGGAAGCTGCCGGGAATGCCGGACAGGGAATCAGCACATCTGCTCCAACAACATGGGAGTTCTGGGGCGCAATGTGGATGGCTGCTTTGCGGATTATATCAGGCTGCCGGAAATATCGGCGATCAAGCTGCCGGCAAATGCGGATTATGTTCAGTGCTCCCTTTATGAACCCCTGGGTACGGCGATACACGCTCTGCAGAAAGCAGGGCCATCGGGGGCGCATATTGCAATCCTTGGAACCGGTACTATCGGCTTGATGGCCTGTGAGGCGGCAAAAGCCATGGGGGCGAGCCGGGTATTTGCCCTGGATATAAATCAGGAGCGGTTGGACTATAGCCTGAAGGTAGGGGCCGATGCGGCAATCAACGGGAAAGAAAAAGATTTTGTGACGGAAATTAAAAAACACACCTCCCGGCTGGGTGCGGTTATCGATTTTACCGGCAGTCCCAGGGTGATAAATCAGGCTATTGATGCCTTGGCAATTGCCGGACGGCTGGTACATGTGGGTATGGTGGGCGGGGATTTGACCATACCGAATTTTATGTACCGGGTTGTATACCGGGAATTACAGATAACCGGAATTTTCGGGCGGCACATGTATACTACCTGGGATATTCTTGGAAATCTGCTGGAAAGCGGCCGGGTAAAACTGGAACATTATGTGGGAGAAGTAATGCCCCTGAAAGACTATAAGCGGGCGCTGGAACGGTTTGATCAACTGAACGGCAGGGCTGTTATGCTGCCTGGGGAGGAATAATGGAATCGGTAGAAATTTTCGAAGTTGGACCCCGGGATGGTTTACAGCCAGAACCGGTATTTGTGGAGACCGCAAAAAAGATAGAACTGGTTAACCGTCTTACGGAAGCGGGCTGCAAACGGATTGAGGTAACTTCCTTTGTAAATCCAAAATGGGTGCCCCAGATGGGGGACGCCAAAGAGGTGTTTCAGGGCATTACCCGCAAAAGCGGCGTGGTGTACAGCGCTTTAATTCCCAACATGAAAGGTTTTGAGCGGGCCCTGGAATGCGGGCTTGAGGAAGTGGTGACCATTATGAGTACCAGCGAGAGCCACAATAAAAAGAACCTCAACTGTAGTGTTGCCGAATCCCTTAAGGGGGTGGAGGAGATAAACAGGGCCGCAAAACAGGCGGGGATACGGGTTCGTTCCTACATCGCCACCGTGTTCGGCTGTCCCATTGAGGGGGTCATGGATCCCAAAAAGGCCCTGGATATTGCCCTGGCCTTTGAGTCCTTTGGTTCCTATGAAATTTCCCTGGGGGATACCACCGGAATGGCAAACCCGAATTCGGCTTACGGGATTCCAAAAATGATCGCAGCATCCCTAAGGAAGGCGCGGCTTGCGGTACATTACCACAAATATTTCGGCCTTGAGTTTGCCAATAATCTGGCATCCTACAACGCGGGGATACGTATATTTGACGGAGCCGCCGGAGGGCTTGGGGGCTGTCCCTACGCACCGGGAGCCCGTGGTAACTGCGCCACAGAGATACTAACCGAAATGTTTCACCGGATGGGAATTGAAACCGGTATCGATCAGAAGAAGATAGAAGAGACCGGTGAGTTTGCCCAGACCTTAAGCACACTGTTACATCAAAAGGAGGGTGTAAAATGTTAGATGCTATTAAGAGTGAGTATTTTGAAGGGAAGATAAAAACCCAGAATCTGGAGACGGAAATTTTTGTCCGGGAATATAATTCGGATCCCGGCAAAGTAGCGGAGGCCTGCAGAACAGCATCGGAACTCCGCTGCGAATTCCTGGAAAAGAAAAGCGGAAAATCCCTTAAGCAGATCAAGGCTGCGGTGATCAATACCTGTTCCTTGAAGGATGGGAAGGCGATCCTCGCGGGGATAGAGTCGAAGATAGGCGGGGCCATACTGCCCATGGGTTTTGCGGGACCCGCGAAGATCTGCGGGGAATATGTCAAACCCGAAGAGGAAATCTACATCCCCCTGGCAACCAACGAGGCCGCCCTGGTGGCGGGGGTGCAGCGGGGACTCAAGGCCATCTCCCTGGCGGGGGGACTCAAGACCCTGGTTCATTTTGACGGCATGACCCGTGCGCCATTGATCGAAGCGCCGGATATTTATACCGCCCGGAAGTTCATTAATTTTGTTACAGGCAACAAAAGTTATATAGCGGAACTACAGTCCACCGTGCCCGATCCCTTTGTACGGCTGGATGATATCGAATGTTATCAGTTGGGGACCAAGGTGTTTCTCAGGCTCATCTTCAAAACCGGAGACGCCATGGGGATGAACGGGGTCACCAAGGCATCGGCGGAAATCTGCCGATATATCCTGGCGAAGAATCCCCAGTGGAAGCTGCTTACCATCAGCAGTAACCTGTGCACGGACAAAAAGAACGCCCATATCAATGTGCTCCACGGCCGGGGCAAGTCGGTCCAGACCGAAGTATTTTTGTCCAATGAAGTTTTGGCCAAGGTGTTCAAGCCCGGCGTGAACGGCCGGAGTGTAGAAAAGGTGGTGTTCCATAAATGCTATCTGGGCAGCAACCTGAGCGGTACCCTTTCGGGTTTCAATGTAAACGCCGCCAACGCGGTGGCCGCCTTTTATGCCGCCACCGGCCAGGATATGGCCCATGTCATTTCATCCTCCTCCTGTTTTGTTCAGGCCGATGAAGCAGAGGGGGGACTGCACTTTATGGTATCTCTGCCCTGTATGGAACTGGCCACCATAGGCGGCGGCGTCATGTTCGGTACCGCCCGGGAAGCCCTGGAACTATTGGGGTGTACCAAATACGGCAAGAGCGTTGATGAAAATGTCAGCGTCAAGCGGCTGGCGGAAATCGCGGCAGCCGTGGTGACGGCATTGGATCTGAATACCGCCTGCGCCCAGGCAGCGGGATACGAAATGGCCGATTCCCATGTAAAACTCGCACGGGGGGAAAAATAGTATTACTCACATTAAGGGCGCGAAGATTCGGAGCACATCTTGGAGTATCCTCTGAGGTGTGCTCCAAGCGCCGTCTTCCAGGGATGATCTTTAGGCCCACTCCCGGCATTTTGCCTGGGGGCGCGGTCAGACATCCCGCCGCAACTTGCTATCCCATAAAATTCGTTGTATATTGGGAAATATGGGAAAAAGAAAATTTTCGATCTTCACCAACCGCGGGTTTTGGCGGTTTTCGCTCAGTTATTTTTCCATATTGATTGTGCCCCTGATTTTGTTTTCCATGTTGAGTGATCGGTACTTTTTGGAGTATTACCGGAATGAAACCCTGCGTCAGAGCAGCTTAAGTCTGCGGCAGCGGCAAATTGATTTTGAATCGCAGCTGGATCAGATGTATGCGATTAGCGGGCAGATATCAACATTGAACGCGGCGAAAAGCCATAACCTGCGAAAAAACAACACCTCATATATGGAAATTCGTGCAAGTTTACAGGGGATCAATGCGACACACAGTTTTTTTAACGGGGTGACTTTTTACAGTCTGGCAACACCCAATTGGCTTTATACAGACCTTGGAACCTATAATACCGTCTTTTATCGGCAATATCTGATGAACGGCAAATTTCGCGCAGTGTCGGATCGGCTGGCCGGGGTAAGGGCCGGAGAATGGCTCCTGCCGGGGGAAAGCGAATGGCAAAAGAACTCCGGAGCGGATAAGGTGCTGCAATTTATCGTTCCTGTGCCGGGAAATGACGGAGGTTTTTTAATATTTGATATCCCTGAACAAAGTCTGTCCGGCCTGTTGGGCGCTTCTGAATTCATTGTTCTTAATGATGGAGAGGGGCGGAAGCTGTATCCATTTTTACCGATGGCCTCTGATATGATGGATAAAATCTACGTTAATCAGCGGCAGCCGGAACAACTTCTGGGGACGAATGGCGCCGCGTATTACCAAATTAATACTTATTCAGAATTATATGATCTTTATTTTACCCGGGTAATAGAGAAGGATGTGCTGCTCCGGGAAATTATAAACCTGCAGCGCCGGTTTACGGCAATCATGATTATAACCGCCCTGATCTGCGGGCTGCTGGTTTATCTGGTAGCCTTTTATAACTATCAACCCATAATCAGGCTGAACGAGTTGGCCCGAAAAAAGATTTCAGATATACCGGGTAATTTACACGGGCTTGAGCAGGCGACATTTGCCCTTGAAAGGATGGATGAAAGGTATCTGCTTCTGGAGAAAAAAAGAGCTCGGGAGCAATTGATGATCCGGCTGATCCACGGCAGGGTCCGCAGCCGGGAACAGTGGGAATCGGAGTGTGCAAATGCGGGGATAAATATTTCTTCACCCTATATGTATGTTGCCATAATGGAACTCAGCCGTTTATATCCGATAGATGTGAGCGGAGAAATACAGCACTTATTAACCGAAGATTATGTCTTATACGGGATAGAATATCCCAAACAGGGTAATTACCTGCTTCTGATCGGATGCCCAAATGACAATCACGCCATGGTCAAAGAAAAAATGCTGGAAGTTTCCGGCTATTTATCACGCCTCATGGAAGGGGAACTGCTACGGATAACCATAGGGGGGATCTGCGATACCTTCGCCCAAATTCAGCGCTCCTACATGCAGGTGATCATGGCAAGCCATTTTGGGGATCGGCCTTACGAAAATGGGGTACTTATGTTTGATGATCTGCCCCATTCCGCTCCCCCACAGGGCGCCTTGCAGTTTGTCTATCCCAAAACGGAACTCGCATCCCTCTACGAAAGCATTGTGAGCGCCGATCTGGAAAAAACATTGTTGGTAACAGATATTCTCATCGATATGATACGGGATCAAAGCTACAATACCTTCCTCTGCAATTCCTTGTGTTACGATATTTTAAACACCTATATCCGGGCGCGGGAAGAGCTGAATATTTCGCACCATTCGGTAAAAAATTTGAAGGATGAAAATAATCAGAATTCCGCCCCGGCGGATATGGAAACCCTGATCGACATGATATATACCATACGGGATGAAACGGTCAGGCAAATATCAATGGATGCGGGAAAGAAAACGCCGAAGGATAATATAGCGACCCGGGTAGTAGATTATATTGATCGTCATTACAAGAATGAATCCATGTATGTCAGTTCGGTGGCGGATGAATTTGATATGTCCATTTCAAACCTGAGCCACCAGTTTAAAGCGTCAACCGGGACAAATCTGTCTGACTATATCACGGGGAAAAAATTAGCATACGCGAAAGAACTGCTGTCCGGTACTGATATAACAATTGGAGATATTGCGGCAAAAACGGGGTATAATCAAACCGCAAGTTTTATCAGAATATTCAAGTCATATATGAATATGACTCCCAATGAATACCGGCAATTGGTACAAAGCGATAGTAAGTAAGAAAACAGAAGTCCGCAGATCGAAAGAAGGCGGACTTCTGTTGTTTCTGAAACTATAGTTTATTGTCCACGAGGTCCTGATACCACCGGATCCAGGCGGGGAAGTTAAGTGAATCAAGCTGCTTTAGATGCGCCTGCCAGCCGGCTTCGGTAAGGCCGTTGAGGATGCTCCTTGCGATAAACCCATTCATATAGCTTATCAGTTCGGTTTCGATAAAGCTGCGTTCACTTATTTTTTCCGGTGAGACAAAGCGCATGGGGACGACCTCGGTCAGAAGATAGTTCTTGACCTGATCCACCATGAGGGAGCGGGCCACCGCTTTGGGGTATTTAATGGGGTCGTTTTGCTCCATCTCACTTTTCATGACAAGGGGCTCATAGTTAAAAGCGCCCCAAGTGTACTTCTTGATTTCCCGGTTAAAGTCTGCCGATTCATTTTCCGGGAAGATGGTCCAGACCTTGCCGGAACTGTCCCGTTCCCAAAGGTTTCCTTCCTCGCCGTAACGGGTCAGATATTTAATTTCCGTGGTACCGGAAAGATAATCCCACCAGCGTAAAAGAGCCGCAGGATTTTTACAGGCTGTGGTAATGGCAAAGCCGGTACGGTTACCCCGCAGCCGGTCCAGCTGGCCGGTCTTTGCGTATTGATAACCGGGAGCGGAAATGGGGGGAAGCACTACAAATTCACCAGCCTTGTCGGGTATGAACCCGTCAAAGGTCCAGGCCATGTGGGAACCGACCACATACTCCCGGCATTTGGCAAAATATTGCTGGTTGGTCTGGGAAAACCCTTCCACATCGATCAGCTTTTCTTCGGCCATCCTGTGATAGAATTCAAGGAAATCCCGGAATGCTTTTGTGTTGATGGTGGGTTCCACTTTTCCGTTTTTAACCCTGAAATAGAAGAACTGCTGTTCAGAAACGGAGGCGCGATCCGCAGCAATGCCCCAGGGGCCTGCAAAGTTGAGAATGGTGGCGGCCCAGTTTTCCTGGGTGAATTCCACGGGGATCTCGTCTTTCAGGCCGTTTCCGTTCGGATCACCGTCGCGAATTGCTTTCATAACGTCAAAGTATTCTTCCAGGGTAGTGGGGAGCTTTTTGCCGACCTTTTCTACCCACGCCTTGTTGATAATCTGTATTCCTTCGCCATCTTGTTCGTAGTTTGTCTGTACCCCGGTCATCAGGGAGTAGATCGCCCCATCGGGAAAACGCAGGGTATCCCATACATTGGGAATTTCAGCTTCGTACTGCTTCACAACATTGGGCGCGTATTTCCGCAGCAGGCCGTCCTTATCCAGGTTGATAAAAGACCCGGTATTCTTTGCAAGCATTTCTTCGTTTACCAGATGGATAAAGGCATCAGGTAAATCAGAGGCAAGCATGATATTGGTTTTTTCGATTTCGGTACCGGCTACCAATTCGATCCACTCAATATTAACACCGGTTTCCGTCTGAGCCTTTATGAAGGCCAGCTTTTCCGCATAGCTTTTGGACCGGTCCTGGGTATGACGGTATATGGCTACCTTGAAGGTTTCAGGATTCTTCACGATGGGAAGTCCGCTGCTATAGGTGTTACCGATGATCTCCCTGCCATTGTCCATAACAGCCTGAGATGACTGGGATGACGAAGAGTTTTTTTTGCTGCATGCCAAAAGACTTATGGTCAGCAGTACTGACAAAATCAGATAGGTTGTTCTTTTCAGATTCATGTTATTCTCCTTATAAAATTGGTAAAAGACAAAACAAGATGGGAGCCGGTTATCACCCCTTTATTGAACCGATCATTACTCCTTTTACAAAATATTTCTGGATGAAGGGATAAACACATATTATCGGAATAGTGGAAACCACTATCACCCCATATTTAATAACCCCTATCATGATTTCCAGCCGTACCGCCGCTTCAGGATCGCTGTTGGAACCGGCGTCAGATGTTTTTGCGGTTAAAAGTATTTCCCGCAGGTATAATTGCAGGGGAAACTTCGAGCGGTCGGTAAGAAAGATCATGGGATTGAAAAAGGCGTTCCAGTATCCTACTGCCAGATAAAGTCCAATGACCGCAATAATCGCTTTTGACAGGGGGAGTACCACGCTTACAAAAAAACGCTGATTACTGCATCCGTCAATAAAGGCCGCCTCCTGTAGTTCAACCGGAATTGTCATGGAACAAAAGGATCGTATAAGAATGATATTGTATACCGATACACTGCCAAGGATGACCATTAAAATCCGGGTATTGGTGAGCCCCAGATTTTTTACCACCATATAAAAGGGAATCAACCCTCCGCTGAAATACATGGTAAACACCATAATTGCCATGATGATATTCCGCCCCGGCAGATCCTTGCGGGATAAGGCGTAGCCTGCAAGGAGGCTGCAGAAAAGTCCCAGCAGAGTACCGAATACCGCATAAATAATCGTATTGAGATAACCGCTCCAGATACGGGCATCGTCAAAAACACGGGTATAACCAAGCAGGGTAAATCCCTTTGGGTACAGCAGAAAGGTTCCTGAATTGACATATATAGGATCTGACACCGAAGCAATCACCACAAAAAAGATGGGGTAAAAGGTAACAATCACCGCCAGTATCAGCAGAATATGAATTATCACATTGAAGATGCGATCACTTACCGGCATCCTGATTCCATTTTTTTTCATCTTACAAAACTCCTTTAAAAAGGTTTTCGCCTACCACAGGCTGGAACCGGATATCTTTTTGGCAAAACGGTTTACCAGTACCAGGATAATAAAATTGATGATATTATTAAAAAGCCCTATGGCGGCTGAATAACTGTACTCAAAATGCTGTAAACCGATTTTGTAAGTATAGGTTGATATGACTTCCGCCACATCCAGATTGAGGGAGTTCTGCATAAGGAATGCCTTTTCAAATCCAACGTTCATTAAACTGCCGCAGTTGAGGATCAGTAAAATGACCATGGTCGGAACAATGCTGGGAATGTCGATGTACCATATACGCTGAATTCGGGTGGCCCCGTCCAACGTAGCGGATTCATGCAGCTCGGGGCTTACCCCCGACAGGGCCGCTATATATATGATGGAACCCCACCCTGAGCTTTGCCATACCCCGGACCATACATACAGATGACGGAAATACTCCGGGGTACCAAAGAAGTAGGTGTCACCGGGCCCCCCAAGGGCTCCGATTATGGTATTGATGAAGCCGGAACGGGGGGAGAAGAACACGGACATCATACCTACCAGAACTACTATAGAAATAAAGTGGGGCATATAGGTGACGGTTTGGGCAACCCTTTTGAATCCGGTACCCGGAATGCAGTTTATAACCAGGGCCAGAATAATAGGGATGGGGAACCCCGCAACCAGCATATAGAGGCTGACCGACAGGGTATTTACCAGTATCTGCCAAAAACGGGGTGAATGGAAAAAGGTCTCGAACCACTTGAAACCTACCCATTTACTGCCAAAAATCCCCTGACTCGCCACAAAGTTCTTAAAGGCGATCTGGATGCCGTACATGGGGGCGTAGCTAAACAGGGCAAGGTAAAGCAGCGCCGGGAGCAGAAAAATGTACAACATGTAGTTCCGCCTCATCAACATCAGGGTGTGATTAAGCCTTAGGGATTTGATTTTTTCGTTTTTTGCAGCACTCATATGACCCTTTATAAACCCCGCAGGAAAATTCTGTCTATAATGAATAATTGAAAGGGCTGTCATTATTTGAAAAGGCAATAAACCCCTGCTGATTTTTCATTTAAAGATAACCCATTCAATTTTTGATAATATACAAATTCATCTACCCCCATTAAAATTGATTAAATGGACTTGTTTAAGAACCCGGTTGGTTCTTAAACAAGTCTTGCAAAATGCGCAGACTAAAGTCTGACGCATTTTGCGTTTTTTAGCGGAAGTTGTTCAATAACTGAAGTTATTGAACAACTCTAATGAATCCAATAGAGGAACAGCGATGAAAACGGTTTTTTATCAGGACGGGAATCCTTTCCTGCCATTCGGCAGCCAGGTTCATAATTCAAATGTGCAGTCCCCTGAGGGTTTGGAAATTTTTTGGAGAGCCCAGAGTGCCCTCGGCGGCAATACCGCAGAAATTCCTATTTATTGGGAATACCTTGAACCGGAAGAGGGCCATTTTGATTTCTCGCAGACCGACATGGTACTGGAAAGTGCCCGAAAGCATAACAGTAAATTGATTCTCCTATGGTTCGGTACCTGGAAAAACGGCAAGATGGAATATACACCCCCCTGGGTCAAAGAAAATCCTGATCGTTTCCACCGGGTCATTACCCATGATGGGTTCCGGACTGGGGTGCTGTCTTCCCACTGCAAGGCGAATTTAAATGCGGATATCGCGGCCTTTACCGCACTGATGAACCATATAAAGGAAAGAGACGATCAGGGGACGGTAATCGCGGTCCAGGTGGAGAATGAACCGGGTATCAACGCGCGGAGTATGCGTGATCACGGCCCGGAAGGGGAGGCCGAATATCAGGCTGATGTAGACGCCGGTATTATGAACCTGCTGGCAGGGCTGCCGGAAAAATCCCGTGTGCGCCAGGCATGGCAGGAAGCCGGAGGCGCAAGCAGCGGCAACTGGAGAAAGGTCTTTGGCCGTCACGGTTCGGAATTCTTAAGCGCCTGGTCCCTGGGAACATACATTAATAACGTGGCAAAGGCCGGGAAGGCGATCCATAAACTTCCCATGATCGTAAATGTGTGGAATGGGGACGGCGGTTTTAACCAACCCGGTATGGATTACCCATCCGGCGGGGCCGCGGCCAAGGTTCTTGATCTATGGAAATTCGTTTCGCCGGATATTGATATTATCGGCCCGGATATTTATCTGGACAGCATCAAACAGAACAGCGCGGTCTGCGCCGCCTTCTGCAGAACTGATAATCTCCTCTTTGTTCCCGAATCCCCCCGCTGGAAAACCAATGAATGGGCCATATTCAACGCTATCGGCAATTACGACGCGGTTGGATACTTCATGTTCGGCGCCGAGGATATTCTGGATGAACAGGGTGCGCCCCGGCCGGAGCTGTTGAGTACCATAGACAGCTTTAACATGATAAAGGACGCCCTTCCCCTGATTGTTGAACATCACGGGAAAATACATACGATCATTCAGGAAGAGGGTATGGCGGCCCAGCTGATCGATCTGGACGGCTACAGCTGCAGCGCAAAGTTTACTCCCCCTGAAAAACTGGATTTTCGTCATCGTTACCCCTCAATCCGCAGCGGCGAACGGGGAAGGGGTTTTCTTTTCCAGACAGGTAAAAATGAATTTTACTGCGTTGGTGATGGATTTTATCTTGATCTGCGCAAAAAACAGGATCATAAGGGGGATATGGTGGATTTTGAAAACTTTCAAAAAACCAGCCATGTCAATTTTATCACCGTTGAAAACGGACATTTTGATTCTGAAAAGGGCTGGCAGGCAGATTACCGGCGTAACGGGGATGATGTCTATTATGGAATCTGGATGTATGCGGATGTCCATGTAACAAGGTTTGTTATGCAGGACTGAATTTGAAACTACAAAAGGGAGCATTGAAAATGGAAAGAAAAGAGCTTGAAAGAATTGTGGTTCCGCGGAAAGTAGCGCTCGGCGCACAGCTTTATGTAAACAAGTATGATTCTCCGGAACGGGTCCGCTATTGGATCCGTAAGATAAAAGAGGCGCGGCTTTCAGTTGTCAGGGTTTTTATTTTCTGGGATATTATAAACCCGTCCAAAGACGAATGGTATTTTGATCCCTTTGATGCCCTTTTTGACGAATGTCAGAAACAGGGCCTCTCGGTCTGCGCAACCCTTTGGGCGGCTTGTCCCCCGGGCTGGATGGGCATTACCCAGTATTTTCAAATTTTCGGGGATCTGGATGATCCTGAATACTGGTCCACCGCGTTGGCCATGGTAAAACGGGTTGTGGAGCGCTACCATAATCATCCGGCTCTGGAATGCTGGATTAATTATAAAGAAGCCCAGCGGCCAATAGGGGACAACCCCAACAGTCAGAAGGTTTTTAAAAAATATCTTAAAGAATATTATGGCTCAACTGAGGAGTTCAATAAATTCCATTACAACCACATTAAGGATTTTGAAGAATATGGACGCAAACCTTCATACGCTGTGCAGGAAACCAGGGCGTATGCGGATACACTGGACTGGTACCGCTTTTCTGTATGGAACATGAGCGAGAAACTGCGGGATATTACCGATGCCATCCGTAGTATAGATAAGGTTCATCCGGTTCATATCAATCCTTCGGAGGTAGCCCGCAATTACCTGTGGCGGGGGAGTTCTCCCTGGGAATATGCGCGTACCGTTGATTTTATGGGAGTTTCGGAGCATCCCTTTTATGGCGGGGAACGTTTCGATCTTGACCGCAAGCTGCAGTCAGGCTCTTACACGGTAGATATTACCCGCAGCACAACGCTGGCGCCTAACGGCTTATTCTGGGTAACGGAAAGTACCGGCGGACCGAATCTGACATCCAATGCGCATTTCCAGTGGTCAATAAGCGCGGACCGGATGCGGCACCAGATCTGGGATCACCTGGGCAGCGGGGCGACTAAGTGCCTTTACTGGAAGTTCAATCAGCGGAATTCAGGGCACGAAGGGGCGGAAGAAACCTTACACGGCCTGGATGATAAACCGACCCCGCGGCTTGAGGCTCTTAGCGAGGCAGCAGATATTATCAGAGCCAACCAGGAACTGTTTGACAGTACAAGCGCAGTTCAGCCGGATGTATGGATACTGCATTCGGAAACGAGCTGGGCTTTTAACCAGTTTGAGCAGAAAAGTTTTGGTGATGACAAGAACAATCCCCGTAATATGGAATTTGTCTGTGACGCAATGGCAGGTGCATACGAAATGCTGGATGACCTGGGGCTGCATGTCAATTTCATTGATGAAAAGCGCCTTCTTGAGGGCAAGCTTCCTCCGGATGCGGTCCTCTTGTCGCCGGCGCTGTTCTCATTCAGGGACGGATTGCTTCAGGCATTGGATAAATTTGTTACAGGCGGCGGGACCTTAATTGCGGACCATCTGTTTGCCTGGAGGGACAAGAACGGTTTTATCTTCAACGAAAACAAGGCGATAACGGACAAGATTTTTGGCGTTACCCTGCACGATTCAGATCCGAAGGAGGATGGTTTTTATTTTGAAGGCGGGGGCCTTAAGACCGAAGGATGGTTTTTTCGGCTGCTGTTCCAGGATGATTACAAACAGAGCGGCGCCGAAGTTGTAGCCCGGTGGGAAGAGGACGGTGAGCCCGCGGTGTTCCGGCATAAATATGGTAAGGGGACGGCGATCCGGATAGGTACTGCATTTTTCAACCGGTATTTTACCAAGCCGAACAAAGGCGCTCTGGTATTTCTCAAGATACTGCTGCCGAAAAAAGTATTTGACGGCATTAAGCTGCTGAATCCTGATACTCAGCTCAGGCTGCGTGAGCTGACAAACGGCAAGCAGAGTATCCTGATCATACTGAACACGGATCCGGAAAAGGAAGTATTTGCCGTATTGAAGACCGATGAGGATGGTACTATGAAGCCCCTTGCCGGCGGGAAGGAATTTATATTCCAGGCAGGAGTTCCAATAGCGGTTCAGATGAAAAAGGCGGAGGTAAAACAATTTGTTTTTACAAAAAAGCAGGGAGGAGAATAAATGGAACTGAAAAGGGATCTGGAAATCGGCGTGCAGATTTACGTGAACAAGGGCGATACGCCGGAAGAGCTACGGGGATGGGTTCGCAAGGCACATCATGCGGGGCTTCGTATTGTACGGGTATTTTTGTTTTGGGATATCATCAACCCCCGTAAAGATGTATGGGACTTCACGGTGTATGACGCCATCTTTGATGAAGTAGAAAAATGCGGCATGAAAATTGTGGGTACCATGTGGGCGGTAAACCCTCCCGGTTGGATGAACCTCACAGACTATTTTGCAAATTTCGGCGACTTGAATGATCCTGAATACTGGTCAATCGCACTTGATTATGTGGAAAAGGTGGCCGGGCATTTCGCAGATCATCCGGCGCTGGATTCCTGGGTAAGCTGGAAAGAAGCGACCCGTCCTCTGGTAAAGAACCCCAATAGTCTCCGGGACTTCCGCAAATGGCTTAAGGATCACTATAAGGAAATCGAAAACCTCAACAAAGTCTGGTTTAATCAGTCGGAAAGCTTTGAGACCGTGGGACTTAAGCCCGGTAATGCAATTCAAAATCATAAACACCTCCCCAATTCACTGGACTGGGAACGTTTTATGGTGGATAACCTCTGTGAAAAGCTGCGGGATATTTACAATACTATTCGCAAAAAAGACAAGGTGCATCCTATTTACGTGAACCCTCATAATACAGGACTGAACATGCTTTCATGGGGACAGGACCCATGGAAAGATGCTAAAGAAGCGGATTTTCTCGGGCTTTCAAATCATATTCCCCATAATGCCATGCGTATTATTCAAAGTCCCTACAAGTTTCACCAATACATTGCCTATCAATGCGATATCATCAAGAGCGCCACGCCGGACCCCAATGGCTTTTACGAAGTAACCGAGATGCACGCAGGACCTACCATCATGACCGGGCATCTTACCCTGACCCCCAGCGCAGCAGATATTCAGCATTATACCTGGGAGGCAATCGGCTCAGGCGCATCAAGGGTGATCTACTGGGTACTTAACTGGCGGAAGTCCGGACATGAACCCTATGAATGGAGCCTTTCCGGCGCGGACGGTACCTCCACGTACCGCCTGGATGAACTAACCAAAATCACCGATATTATCAAAAAACACCAGGCCCTGTTTGATGCGGCAAAGCCGAAAGATCCGGATGTCTATATTTTGTATTCTACTTTGAGCTGGCAGCTCGCGGAATGGGAGGGCGGTACTGTCGGCTTCGTGAGGAATCCCCCTGATGATCCGAACAGTCCCCGTAATACCATGTACGCTCCCGACGGTATGTGCGGAGCGTACCAGATGCTAAGCGATTTAGGCTTAACGGTAAAGTTTATCAGTGAGGAAAAGATAATAAACGGCGAGCTTCCCTCCAATGCCGTATTGGTTGCCCCGTCCTGCATGGGCGCGGAAGAAAAACTGTACGGGGCGCTGGATGGTTTTGTAAAAAACGGCGGCACTCTTATCGCCGACTTCATGTTTGCCATGAAAAATAAATACGGCTTTATCCCCGATCCCCCAAAAAGCAAGGATGTACTGGATCGTATCTTCGGCGGTGTTCTGTATGACATCATTTCCGATCCAAATACATTTGAACTGAACGATGGTAAATATATGCCCGAAGGCTGGTTCCTGCGTATAAGTTTTAAGCCAGGCTCCGGAGAGGTTCTTGCCCGTGATGCGGAAGGCGCCCCGGTTATTCTGCGCAACAGCTATGGGAAGGGAACGGCGATCCGTATCGGCACTACCTTCTTTCAGCGCTACATGACCAAACCATTGAAAAAAAATCTGAACTACCTCCATGATCTACTGCCGCAAAAACTCTTTACGGGAATTCATTTGAGTAATCCCGATGGTGAACTTCGGCTGCGGGAAATGATCAGCGCTGACAAACGGATTCTTATTCTGCTGAACAGTTCGGAAAAGGCCGCGAAGGCGGTACTTGATTTTGACGGCACAAAGGGAAAATTGATTTCCTTAAGTTCAGATGAAACCCATGAGTCAGACGGCATTTCTGCGGTTCTTGTTAGTTTGAATGCTGGTGAGGTTAAACAGTTTGTATTATAACTTTTATCATTAATGACAGAGAGGAGCGTTTTTTATGGAACTATTTAAACAGTTTACCGATGAGCAGGGGGTCTCCCAAATAGTACCCATCCCGGAGAATATGATTGAAACCCTGACCAAGTGGGCCCCGGCCAAAGCATGGCGGCTGCATATCCATCAGCCGGGAACATTTCTGGACTGGCATCCTTCGGATGGTAAATTGCTGATCATCGTTTTATCCGGAGAAATTGAAATCGGAACATCCGATGGCAAGGATTTTTTGTGTAAGCCCGGTATGCTGCGCATGACCCAGGATACCGGCAAGGGCCATACCGGCCGTGTATCCGGCAGTGACCCCTGTGTGGTGCTGATGGTTGATATCACAGAATAGTTTTTTTGTGATTCACTCACTCAACACATTGATAGAGTGATCGCTGTTTTATTAGACTTGTTCGGCAACTCGGTTAGTTGCCGAACAAGTCCTGCAAAATACTCCGTATTTTGCGTTTTTTAATGGTTGTTGTTCAATAACTCTATTATCCCTGTCAGCCTTTTACAAAACCTTCAACACTCTTTGCGATACCGGCGGCGTCAAGGCCGTAGTAGGCCAAAAGTTCATCATAGGGACCGCTTGTGGCATAGGTATGCGGAATGCCGAGCTTCTTTACTTTTACCGGAAACTCTTCGCCGACAACTTCCTGCACCAGCGTACCGAGACCGCCTGCAACATAGTGCTCTTCAACAGTAACAATACAGCCGCAGATTTTAGCGCAGTCGACAACAGCGGCCCGATCAATCGGATTAACCGTGGGCATACCGATGATGCGGGGCTTGATGCCCTGGGAACGCAGCAGTTCCGCCGCCTGTAACACCGCCCCGGTAAGGGCGCCGGTGCTGATTATTGCCACATCACTGCCTTCCTGCAAAACAGATGCTTTTCCTATGGTAAAGGGCTTCGCCTCAAACAGTTCCGGTATCGGGTTATTCCCGATTCTCATGTACACTGGGCCGTCCATCGCCAGCATTGCCTTTACCGCAGAAGTAATTTCCCCCGGGTCCTGGGGAGCCAGCACCGTAACGCCCGGGATCATCCTGATAATGGCAAAATCTTCAAGGCTATGATGGGTGGAACCAAGATCGCTGTAGGATATGCCGCTGTTGCGCCCGACAATTTTTACATTCTGCTTCATATAGCCGATGTCATTTCTGAACATTTCAAAGGGCCGCGCAGTAACAAAGGGAGCTATTGCGCAGAATACCGGTATTCTTCCGGTTGCCGCCAAACCGCTTGCAATACCAAGCACACCCTGTTCCATAATGCCGAATTCATAATAGCGATCGGGGAATTCTTTTTTAAAATCCCCCAAGCCGCTTGAACCGCCTGAATCGGCGGAGAGCGCAACAATGTTACTGTTACTGCGGGCCTCTTCAAACACCGCCTTTCCGAAGGTTTTGCGGGGGTCTGATTTATCACCGATCATACAACGCCTCCTCTGGCAGCAATGCCCTCGCCCAAACGGCGTATCGCCTCGTCCAGTTCCTTCTCGGCCCTTTCAAGTTCCTCTCCCTTCGGTTTCCAGTAGTGGGAATCAAGCTTGCCTTCGGCAAAGCTCAATCCCCTTGCTTTTGTCGTATGCGCAATGACGGCGGAGGGTTTTCCTTTTTCCAGGGGCAGCCTGTTCAAAAGGGAAATAACTTCGGCCATGCTGTTACCGGCTATCTCGGCTGTCTTCCATCCGAATGCGGCAAAACGATCCGCAACCGGCTCCATGTTCATCACCTCTGTTGTGGGCCCTGAAATTTGCAGGCCGTTGTCATCAACAAAGACAATCAAATTATCCAGTTTGTAATGAGCGGCCGCCGCCGCCGCTTCCCAGTTGCTTCCTTCGGGCAGCTCGCCATCCCCCATGATCACAAACACCCTCGGCGGAGTTGCCGCAGTATTACCGCGAAGGCCCAGGGCCATACCAACGGCGATGGAAAGCCCGTGGCCGAGTGCGCCCGTATTTGCCTCGATACCCGCAAGTTTGTTCATGTCAGGGTGCCCGGGCAGATGGGTCCCCAACTTGCCGTAGGTATCAAGTTCGGCCTTGTTAAAAAAACCGGCCTCCGCAAGGGCGGCGTACTGAGCCATACATTTATGACCCGCGGAAAGTATGAACCGGTCGCGGCCTTCCTTTTTTGGCTCTGCGGGATCAACATTCATCGCGTGGAAATAAAGGGCGGTAACAATATCAAGGCAGGACATTGCGCCGCCCATATGGCCCGCCCCGCCCGAACGAACCATGCGTACCACATTGCGCCGGCATTTGGCTGCCCTTAATTCAAGCTCCTTAATATCCGCATTGCCAATAGCCATATTTATTTTCCTTCTTTATCATACTTGGTAATACGGTTTACCTTTGGGGCGCTTGAAGACTCCGGATCAAAGGTCAGGGACAGATATTCCTTTACCAGCGCCTTTGCCAATTCCACGCCGGTAACAAAAGCTCCCAGGGTAATGATATTGGCGTTGTTGCTTAAGGAAGCCCGCTGCGCCTGATAGATATCGGTGATGAGTGCGGCGTAAGCGCCCTTCACCTTGTTTGCCGCAATGCTCATCCCGATGCCCGTGCCGCAGATCAAAACGCCCCGGTCGTGCTTTCCGGCGGCCACATCGGCTGCCAGCGCAATCGCCACATTCGCGTAAATGGCGTCATCACTGCCGTAATCGGTAACCTGGTGCCCCAGGGACTCTATCAGTTTCTTGATTTTTTCTTTCAGGTCCGTGGCGTTTGGATCGCAGCCTATTGCTATTTTCATAATGCGTTTATTCTCCTTGTTTTTACTGTAACATTTTCCCCGGAAATAGGGAATAAGGTGATGAAGGCAGGCAGCAATTCTCATTTTAACCACGAACCACACGAAAAACACGAACCTAGTGTTCTGTCTAATTCAAATGACATAAAAAAATACTAAGAAATAACCACAGAGATCACAGAGAATTTACACAGAGGGCACAGAGAATACTAAATAGACTTCAAATTCCCTTATTTTCTTCACTCTCCGTGTCCTCTGTGCTCTTCCCTCTGTGCCCTCTGTGGTTATGTCTTCTGTTTAGGACAGAACACTGGACCATCAAATTCCGCTCTTTTTTGTGAGGTTAGTGCGGTTCGTGGTTAAATTCTTGGTGGTTAATCCAAAATGAGAATTGCTGGAAGGCAGGGCTATTGCATTTACTTTCAGATTCCGAGAAATCATCGGGATTTGAAGAATTTTAACCGCAAAGGTGCCGAAGGCGACTAAGGGAATAACCCCGTATCGTATCTTTTTTCTTCCTTTTGCGCCTTTGTCGCCTTCGCGGTTGTTCCTTTTTTTCAGAAATATCTCAGATCTGAGTGAATTTTGTAGTTAAAAAAGTAAATGCAGGAGCCCTGTATGCACCCCTTCCGGCTATTGACACTTTTCTGTCTATTTGTTTATTATTTAGAAAGCGAACGGCGTTGCCGGGGCTTATAAATAAGTCGGGGGGACTTTAAAGCCCCAGGATAAGGAGTTTTGTTATGAAGAAGGTGTTTTTAGCGGCAGTGATATGTATTGCCATGGGCGTTTCGGCGGTCTCCGCAGTGGAAGTTGGCCTTGGCGGCGGCGGCGGTTTTAATCTCCCATTGCCGGGTGGCTATGGCGATGTGTATGCCTATGCTCTCTTCCCTATAAAAGATTTCGATATTGGAGTCAATTTTGGTTATCAGAGTAAACTGGACAGTATGCTTTTCGCCGGTGCGTCCGGTCAATATAACTTTAAATTTGCGGGGGTGCCTGGGCTTGCACTTTACCCAAAGGTCGGTATTGATTTTGGGTTTATTATTACTTTCGGGGTGGACATTACGGCCGGAGGTGGGGTCAGTTATAATTTCAAAGACTTGATCGGGTTTGGGCTGGTGGTCCGTGGGGAAGTTTTATTTGATTTGCATATGGGGTTCCCTCTGCTTATTGGAGTAGGTCCGAAATTCCAGGGCACGATCGGGTTTGCGTTCTAGTTTTTTATTAGAGTTATTCGATAACTTCAGTTATCGAATAACTTCCGCTGAAAAATGCAAAATGCTCTGCATTTTGTGAGACTTGTGAGAGAACCAACCGGGTTCTCTCACAAGTCCAGTATCAGCGTAATGCAAAAAGCGGCTCCCTGGCGGGGCCGCTTTTTTGAGAATAACCCTTCTTTCCCCCTCTTCCTTCGTGTCCTTTGTGATCTTAGTGGTTAAAATTTCCTCAAATTGGTCGTTGACACTGCGGACATCCCGCCTTGACAATATGCCGGATAAGGGGTAAAGCAAGAGGGAGGCCCTGCCCGCTCTGACATGAATGGAGACAAATGAACTACGCGGAAGAATCACTGAAACTGCATTACCAATGGAAGGGTAAGCTCGACATAAGGGCCAAGATGAAGTTGACGAACAGGGAAGAGCTTTCCCTGGCCTACACCCCCGGCGTGGCCCAGCCCTGCCTGGAGATACAGAAGGACATCAATAAGAGCTAT
>BOAV01000008.1 GCA_026002045.1 Spirochaetia bacterium | reverse complement strand
TTACTGGCCTATCATCATGAGTCAGGAATGGCGGGTGAAGAAGGTTATGGATATGAGTTTAATCAAGGTCAGTCTGCCGATATGTACCGTTGCACTTTTGATAAATTATTTGAAGAGATGGAAAAGAAGTTTGACAGTTATAACTCATATAAGGACATTAAGTTGTGTTCAATTAGTGCACCATTCCCATTATTGGACAGGAATAATCCTTTCCGGTATAGTATCCAAAACGCCTTTGACGGTAGTCCAGCTACCAGCTATGTGGGTGATACCGAAGATAGGTTATTTGATATAAATTTTTCATTTACCGCCCCCCGCACCTATAAATGTACAAAAATAGCCGTAATCAATGGGTATGCCCAATCGGAACAGCTCTATTCTGCAAATAACCGGATTTCAGCAATAGGTTACGGAATTCTTAAAGAGGGCAATGGCAACAGATTGACTTATATATCAAGTACATTAAAGGACAAGTATATGGGTATACAGGTTATTGATGCAATAGAAGCTCAAGAGGACACAACCTGTTCACTGGAGATTCAAAACTATTACCCCGGCGATAAATATGATGATACCTGTCTAGCCGAGTTGAATCTGTTCGATGAGAATCTAGGCTGGCTATTTGGAGATATTTAGTAAAACAAATATAATTAAATATAAAAATGGGGTACGGGCAAACTGCACATAACATACGGTTTGCGGTTCGGGGCTAAAGCCCCTCCGGGTTCCGTTCGCCTAGGTCAGTCGCTGCGCTCCTTCCCACGGCTCACTCCACCCACATTTTTGTTGCCCTGGTCTTTGCTTCGCAAAGCCCTTATTCGGGCAACAAAAACGTCGCAAACCTTTCACGTTATGCGAGATTGGGGCATATTCACCCAAAACATTGATGACACGTTATTTGTTGACAAATAAAAAAATATAATATAGTATAGAAAAATAGTGGAGGAATGATTTTGAAAAAATACTTTAATAGAATTGTACTATTGGCTGCCATATTAACTGGCATTAATCTGAACCTTATTGCCAAAGAAATTGAAATCCCTTTGTTAACAAAAGACAAGTTGTTATGGTCTGATTATCATATTTATCTTCTTGATGGTGTAAAAAATTATGATATCTCAAAGACATATTATGACATGGCTCTGCAATATTACCGAAATAATGATATAGAAAATGCGATGGTACAAATAGAATGGGCATTAAGTTATCATAAACATGGGGTATATTTCTATTTATATGGGGATTGTTTGGCGGATATAGGGGAATACAAAAATGCCGAACAGGCTTATAAGAAAGCAATAGAAAAAAACGAATATATAAATCCTTACGATACATATCCTGTAATTAAAAACTTATTCACTTATGACGCAAACGGGATCGCTCGTGAAATATATTTTGCATATTATAATCTTGGATGCGTCTATTCTTTGCAAAACAAATTGGTTGAAAGCCTTGAATATATTATTTTGGCAATTCAACATGGCTATCCGAATATTAATTATATTTTTAAAGATGATGATTTACTGAATTTATTTCATTCAGCAGATGGGGAATATTATAAAAACACAATAAATAAAATGTATAAAGATGGGTTTGTAAATAATGTTGTAAATAAAATATTTTCAACACCTGAAGGATGGGGTGGACATAAATATGAATTTTTTGAGAATGGAAGAGTGTTCCGGGATTCCCTTGATTATAATTCTCACTATGGTAGAGGCGGAGCGTATGAATTTAAAAATTGGATTATCTTCATCCATTGGGACAGTGAAAGTGGGATAAGGGGTGTGGAAGGAACGATGATGAGGGGAACTTCAGCGGCTGGAGATTATACAGAGTATGAAAGTTTCTCGAATGACCTGGATGAACGTGAGATTATTCTCTACCAGGAACTGATACAAAAGGACTACTATACAATAGAAACACGCGAGCCTGAGCCGCAACCGGAAAAACCCGCCCCTGTTATTGAATCGCAGCAATTATCATCGTCAAAAATACTAAGAATAGCAAAGAAACAAGCGCCCCGCGAGCAGATACCTTGGAAAAGAATATGCCTATTTATAGGTATTACTGTTGTACTGGCAATTGGGATAAATGTAATTAAAAAACGGAAAAAATAAAAAAATAATAACGGCTTCGCCGTACCCCAACTTCGCTTAACATACGCTATACGCAATAAAGCAAAAAATATTTATAAAAACTATTGACAAAAATTGATCGGGATGATAAGATCATTAAGGAACAATAATTTGGAGGTATTTTATGTCTAACAGGACAAAATTAATCATTTCATTTCTGCTTATTATACTACTAATCGGCTGTAGCAAAAAATCATATGAGTATTCACCGGCGGCAGGTAGCATTGCATCTGAAAGCGTTCGAGAAAGAGCTGCCGATAATATAGAACCGACCGGTGAAAACACTCAAAGTTTTCAGGAAACAGAGACACGCAAATTAATTACAGATTCAAATTTGCAAATTAGAATTGATAATTTGGATAATGGAATAGACAAACTGGATGAATTGATGAAAAAACATAATACTTACGCATCATCAAGAAATATTTATGAAAATTCAAGAAATTATATATTAAAGGTTCCGGAGAAAAACTATGCCCTTTTTCTCAAGGAAGTAATGGATATTGGAAAAATTATTAATTACTCAGAAACGACAGAAGATGTAACAATAAAATATTATGATTTGGAAAGCCGTTTAAATACAAAAAAAGAATTAATTAAAACATATCAAAGTTATCTTTCAAAAGCAAAAAACATAGAAGAAATATTATCTGTTGAATCACGAATTACAGAATTACAAAAAGAAATAGACGATGTTGGCAAACAATTTCGTATATTAAATAACTTAATAGATTATTCTACCATAAGACTCGAATTATTGGGGCCAATATCAGTTACAAATTATGGTAAAGAGACATTAGGAGAAAAGATAAAAGAATTAATGACAGGTTTTGGAGATTATGCTTCAACAATACTATTAATTTTATTGGCTATTATCATATATGGGATTCCGGCAATAGTTATTTTGCTGCTTTTATATTTAGTTTTATTCGGAAGGATAGGTCTATTGAGAAAAGTTTATAAATTTGTTTCAAAAAAATAGAGTTGTTCGGAAACCTCAGTTTCCGAACAACTTCCGATAAAAAACGCAGTTTCGCAAGGCTTTAGCCTGAGAAACTGTAAGACTTGTTCGACAACCAACCGGGTTGTCGAACAAGTCTAATGAATGAAAAACTTAGTGTAAATGGCTTTACTGCGCCTAACATACGCTATGTGCCATTTATTTTTAATTAAAGTGGCTAATTATAAAACATTATAGCCATGCTTGACAATATCGACTACGTTCTTTTATTATAAAAATATATTGGAAATAGTATGGATTGGCAACGTATAATTTATTCACTTCCAGGCGTCTTGATAGGATTTACAGTTCATGAATATTTTCATGCTTTAGTTGCATATAAATTAGGGGATAATACTGCCAGGGATCAAGGAAGACTCAGCCTTGATCCTATAAAACATATAGACCCTATTGGGATGCTTTTTATTATTTTTGCGGGATTTGGATGGGCAAAACCAGTACAATTTAATCCCGATGCATTGCGTAACCCTAAAAGGGATAAAGCTTTAATTGCGGCAGCAGGGCCATTTTCCAATTTTATACTTGGAATAATATTCATACTTATTGCAAAAGGAATACTATTAATTCCTGTGGAAAATACAAATACATACGATGCCTTAGAGTATATTTTCGATATTCTGTTTTATTGTGCATATACTAATTTTGGACTCTTTGTATTTAACATTCTTCCACTACCGCCTTTGGATGGAAGTCATATTTTTCTTTCAGGACTTAATTTAAGTACTGATACGGAAAATAAGATTATGAAATTTGGTACGCCAATTCTTTTTATAATATTTATAATACAAAGCAGGAGTGATTTTACAATATTACCCATTAGTAAGATTGTTAATGCACTAATAGAATTATTTATATAAAAGGTATAAAGAAAAATAAACGACGCATAACGAGGCTGTCGGAAAAGTCATTTTGCAGAAAAAATACGTCTCTAAATGAGTGGACTTGTTCGAGAACCCGGTTGGTTCTCGAACAACTCTAGTGTTTTACAGTAGTTTCAGGGGACGAAATGAGGGTAATTTTGGGAGCATTATTTCAAAATTGTTTATGGCCGTGTTCCAGGGGGATCATTATCCGGGCAACAGTTTCCGTACCGTCACTCAGAATATCAAAACTATCCTCCCCCAGGCCCATCTTTTTCAGCATCAACACGAGAATTACCAGGCCCAGTCCCGCCCCTTCGGAATCGTCAGGCGCCTGTGACATAGCGTCATCCGGGCTATTGTATTGCCGGGATCGGGTGAGCTTGTCCCGGATGCGGGTAAGTTCCGGTTTTGTCACCGCCGCATTGTTGCGGACTTCAACATTAATGATATTGTTTTTAATTTGAAGTATCACTTTTATGTACAGGCCCTTTTTCTTCTGCTTCTGCAAATAGCGGGCGATATTGTTCATGGTATTTTCTTTGAAATGGGCCATCCCTACGTAATAATCATCGGGATCGGCCAAATTAAGGCCCTGCTCCATAAAATAAATCCGCTTGGTATTGGCCTTTTTCGCGTTTACCGCCAGTTCCCGGACGCAGTAGACAATATAATCCTTAAGTTTTTCATGCCCGGCTTCTTTCAGGAAAACCGTCAGAACCTGTTCAATATAAACTTCATCTTCATGGGACAGGGTAAAAGTTGTGATTGTCAGGGGAAGCCCCGACCGGACTATTTTTTTTATCCTGGATTTATTAACAACCAGATTCCGCACGGCGGTCATGTTTCCCAGTATACTCAATAAGCAATTTGTGTGTATATTGTCTGTAATAATATGAAGGAAATATGGATTCCTGAGCTTATCAGCGCTTTATTTCTTCTTCTGTTCATTTTCCGCCCCCTTATTAAGGGACTATGGCCGTTGGATGGATTGAATTGGTTTCCCCTTCTCGCCCTGGTAATTACCCTGGGTCTGTTCCCCGCTTATGGCTTCCGGCCCGAATGTGTCCCCCTGCTGTTGTATTTCGTGGTCCTTGTGCTGCTGAATTTACCTTCCCTTCATAATGACGATTTCCATGACCGGGGGCTTGGCTTTATCCTTCCCACCGCCCTGCTGCTGGTACTGGCCGCCGCCGTTGCCCTCTTTTTTGCCCCCATGGACCCAACAGAAAAGGTTACGGCCCCGAACATTGTCATGGTGCGGGATGAACGGCAAAACCGGAACTATACGCTGCACATCTTCGGCCCTGCGGATGATGCCGCCGGGTCCGCCGTTGCCGAGCCGCAGCAGACCCCCGGCAGGCCCCTGTTATTGGTGATTCCCCCGGAAGCGGGCGGTATAGGGGCGGTGGATACCCTCTGCGCAAATCTGGCGGACCGGGGTTTTACGGTGATAAGTTACAGCCGGGACTCATCCACACCGGCGGAACTGTACCGGATGTGGCAAAGCTTCCGGAACGGCACGGTGTCAAAAAAGGCCAACGATTTTGGCCGGGATCTGGAAAGCGGCCGCAGGGAGGATCTCAATTTCCTCCTGCCCTATATCAAGTGGAACAGCGCCGCCCTTGTCCCCGGCGCGGACCCGGAACAATCCGCCGAGGCCGCAGGCCGAGGTACCCCTCCGGAAATGCTGATCATCGCGGGATTCGGCGCCGGCGGGGCTGCCGCGGTTTATCTGGCCTCCTCCCCGGCTTTTATGGCCCAAAACCGGCAACTGCAGGGAATTGTGGCCGTGGAGAGCAGCTTTTGGTCTTCATATTTGGCGGAAGAACGAATCTCCCGCCCGATCCCGGCAACTACGAACTGGTTCAAAAAAACCGGGAGCGCCGTGCAGAACTGGTTTGCCAATTTACGGCCCCTGAAAATGACCGGTCTGGGAACCGTGCAGCGGCCCACTATCCCCACCCTGTACCTGGTATCCGACCATGCGCTGGACCCCAAGACCGGGCAAACCCGGTACGCCGCGGCCTTTGATCTTTTGCAAAAACCCGGCCCCGCCCCGGCAGCCCTTATCGCCCTTAAAGGCGCAGGTCCCCTGGACTATACCGATTATCCGGTGGAATATTCCCTCTATTCGGCGCTTTTTCCGGGTCAGGGTGAAAAGACAGGACTCAGTAGCCAGGATTTCAGGGAAGATACCGCCGCTGTCATTACCGGTTTCGCCGCTGCCGTATTGCAGGCGCCCCTTGCCGGTACCCTCCGAAAGGGGGCAACCCGCGCTGACTACCACCTTTTAACCCGGTCCTGGGAAGATTCACCCTGGAATTTAAGGGATCTTCGGGGTATACTGAATCCATGACCACCAAAAAACTGGATATCTTTTTCAAATCCTTCCTTGCTATTGAAGATTTCAGTACGGCTGATGTTTCCCTGAACGGCCTCCAGGTGGACAATGACGGTTTGGAAATACAGAAAATCGCCTTTGGGGTGGATGCAAGCCTGGAAACCTTCAAGGGAGCCGTTGCCGCCGGGGCGGGGATGCTCTTTGTCCACCACGGCCTTTTTTGGGGCCATCCCCTGGCCCTCGCAGGGAACCACCGGCAGCGGATCAAATTCCTCATTGATAACAATATTGCCCTCTACGCGGTCCATCTGCCCCTGGATCAGCACCCCACGTTGGGGAATAACGCCGCCCTGGCGGAACTCTTGGGGCTTGAGCAGATTGAGCCCTTCGGACTGTACCATGGGCGCAAAATAGGGTATAAAGGAATTCTTGCAAAGCCCCTCAGTATTGAAGAGGCGGTTAGGCGGATAAGCTTTAAGGGCCGGCCGCCCCTGGGGGTATATCCCTTTGGCAAAAAGGAAAATGTCACCTGCGCGGTTATTTCAGGCGGCGCAGCGGATGAAGCCCTTCAGGCCATTGATGAGGGGATTGATTTGTATGTTACCGGGGAAAGCTCCCATCAGGTCTACCATGAGATTCTTGAGGGACGGCTCAACATGATAGCCGGGGGCCACTATTCCACCGAAGTGTGGGGAGTCCGCAAAGTGATGGAACATTGTGTTCGGGAGTTGTCTATGGACAGTGAATTTATTGATGTCCCTACCGGACTATAATTACGGAGTAAAAAAGTGAAAATCAGAAAAGAGAAACTTCTGCCATTTACTTTAACGGGGGCCGTTGTACTGGCGGATCAACTGGTTAAGGGTTTCATTGTAAAAATCTGGCCCCAGGAAACCGTATGGGGGGGAAAACTGGATGTATTCAACAATGACCTGCTCTGGATTCTCCATGTGCGGAACAAGGCCATAGCGTTCAGCCTGGGCCAGAACCTTCCCGATACCCTGCGGCCTGTTCTGTTTATCATTTTACCCCTCATTGTCCTGGGTTTTCTGGTATGCTACTACCTGACCTCCACGGAATTTTCCCGCCTCCAGTGCTGGGCCGTGGCGGGCATCATCGGCGGCGGCCTGGGAAACATCATCGACCGCATCTTCCGGCCCGATGGGGTGGTCGATTTTATCAGCGTGAAGTGGTTCGGCTTGACCTTCCACGATAAGCCCGTACCTCTTTTGGGTTTTGATCGATGGCCCACCTTCAACATTGCCGATTCCAGCGTGGTTGTCTGCTGTTTCATCTTCCTGCTTTCCATTCTGATAACCCCCAAAAAATTTGAAAACGGAGAAGAATCATGAACAAAAAAACCAATACCTGGCTCTTTATCCTTGGCGCAACGGTATTCAATATTTTGATAACCATCATCAGCTTTTTTGTGCTTCTTTTAATCTACGCCCGGTTCATCATAAAATTTATCCCCGAAGCCGGTCAGGCCTGGGGCTTCCCCATCATCTTTATCGGCGCCATTGCCCTCTCCTTTGTCCTTTACCGGGTAATCCTCAAATACCTGCTTAAACGCTTTGACGTGGAAAAATATTTTGACCCGATTTTCGGAAGGCGGGGGCAGAATAAAATCAGGAAAGATTAGCCGCCCATCGTTTTCGGGCAGGCTAATTCTTTAATCTGTATCTGTCTTTTATCTGTCATTTTCCGGGGGATTGCGGCGCCCATGGCTGGCCCAATTTCTCATCGGAGGCGGCCGGTAATTCTGGGTCAGTGATACAGGCCTTGACTTTCAAGGGGGTTTAGACGATACTTTAATTACGGGGTGACCCGAAGGGGAATGTAGAGGGATGCCGAAGAGCCGTAAGGCGCACCCGGCGCTAAGTTACCTACATTTCCCTTATTTTATTTCAGCGTCAATGGCCTCTATTGAGTAAATCCGTGCCCCTTCCGTTTCACTTTTCATCTCTTTTACGGTGATTTTTACCGGGATTATCTTTTCATCATAGGCCAAAGGGGCATAAAGCCGGTGTACATCTTTAACATTTTCATTTTTTTTGTCCGGGTTAAGCTCAAAAGGCCACGGTTCTATAGCGTTTGCAAATAGCTTGTCGAGATTGGCGGCGGCCATCAAATGGGCACCCCTGCTGACAGAATCGGCTACAGCCGGACCGCTTAAAATTTTTTTGATTGAATTATTGGAAAGCACGGCTATAAGGCAGGAACGGCTTGTCATGGGCCGACCCACCATACCCTCCAGTATTTTCCGCGCCTCGGCAAAGGTATGCGCTTCCCGCACCGGCTTTGCTATAGCTTCTAATTCATCCATACCAAAATCATTGGCCGTAAGTCCTTTTGCCTTTTCTGTACTGCTGTCGTAGGGTTCCCTCTTCCCCGGCTTTGCCACGGCCCGGCACTCCTTTACTGTATGGAATCCAGGGTTACATAGGTTTCCGGGTGTTCCCGGTATTCCTTTTCCCCATCGGCAATGATTTGTTTTTCCTCTGCGGTCAAGTCCGATTCAATAATAACCGGGTCAAACGAAAGGACGGTAAAAAGCGGCTTCAATGCGGCCAGGCTATGATCCGGCATGGTATCAATAGCGGCGTGTAATTCTTGCCTTAGTACGATACTGGTCATTTCTTTTTCTCCTTCTTGCTATAGGCTTGTCCCCTGGGGACTATGTTATGCACCCGGATAGAATCGGCCCCTATCTTGAATAGTATCCGCAATTCCCCTACCCGTGCCCGGTATTCGTCTATCCCGGTCGGCGGTTCATGCCCCAAGTTTTCAAGGGCAGCGGCCAGCCGTGCCCGTTACGCGGTGCTTAGGCGCTTTAGGTAGCTTGCGGCCTCCCGGCTTAGTAAGACTTCCATAGCTATATCTGATCCCCGGTATCCCGCATGGTCAACCCCGGCCCCTCATAATCGCAGTTTAGCAGATCCGCGATCCGCCTCATTTCATCCTCTGAAAAATTACCCTTGCTCATTTTGTTGGATATGTTTTGCCGGGTAGTTCCCATTTTGGCGGCCAGGTCTACAAAGGACATATTACGGCGACCCAGGATGATCTTTATTTTCTCCGCAAAGGTCAAAGACATAGATTCCCCCTTCCATGAATATATCTTATATCGGTGTACTTTGTCAATAAAATAAAATAAATGTAAAAATAATTTAAAAAAGTACATAATATACTTGACAAAAGAAAATAAATAGTGTACATTGTTATTATAAGGAGAGGATAAGCCATGAATGAACTGAATCGGAAAGCAATGGTCCTGGGTAACAAGCTGGCCCCCCGGATAGGCGGGGACCGCAAGGCCACTTTCGTGGAAGCGTGGATCATCGTCAAGGTGGGCGGGCTTACCCTCCCGGTCCGGGGCGTTTTCCAGGGTTCCCGCCTGGCGGGGGCTTGTTTGTATTCCGTTCATTCCGTCGCTACCTTTTCAATCCGGTTCTCCATTATTGAATACGTGATTGACGCAATGCGGCCCCCGTGAATTTTACAAACGCAAGAGCATTCCCCGTATTCAGTACGCCCGATATTTCCCCCCAGGGTTGCCGCAATGTTTAGCAGGGTGTCGATAAAAGGCCCCGGCTTGCCCTTTCCGTGCCTTTCCCCGGCTTTGTTGTCCGGATCCTCCCTATGGCCTTCTATAGCCGTTTTTGAGGTGATTGATTGAGGGTCCGGGGCTTTGTTTTTTGCGGTCATGCCTGCACCCCCTGCGCCTGCCGGTCAAGCCACTTGTCCAGATCGGACCTGCGGAACCGGACCCCCCTCCTGAGTTTTATTCTCGGTAGCTCAGGTATTCTGTCAATCGTGGTGACATAGCATCGCAAAAAATCTGCGGCTTCCTGCCTTGTGAGAATTTCGTTTGATTCTTGAATAGTGTTCATAAGATACCTCTTTATAAGGCTTGTTTGTTTGCCTTATGTCTAAAGGGTAAGTAATAATTTTAGATTAGTTTTTCAATGTTACCATTTGTTACCGATTTTCTTTCTCGGCTTTTCAATGTCTTCAATGCGTCATTTAATGATTGCCCATCTTTATCTTTCAGGTGGGTTGCAATAAATTGGCTTATACCGTCTGGTTCAGGGATTGTAATTTTTCCTAAATCATATTGTGTTTTCAATAAAGCCTTTGTTTTAGGAATAGTTTCCGTTATACGATATTCGTCCTTTGTTTTATTATATTTGACATGACTTTTCATTAGTAGCATTGCAAAAGTTTTGTCTATTTCGGCCTGTACTGTCTCCGGTCCCGGTGTCCCCGCCATGTCGGGTATGGCTTCAATCATTTTCCGTGCCGATATATTATCTTTACCACATATTATTTTTAACCATCCTGTATCTGTCCACCATGTCTTTGTATTAATATAGCTTTTGCTTTCAAAAATGCGTACAAGATCATTATCTTTGTATTGATGTTCTTGTATATACATACACCCATCTTTACAAAAAGTATTGAAATTTCTTTTATAATCTTGAGCAAGAAAATAAAGAGCCTTTTGTTTATCCGTTGTTCCTAATTCACAATCAGTTACTAAATCTAAATATACTTTTTCCATACTATGCCCCTATCCGTTCCATCGGCAGTAACCCACCGAATATCTGAATCTGCGCCGCCTGGACCGCCGCCGCCTGCCCGTCAATGTCATGGGTGGAATAATGGGTCAACATTTTATCGGTCCGGTGTCCGGTCTGCATTTTCAAGAATCGATCATCTATTTTGCCTTTCGTGTAACTTGTGAAAAAATGTCTGAACCCGTGGACCGTGTACTTTTTACTTTCCGCCGCCGATAGTCCGATTTTTCGCAGGGCTTTTCGTAAATCGCTTAATAGGACTTTTTCGTCAAGGGGCTTGCCCCGGACCATATCCGAATAAAAGACATACCCGTCCGCCACCTGCCCGTGGGGGTTTGATCGTGCAAGGTCAATGAGTGCATCCATGATGAATGGGAAGGGGACTTGCACGGTCCGGCTTTCCCCGTTCTTTGTGGACTTCAAACCGTCAAAAGGATTGAAAGAATGGGAAACATAAAGGCAATCATTCCCCAGATCTACCGCCCGCAGTGCCAGAATTTCCCCGGCCCGCAGGCCGGTAACGCAGGCCAGCATATTAGCAAGTTTCGCCTTGCCGTTTTGCCAGTCCGCCGCAAAAAGTGTCTTGACGGTTTCCGGGGTCAATATCTGCCGTTCCCGTTCCTTGCCCGCAAAATAGACAATTCCCGCCGATAAATCGGTTTCAATCATGGACTTATTAAAGGCCCATTTTAAGGCGATAGTCCCGGCCTAAGTCCTTATAACATAAAGAATTAGGTCAATGGAGGTAGTCGGAATTGAACCGACGACCTTTTGAATGCCATTCAAACGCTCTAGCCAACTGAGCTATACCCCCAAATTGTTCTATATATAGCGTTTATTCCGTTAGCCATCCGGCGCTAAAATATAGCAGACATTGATATTATTGCTTATAGTGTTTTTTTTGTCAATAAGGTTGCCTTGATCCTGCTATGACACCCGTCTCCCCACATACTTCTTCACAAACCCTGACGGCCGGTAGGTCATCTTTGCCTGCCGCAGGCCGTCATCGCCAAGATCCTGTTCCCGGTTGATGTGGGTGTAATAATCAGGGAGGGAGGCGGCGAATGCCTGGTTCATATACTGATAGATGCCCTTGTATTCGCCGATGCCCTTTTCAAAATGTATGGCGAACATCTTCCCGCCCGCAAGGCTTTCCCCCAAGCACCAGCCGGCGGGTTTGCCGTTGATAAAGTAGAGCTGGCCTCCAAGGCCCAGGGGCCGGAATAAAGCCAGAGCCTCACGGGCGGCGGTGTAGTCGCCGTCACTGCCCTTGTCTTTGCGCCAGTGGTCCAGGACACCCAGGGCCTCCGGGATAAGGTCCGTGGTCAGGGGCCATTCCTGATGATCGTAGGCGCTTAAAAACTGATTCACCAGATTCCGCTTTTTGTGGTACTTTTTCCCCGCCAATTCCGCAAGGTCGGTGCGGAGGTAGAGATAATCGAAGTTGTTCCGGTCCTCGGTGACCTCTACCCCCCACTGCTCAAGATTTTCCCGGTTCGGTTCCAGCACCGATTCGGGAATGTTTTTCCAGTAATCGTGGGTGTCGAACAGACTTTTCAAAATCTCCCTGCCAGGAAAGGCGCAGGGGGTCAGGAAAAAGGGCCCGTGACCGGGCTGGACGCCGGAAATAACGGGGACGCCATCGGAGGTTTTGGAGACCCGGTACTGATAATGGCCGCGGAAAAGATAGAGGTTCGCAAAGGTGAATTCCGAAACCCCGTCGGGGGTCATTGAAAGTTTTTCGTGTAATTCTTCTTTTATATCCAGACTGATGGGCACAAAATTGGGGTAACAGGGGATCATACTTCAATAATAATCAAATCCTTCCGCCGGGGGCAAGGACTTTGGCCGCATGAAACCGGGTCTTTACGGAATGGCAAATTCATTTCATAATTATTCTATGCTTGATGATAAAGGACTTGAGGACCTCCTGGTCCCCCGTTTTTTAAAGTATGTCCGTTATTGGACCACCAGCGATCGCCGTGTTGCGGAAACCCCCTCCACCCCCGGTCAGTGGGATCTGGCAAAGGCCCTGACGGAAGAATTGAAGGGGCTGGGCATTCGGGACGTGGAATTGACGGATCATTGTTATGTAATTGCCCGGCTTGATGGAACCGCCGGTAAGGAATCGGCCCCCACGGTGGGCTTTATGGCCCACATGGACACCGCGAGCGATGTGTCCGGCAAGGATGTTAAGGCCCAGGTGGTCAGGAACTACGACGGCAAAAAAATCACCCTTGCAGGTTTTGCCACCGAGGCCGAAGGCCGAGGTTCCCCTCTGGCAGGCTATGCACTGGACCCGGCAGCAGATCCGGGGCTTGCCGCTCAAAAGGGCAGGGACATCATCCATACCGATGGGACCACCCTTTTGGGGGCTGATAACAAGGCGGGTGTCGCCGAGATTGTTGCCGCCCTTGAATATATTTTGAGCCATCCTGAAATTACCCACGGCCCCCTGGAAATCATCTTTACCCCCGACGAGGAAACCGGCAAGGGGCTTCCGGATTTTCCCCTGGAGCGGATCAGATCCGTTGCCTGTTATACCATGGACGGCGGTCCCATCGGGGAGCTTGAAGCGGAGTGCTTCAATGCGTGGAAGGCGGATATCGAATTTAAGGGAAAGGCCATCCATGTGGGCGCCGCCCGGGGGATTTTGGCCAATGCCGTCCTTATGGCCGCCACTTATGCGGCGATGCTGCCCCGCTCGGAAAGCCCGGAGGCCACCGACGGCTACTACGGCTATTACTGCGCCCATGAAATTCAGGGGAACCTGGAAAGCGCCGCCCTTGAGCTGCTCCTCCGGGATTTTGACCGGAAAAGCATGGATCGCCGTCTCGCCGCGCTGGAGGTTTTTGCCAAGGCCGTTGAGGCCCAGTTCCCCGGCGGCACGGTGACGGTGAAGCCCCAAATGCAATACCTGAACATGCGGGAAAAAATTGAAGAACGGCCCGAGGTAATGGAAATATTGAAGCGGGCCTTTGACAATGCCGGGGTGGAATACCGGCTCAAGCCGATTCGGGGCGGCACCGATGGTTCCCGGCTTACCGAGTTGGGAATCCCCACGCCGAACATTTTTACCGGGGGCCGCAATTTTCACAGCCGCCTGGAATGGGTCTCCATTCCCGAGATGGCCGCCGCCTGCCGGGTGGTGATCGAATTAATCAAACTATGGGGAGACGTATAATATGGACACATTGGTCAGCTTATTTGGGGACATGATTAAACAGGCCATGAGCCTTACAAAAACCGCCAAGGTAATAACCGAGCATAACGTGTATCAGGAAGGGGAGACAGAGATACTTCCCTGTTTGGATAAAATGGTAGAAGGCTTGGCCCTTCCCGGTTCCGCTCTTGACGGCCTTGAAAACCTTGAGGATCTTCTCGCAAAGGCCGAATCGGGCAAGTCCTGTCTCCTCTTGTTGGAACATTACGGCAATATGGACTTGACCACCTTTTCCTACTTTGTCCGCAAGGCCGGCGGCCGGGGCGCCGATATCGCCAATGCGGTGGTTGCCATTGCCGGGATGAAGCTCACCGAGGAGAACCCCATAGTTGCCGCCCTTGCCAGCGCCTACACCCGGATCGTCATCTATCCCAGCCGCTCCCTGCAGGGCCTCAATGGCGAAAAGGCCCACGATGAAATTATCCGCAGCAACGCCATCAACCGTGCGGCATTGAAGGTCCTTAACGAAATCAAACTCCGGGGCAAGCTGATTCTGGTGTTTCCCTCGGGTACCCGTTACCGGGCCTGGGACCCCTCAACCAAAAAGGGGGTCCGGGAAATTGATTCCTACCTCCGCTCCTTTGATTACTTGTGCCCTGTGGCAATGAACGGCAACCTCCTCAGGGTCAGCGAGGAGGGTGGGATGGAGGACGATCCGGCAGTCCGGGACATAGTCCGCATCACCGCAGGCCCGGTTCTGGACTGTGCCGAATTCCGCGAAAAGGCCCGCGCCGCAGCGGAAGACTTAAGGTTAGAGGACAAGAAGCAGGCAGCCGTGGACGCCATCATGGCCCAGCTTGAAGAGATGCACATCGCTGCAGAAGAAAAGCGGCAGAAGCTGCTCAATAGGTAGGCCTGTCGGCGTAAGGGCAGAAAAAGCAGTGTAATTTCTACATTGAACGCGGTGTTATTAAGATCCAATAAGAGGTTTCAGTATGAAGAAGTGCATGAATGTCCCTGATGATTTTGTTGATGAGAGTTTAGCGGGTATTTACGCTGCATATCCTGGTTTTTATGTGAAGGGCAACAGTGATTCCCGCGCCTGTATCCACCCGGTAAAGGGAGATAGGGTAAAGATCGTAACCGGCGGCGGTTACGGTCATCTCCCGGTATTTCTTGGATATGTCGGGGACGGCCTTTGCGACGGTGTTGCGGTGGGAAGTGTTTTTACTTCCCCTGCCGCCGAAAGCATTTTGAACGCCACCAAAGCGCTGGCCCCCAAAAAAGGCGTATTGTATCTTTTCGGCAATTATTTTGGGGATACCATGAACTTCGAGACCGCTGTAGAAACCATGGAGGCCGAAGGGGTCAAGGCTCTTATCCGCAAAGTATCCGATGATATTGCCAGCGCTCCCCGGAAAAGTTTTACCGAACGGCGGGGCATTGCGGGGATATTCTATGCGTATAAAATCGCCGGAGCCTGCGCGGCCGCCGGGGCATCCCTGGAAGAAGTAGCCGCGGTCTGTGATAAGGTTGCTGCGAATACCGCCACCTTTGGAGTAGCCTTTTCGTCCTGTACCCTGCCGGGTATGGATGCGCCGGTATTTGAACTGCCCGAAGAGGATATGGAAATCGGCATGGGTATCCATGGTGAACCGGGGATACGGCGCGGAAAAATGGTGAATGCAAAACAGCTTGCCGAAGAACTAAGCCAATCCATTTTTAAGGATTTGAAAATTAATGGGGGCGAAAAAGTTTCGGTATTGGTGAACGGGCTGGGGGCAACAAGCCGGGAAGAATTGTTTATTCTTTTTGGTAATCTTTCTTCAATACTGGCAGCCAGGGGCGTTAAGGTCGTTAAATCATTTGTGGGTGAATTTGCCACTTCTTTGGAAATGGCAGGGCTTTCAATCACCCTTTTGAAACTGGATGACGAACTTGAGAAACATCTGCTGGCCCCGGCTTATACTCCTTTTGTCAGTTTTTAAATAATCAGAAAGGAACAGAGATGGCATATACGGTAGAGTCTGTCAAAAAATTGCTGGGTATTATTACCGGCGAGATGATTGCGGCAAAGGATGAGCTTACAGCCATTGACAGTAAGCTCGGTGACGGCGATATGGGCGCATCCATGGAGAAAGGCGCCCTGGCTCTGCAAAAATCCCTGGAGGGTGATGCATCGGATATTTCCTCCCTGCTCAGTCAGGGGGCGGTTGTTTTTAACCGCGCCGCCCCTTCAACCATGGGTACCCTCCTTAGTTTTGCACTGCAGGAAATTGCAAAATACTGCAAAGAGAACCCGGAACTGTCCGCAGAAAATGTTGTGCATATACCGCAGATTGCCGTTGATATCATCGCCAAACGCGGAAAGGCAAAAGAGGGTGATAAGACCATCCTGGATGCGCTTATTCCCTTTGCCTCTGCCCTGGAACAGACATTCAGGGAAACCGGCGATTTAAAAGCGGCCCTGCACAAGGCAAGTGATGCAGCCGCTGCGGGAATGGAAAGTACCAAGGGGATGATTGCCAAAACAGGCCGGGCAAAATGGCTGGCAGACCGGAACAAGGAATGTCCCGACGGCGGAGCGGTAATGTGTACCAGAATTGCCCTTCAATTGGTAAAGCAATTCGGCTGATTGGACTATATGCGCCGCAGCCGTCGTCAACTTCGTTGCCGTTGGACCTCATACAGTAATACCCCCGCGGCCACGGAAACGTTGAGGGAATCGATGCGGCCATGAGAGGGAATGGTGATCAGGCCGTCGCAGTTATCCCGGAGAAGCCGGGAGATGCCTTCACCCTCGCTGCCCAGGATAAGGGCGATACGGCCGTGCAGGTCCATGTCATAGGCCGCCTTACCGGTCATGTCCGCCCCGTAGATCCAGAAACCCGCGCCCTTAAGGTCCTCGACGGCGCGGGGAAGGTTTGCCACCTCGGCGGTAGGCACCCAATTGACAGCCCCGGCGGAAGTTTTGGAGATAACTTCGGCGTGCCTGGCGCTACGGCGGTTCCGGGTCACCACCAGGTCCGCACCGAACTGGTCGCAGGATCGGAGAATCGCGCCGTAGTTGTGGGGGTCGGTAATTTCGTCCAGAATCACCGCCAAGGCATCCCTGCGGTCCCCCAGGCCGGCGATGAATTCGGCCAGGCTGATATCAACGCCGCCCCCGGAATCCGCCACCTCAAGGGCGATGCCCCGGTGGTCCGGGGCGTACTGATCCAGATCGTGGGTACCCACCCGGTTAACCGGAACCTTGAACTCAGCTGCAAGGGCAAGTATCTCCCGCGCACGGGGGCCCGCCTTTGCCACCAGAAGCGGCCCGTGTTGTTTTCCTGATTTGATACGTTCTTCAATGGCGTGGAAGCCTGTTAAATGACCCACATTTTCCTTTCACGCGCACAGCGCGCTATTACTCATTAAAATCGTAGGTCTTCCCGTAATGGACAATTTCCGCCTGGGGATAGCCGTGGTCGGCGAGGTATTTCTTGAAAGCGGCTTGGGCCTTGGGTTCCCCGTGAACCAGGAGGATTTTCTTTAAGTGAGAGGTATCCAAGGCATTGAGCCATTCAGTGGCTTCAAAATAGTCGGCGTGGGCGCTGAAGGCGTTGATCTCCTCCACCGCCGCCCGGCGTTTGAACCATTGGCCGTGGATCTTCAGGTCGGTTTCCTTGTTGCGGATGCGGCGGCCCAGGGTGTTCTGGGCCATGTAGCCCACGGTGAGGATCGTGGTGTTCGGGTCGCCGATGCCGTTGGCAAGGTGATGGGTAATTCGCCCTGCCTCGCACATACCGTCTGCGGAGATGATGATCAGGGGGCCGGGGTGATCGTTCAGGGCCTTGGACTCGTCCACGCTGGTGGTAAAATGGAGGCTGTTAAAGCCGAAGGGGTTCTTGTGATGCTCGATAAAGGCCTTCTTGATTTCTTCATCGTAGCATTCGGGGTGGACCTGAAAAATCGTGGTGGCATTGGTGGCCATGGGGGAATCCACATAAATCGGGATTTCCGGGATGATCCCCTCATCAACCAGCATATGAAAATAGTAGACCAACTCCTGGGTGCGCTCGATGGCAAAGGCCGGGATAAGAATTCTACCCTTGTTTTTGACCGTCTGTTTCGCTATGGCGGCAAGTTTTTCCATAGCGTCATCGTTATTGTCGTGGCGGCGGTCCCCGTAGGTGCTTTCCAGAACAATGTAGTCCGGGGCCGGGAGTTTCGTGTCGGGGTTGCGGATGATGGGCTTATCGTTACGGCCCAGATCGCCGGAACAGAGGATGCGGCACTCCTTACCGTCTTTCTTTACGGTGATAAACGCCATAGCGGAGCCCAGGATATGACCGGCGTCAAAGAATTCCAGGTTCACCCCATCGCCGATAAATACGGGCCGGTTGTAGGAAATGCCCACCATTTGACTGGTAGCCTGAATAGCGTCCTTTTCAGTATAAAGCGGAGTCCAGTCGAATTTCTCGCCCCTTTTCTGGGCCTGTTTCCGCAGATAAATGGCGTCATGGGCCTGGATATTGGCAGAATCCATCATGATAAGGCTGGCAATGTCACGGCTGGCCGGGGTGGCGTAGATGTTTCCCCGGTAACCCCCTTTGGTCAGCAGGGGAAAAAGCCCGCAGTGGTCAAGATGGCCGTGGGTCAGGATGGCTGCTTCAATGTGGTCACTTTCAATGCCGAAATTCCGGTTTTTCCGATCCGCCTCGGCCCGGGAACCCTGAAAAGCGCCGCAGTCCACGAGGTAGCTTTTACCGTCAATTTCAAGCACATGCCTGGAACCGGTAACTTCCTCGGCGGCGCCAAGGGAATAAAAGGTGATATTCATGACTACCCGGTCCTTCTTGTTATGAGTCGAGTTTTCTAGTTTTCTTCCCGAATCAGGGCTTCCCTGAATCCGGCCTGACCGATTAAACGGGCCATAGCGGGCATATCCGCCGTACCTACGCCGGAAATAACCACCCGGACATAATCCTCATTCCGTTCATAGGCGGGTTTGAGTCCCACACTGGTCAGGCTGTCAAAGGCTTCCTTGGCATGCCAGGTGTTCGTGAAAGCGCCCACCTGCACCCGGTAAATTTTTCCATTGTTCGGATTGGGCATAAAGGGATTAATAATAGCCGGACCCAGAGGCGTAGGTCCAAGCTGCTGTACTTGTTGGGGCAGAAGATCAGACTGCGGCGTCGAAATAGGCGCAGCTTGGGCAGCAGGCTGCGGCGTCGAAATAGGAGCCGGTTGGGCAGCAGGCTGTGGCACCGGAGTAGGCGCTGGCTGAGAAACGGGCTGCGGCGCCGGAATAGGAGCCGCCGGCTCCAGGGGAGGCATAATCGGCAGCGGCACAATTTTAGCTGCCGGTGTCGGCGGAGCAGCCGCAACAATTGAGGCCGAGGCCGTAGCGACCACCGGTTCCCTGGGAGCGGGCGGCGGCTGTATAACCGTCTGTTTCGATTCGGAGACATTGCCCGAAGGGGCCACTGCGATAATACGGGGATTTCCCGTTCCGGTCCCGTCGGCACCGGACGCATCAGCGGTAACAGGAGACTGAGAGCCCCGGGAAGCGTCATTAACCGGCGCCGAATCAGTAGCAAAGGAGTTTGGCGACTGCAAGACATTGTAGATATTAAAAACAGGGGACTGGGACGACACCGGAGCCGTCGTTTGAGTCCGGGTATCGGTGCTGTTATCAGTATTGGAACTGGTCCTATCATCAGTAGTGGTAGTGGTATCGGTAGTGGTATCGGTAGTGTTCATAGTATTCGATTTCGACATCCCGATATTCGGCGCCGATGGTTCCGGTTTAGGCGGCGCCGGTGGTTCCGGTTTAGGCGCTGGTGGTTCCGGTTTAGGCGCCGGTGGTTCCGGTTTAGACGCCGGTGGTTCCGGTTTAGACGGTTCGGGGGGCGGGGGAGTCACAACAGCGACCGTTGCGGGAGGCGGCGAGGCTGGGCGATTATCGACAAGTTCCAGGATTACCGGGCCATTGCCCTGGACGGGTATACCCAAACCTTGAGCCGATCCTGTGGAAAGGTCTACAATACGTTCTGTAGAGGCAGGAATCCGACCGATTATTTGTGCGATAACCTGTTTGTTGTTCTGGGGATTCGTTATCTTTACCTGAGTACCCAAGGGCAAACTTGGGTGGGCAGCGGTCAACTCCTGACTATCAATATCTTGGCTTCCTATGCCTTCCTGGTGAAAATTCCGTATACTCTGGGCGGTACAAATTGTGACAGAGACAACAGCGAATAATAAAACCAAAATCAGCCGCTTCATCCTTACCTCACCCGTAGGGAACTCCAAAAAGGTCTTTGGCTTATTATCGACACATTATCGGCAAATATTAAGTCCAACTTAATAAATAATATCATAAAAAATATTAAAAAAAAAAGGGGGGAAAGGCAAAATCTTAAAAATTTTACTAAAAAATCCATTTTTTTGCTGTTTGGTATAATAAACCCTTTCATTCGGTACACTTGCCGATTTCCCCGTCTCAGACTAGACTAATAATAATGATGCAATTCCGGTCTACACAGTCCCACGATGCCCTGGTTTCCTTTAAGGATGCGATTCTGCACTGTCTGCCCCCCGAGGGAGGGCTCTATGTACCCACCCAAACGGTGGATATGCGGCAGTTTTTTCTGTATATGGACTCCGGTACTACTTATCCCGAGCTGGTGGCCACGGTGGCGCCGGTACTTTTGCAGGGGGAACTGAACCCCTTTTCCGCTTCCCGGGTGGCGGAAAGCGCCTTCAATTTTGAGCCCGAGTTACAGCAGCTTGATGAGGGCCTTTCGGTCCTGAACCTGTATAACGGCCCCACGGGGGTCTTTAAGGACTTCGGTATCGCCTTTTTGGCGGCGGTGATGGAGGAACTCCTTAAAAATTCCAGCCCCGCCATGGTTCTCACTGCGGCGCGGGGGGATACGGGGGTAAGCATCGCCAACGCCTTTAATAACCGGGAGGGCATTACTTCGGTCCTCCTCTGCCCCGAGGGGGATATCCGGGGGCTGGATCCGGCAACTTTCGTACCCAATGGGGGCAATATCATCCCCATCCAGGTGAAGGGGACCTTTGACGACTGCCAGCGGCTTATCGCGGCAGCCATTAACGACCGGCCCTTCGCGGACCGCTACAATATTACCAGCGCCAATGCGATTAATCCGGGGCGGCTTTTGCCCCAGACTTTTTATTATCTCTACGCCTTTATCAAAATCAAGAAGTACCTCCACGGGGATCTGGTGTTCAGCGTACCTTCGGGGAACTTCGGCAACCTTATCGCCGGGCTCTACGCCTGGAAGTTCGGCATGCCGGTGAACGGCTTTATCGCCGCCATGAACGCCAACAACGCCTTTGGGGATTATATTCAGGGAAAAAAGTTCATCCCCCATCCCCCGATCATCACCAATTCTCCCTCCCTGGACGTGAGCATTCCCTCAAACTATGAACGGCTCCAGTCCTTTTACGAGGAAGCCCCGGCGGTCATGCGGAACATGGTGTACCCCGCCGCGATTGACGATGCAATCACCCTTAAAACCATGGAAGAGGCCTGGAAAAAATACGGCATCCTCCTGAACCCCAACAGCGCAGTGGCCTTTGCCGCGGCGGAAAAACTCCGCGCCACCCGCGACTTTGACGGCCATATCCACACCTTGGTCCTTGCCACCGCCCATCCCGCCAAGGAAGCCGCCCTGGTTGGTAAGGCCGCCGGGCAAACCGTGGAAATCCCCCCACGGCTTGCTATGCTCCAAAAACCGGTTGACCCCATTGCCCTCATCGATCCCCAGCTCGACGCCCTGGAAGGGGCGATCGCGAGCTGTTTGTAAAACCGGATCATAGTTTTTTAGGCCTTTGACGGTGAGACGGGAAGGGTGGTATATTTAGATAGTACGGAGGCGCTTATGGCAACTACAATGCAACAACCGCAGATGGGGCTTACCTTTGAACAGGTATGGGCGGCGCTTATGGAAGATCGTGAACAACTGCGTATAACTGAGAAAATAGTACGAAAAACTGAAGAAAGCCTGAAGGAAATGTTTGCACGGGTTGACCGAGTTACTGCAAATGTTGACCGAGTTACTGCAAATGTCGATCGTGTTACTGCAAATGTCGATCGTGTTACTGCAAATGTCGGCGGGCTTAATCGGTCTATGGGGGAACTCATCGAAACTCTTATTGCCGCCAGATTGTGGGAAAAATTTGATGCTTATCCGTATAATTTCAGGCGGGCGTATCAGCGTGTACCCCTGTTTGATGAAAACAACCGGGTTCTTACCGATATTGATATTTTGCTCACAAACGGCGAGTACGTTATGGCGGTCGAAGTGAAGGCGCAGCTGGGCAAGCAGGACGATGTGGATCATCACCTGAAGCGAATGGAGTTGATACTAAAATATCCGCCTGCCGAATGTAAAGGCAAAAAGCTGCTTGGTGCAATGGCCGGCGGCGCAGTTGACGCCGATATACAAAACTATGCCCACAGCGTTGGTTTTTTTGTGCTGGAATTGACCGGCGAATCTGTTCAGCTTGTGCCCGCTCCGAAGGAATTTGAACCCCGGCAATGGTAAAGACCGCTGCAAAGCGTAAATGCAAAGCCCCCGGCATACCTTGGGGGCTCTCTATGAAACATTTTCGCGGGTCCTTTTTTATACTGATTTTCACCGCCTTGGCCTTTTCCTTTCCCGGCCCCCTGCCGGCGCAGCAGGACGATCCGGCTTCCGTCCGGTCCGCCGGATCATCGCCGGGAACTGTGACGCCGCAGTCCGAAGCCCCGGCGGATGCTGTTTCCCTTGGCCCGGTCCAGCCGGGGGCCGCTTCCGGCGCCGAAGCTGTCAGCGCCGAAACCGCCCCTGCTCTGCCGAATGCCGAAGAGGCCCTTGAGGAACTGGAAGAGGATGCCGAAAAATGGGGATTCGTAGATTATATCAAACGAATCGGCATCGCCCTGGGGATAATCGGCGTCCAGATTCTGCTAATTTGGCTTGTCTGGCAGATTTTCTTTAAATGGTTAAATCAGAAAATCCTTGGATGGGGGCAGAAAAACATAAAGCCCCTGAACATCAAAAAACTGCACCTCCTGTCGACCAGGCAAATTCTCACGTCCATTGAATTTTTACTCAGGATACTGAAATACGTGATCACCGTATTTCAACTTTTCCTCACCCTGCCCATTATTTTCAGCCTCTTCCCGGTGACACAACATCTGGCGTCCACGCTTTTTGGCTATATCCTGAACCCCCTGAAAAATATCGCCGTCGGAATCGTAAGTTTTATTCCCCACTTAATTACCATCGTTATCATCCTCTGGGTAACCCGGTATGTGATACGGTTTTTGAAATTCTTCGCCACCCAGATTGAAAAGGGAAAGCTGGTCCTGCCGGGCTTCTACGCCGATTGGGCCCAGCCGACCTTCAATATCCTGCGAGTGCTGGTCTATGCCTTTACGGTGGTGGTGATATACCCCTATCTGCCCGGTTCGGGGTCCGCCGTGTTCCAGGGGGTTTCGGTTTTTGTGGGCGTTATCTTCTCCCTTGGCTCCTCCTCCGCCATCGGGAACCTGATTGCGGGGCTGGTGATCACCTATATGCGGCCCTTCAAAATCGGCGACCGGATTCAGTTTAAGGACATCACCGGCTTTGTGGTGGAAAAATCCCTCATGGTTGTCAGGATAAAGACCCACAAGAACGAATATGTCACCTTCCCCAATTTGATGGTCCTCAATTCCAGCATCGTGAACTACAACACTTCTTCCGATGAGGATGAGGAGGGGTTGATCCTCCATACGGATGTCACCATGGGTTATGCGGTGCCCTGGACACAGGTCCACGAAATACTGATTGAGGCGGCGCTGAAAACAACGGGCATCCAAAAGACCCCCAAGCCCTTTGTCCTCCAAACCAGCCTGGACGACTTCTACGCCAAATACCAGATCAACGCCTATACCAAAAATGTAGACAAGGCGCCGCAGATCTATTCGGAACTCTACGAAAATCTGCAAAACGGCTTCAAGGCTGCGGAGATCAATCTGACTGCGCCGGCCTACCAGGTATGGCTTCCCCCTGAGGCTCACGAAGGGCCGGGAAAAGCTGCGGCGGAAGCGGCAAAGAAGCTGTAGATATGACAGATTTTAGTAAATATGCGGAATGATGCGGTACTTTACCTTTTTTGTATAGGCATCCCACAACGCGCCGTATTTGGCCCTGCATATCTTGTCGTCGTCCATCTGGCGGGTAAACAGCAGTCCGATATAGTAGAGCGGATATAACCACACCCACAAAACAGCGGGATAGCCGGCGCTGAGGGCAATGGCGCATCCCATTACTATCTCTCCAAGGTAGTTGATATGGCGGCTTAAACCCCAAAACCCGTTTACCAATACGCTATGCTGCCCATCGGTGAGGGTTTCAGGTTTTATGCCAAGGAAACTTTTTTCAGGCTGCGTTTTAAAGTAGTATTTCTGCATATTGGCGCCCCGGGCCAAACTCCATCCCAACAGGAACAGTATTGCAAAGCAAATAGTGAGCCCAAGGGGCCGGTGGGGATTGGGCAGATCAACCGTTGCCCAGAGGGAGACGGCGTAGAAATAGGGATAAAAGGTAAGGCAGCCAAACCCTAATTTAAAACCAACCCGTTCGGCAATAAAATCGTAGGTGTATAGATGCACCCGCTCGAAGTTAAGGTACTCCCACACAAACCAGGTCAGCATGGCGGCGCCAAAAAAAATACCTGGGTTAAAATCTTCGTGGGTGGTGTAATGATGTACCGCAAAGGAGAGCACATGTAACTGAAGCATGACGGCGCCAATCAAATAGAGCCACATTTTTGCGTCGATACGGCCATCCTTGTATTGGGGGTTTTCCAAGCGGCCAAACCAGAAATCCGCAAGCGGCGATTTTTTGACGGCGCGATTAGGCACTACGATAATCAGCGAAAACAGTAAACCTAAGGTGACGGCTCCTGTCAGACTGGGCCAGCGAACCTGATACAGCCAGTCCAGAGGTACCCAATTCAATAATCCCAAGACAAGCCAAACCACGATGCTTGCCGCAAGAACGAAGAGGCCGTTTAACCGGTAGTTTAATGTTTCGCCGGTTTTACTGTTTTTTACATAGCCCTTTATCCGCTTGCCGGGTAAGACTAAATGTAACAGGGTGATCACCGCATAGGCGATCCAGGGGGTGAAGAATCCGAGTATTTGTGTTTTCATGACAGACTTCCTGTACTTTGGGACATGATGGTAATTGCTGTTTTGCGTGGTAAAAGCCTTGACAACAAAAAGCGCGCCGCCTTATTTACCCCGCCGGGAATGACGATAGGATATTTGCCCAGGGCGTTCAAAGCCGTTTCCGCCACTTTGGCGGCGGTTAAGGTTCCCGGCGCCTTGGCCTGCTGCGCCTGTTGGTATCCGGGGGTGAGAATCGCACCGGCAATACAGGCGATAACATCGACGCCATGGGGTTTTAGCTCCTGCCATAAGCCTTCGGCCAGGATGGCATTAAAGGATTTGGACGCCGCATAGGAGGCCAGTTTAGGACTCCCCTGGGTGCCCGCCAGGGAGGACATCAGCACAATACCGCCCCGGTGATTCTGTATCATCTTTTGGGACAGGAGCTTGGTAAGAAGCAGCGGCCCTTTGACGTTGACGGCAACAACTTGAGCCAACTGCTCCTCGGCAGCCGCCTCAACTAACCCGATAGGGCAATAGGCGGCATTGTAAACCAACAGGCCGATTGGAACATCCAGGGCGGTGACAAGTTTTTTTGTCCTTTCGTAATCACCCAGATCTGCCGGAAGACAGATAACGTCCACCGAATATTTTTCCTTCATGGCCTTGCCAAAGGTTTCCAGTACATCCTTTCTTCGGGCTATGAGTACCAGATTTAATCCCCGTTTAGCCAGCGCTTCGGCGTAGGCGGCGCCTAAACCTTCCGAACTTCCCGCAACCAATGCGTAGGGTCCGTATTTTAGTTTGAAGTTTTCGAACTTTCGTTGATTCATGGGAGTATCCATGACATAAATACAGTTTTTTGTCAATGTTGGAAAACACCTCTTCAATTAGTCCTGTGTTTTTTATCCAAAGGGCTTCGACTTCTTATGGAGCGCCAACTTCTTGCCGTCCGCCGAACGGTAGGGGTTCCGGCGGTGTCTGAGGTAAGCCTGATACGCCGCGCTGCTTTTGTAGTAGCCGTCCAGGCCCTTAAACGATGAGGATTCATCACAGCGGTAGAGCTCCATCAGGGTGGGAAACAGGGGGGATTCCAGGATTTCCTCGGTGCGGATCAGGGGCAGCCGGGGCAGGGCGGCGGGGAGCATGTGATTTTTTACCAAATAGAAAACATCAGCAATGATCCGGGGCTCAAACCGGAGGCGTTCCAGGAATTTCCGCGCCGCCTTTGCCCCCAGTTCGGCGTGGCCGTCGAAACGGCGGCTGCCTGATGATTCGGACAAGGGCTTCCCTACATCGTGGAGGAGGAGTGCCAGGGAGAGGGTGAGGTCCGCTTTTTTGCGATAATGGAAGGTTTCCAGGGTGTGGTTCCACACATTGCCTTCGGGGTGAAATTCCTTGGAGTGGTCCACATCGTCCAGCCGGGCAAGCTCGGGCCAGAGTTCCGCGATAAAGCCCGAAGTCTTGAGGAGTTCCAGGCCGAAACCGGGGTGAGAGGAACTCAAAAGACCCATGAGCAGGATCCGCTGTTCCTCTTCGTTGGGGGACGGGCCTTTGGGAAGCTGTCGGATAAGGGCGGCAATTTGGTCTATTTCCCGAATCCGGGGCTCCTCCTCAATAGAATACCGGGCCAGGATCAATGCGCCGTCCATGACGGTCCGCCAGTATCCGGCTGCCCGATCCAGCCCTTCCCAGAAGGGCGGCGGCGGGTCCAAGTTTTCCACCTCATCACCATACGTCCCTTTGGGCCGTTTGTCGATAGGAAATTTATCAATCGCATCGCCATGCGGCGATGCAACGCCATCACGGAGTTGGCGGAGCAGGGGATAAAAGCCCCAGGGGTCCCGGAAGCGCCGGGTTTTCCAGTCCTGATTGAAGCCGAGGAATTTGTAGGAAGGGCGGCGGTTTTGAGAGTCGGCGGGAACCTCTTCGGAATCAATGCAGTGGAACAGATAGCAGCGGCCGCCCTGATCCACCGCGCCGTCCGCAAGGTTTGCGCCGGGGAAGCGGAGACCTTCGAAATGGCGGGCCAGGTCAGAAAGGCCGGCGTCGGTTTCTATCAGCACAAAGGGCAGAGAATCCCAGCCAAGATAGCGATCGATGGCGCTGAACCCGCAGAGAGTTACGGCAAAGCCCTGGGCGGCCAAAGTCTCGCAGATCCCGGTCTCAATTCCTGCTTCTGCGGTATGTTCATCGCCCATGGCTTCATCCTTGTGATCATCAACTTATGCTTTTTTTGTCTTGCCCGTACTCGCAGAAGGGGCCTTGGAAGGCGCCCCGGACAATGCCCCGATAAATTCATCCAGTCGATACCCGGAAGCCGCCTCGGCTTTGCTAAGGGCCTCCGCAACCAGGGCCAGGGTTTCCGCCCGCCGATAGAACTCCGCTGCGAAACCCGTCTCATCGGCCGGAAAAGCAGCTTCTGTCTGCACGGCGGCCTTCTTTCCCTTTGTCTTGGCGGCTTTGCCATCGGCGGTGTTCTTCTCCCCATCCTTGAGGGGAGGCCGGACAATTTCCCTAAAAGCATCGCCGCTTTCCAGCAGCAGGAACAGGGGAACGTAGAGGAGGGCCTTTTCAAAGGATTCCTTGTTGAACCAGGTCACATCCTCAAAACGGTTTATCCCCAGGAGTTTACGGAAATCATCGGCGGTATAATTTTCCCCAAAGATGGCCGCACCCAAAGCGTTGCCCACAGCGGGTTTACCGGCAGCAGTGATCGCAGCCAGATAGGGGCCGGTATCCTCAGGACTGGTCCGTGCCAGCACGGTCTTCATGGTTTCGATAAGCCCCCAGGCTTCGTCACCCGGCACACCGAGCCCCTCAAAGCATTGCCGCAGCTTGCGATCCAGGCCCCAGTGAGCCGCTAAGGCCGCCGCATCGGCGCCAGTGGCCCCCCCGCCGATGACAGTACGGAGCAGGCTCAAAATACTGTACCCGGCGGCAAAGGCGGCGATCTCCGGCTTTGCCACAATTTCTTTGTTCAGCTTTTCCAGATAAGCCTTTACCGGTCCCTTGGCAGCAAGTTTAGCCGGGGGTTCCGCATCGGCAAACTGGGCCAGGAGTTGCAGCCGGTCCATACAGGCGGCAAGCTCAGTTTCAAAAACTGCCGCGTCCAGCCGGGGATGTAAATATGGCGTATTGAAAGGCTCACAGCGGCCCCCCGCACCGTCCAGGTACTTTTTCGCAGCGGCGGCGAATTTCTGCACCGGTTCCCGGATTGCATCGATAAAGCTGAGGTTCCCCGCAATGGCTTTCTTCCCGGCGGCCTTTTTAACAGACACGCCGCTATCAGTACCAAAGAGCCCATAAAGTTTTTCGATCCTCTCAATATTGAAAATCTCAAACAACGGCGCGTAAAGTTCAGCAAAGAAAATGTCCTGCACCGCCGCATCGGGATCGATAACGCCCCGGCCGTTGAGCTCCGCGTGGAGCTTGGACCAGCGGGCGGCCCAGAGATATTCGGCGGAGCCGGGGACGGCGTCCTCAACCTCGTGGATGGCCAGGAAGACCTGAGCCTCGTAGCCTTTGAGGCTCACAAAAAGCCCCTTCTCGCTGATTTCCTTTGAAGAGCGGATAAACCAGAGCCCGGCCCGCTGTTCCCGGAACAGGGTGAAGAACCGGTTATCCCCGTGGATGGACAGGGCTTCGCTCAAAGTGTCCTGACGGTAAGTGCCGTCATCCTGGAGGATCGCCGGGGTGCTGCGGTGTATCCAGCCGGACACTTCGTAATAGGAGTTGTTGTAGAAGATCAGGGCCCGCTCATCCCAACTGCGGTTGGAATAGGCAAAGACATTTTCGTTGACGTGGCCTTCGGAGGTGTAGAGGTCGTAGAGCCGGAAGGCCTCGCTGCCGGAAAAGACATGCCGCTTCTTCATCAGGGGGAAGATTTCCCGCTCGTGGCGATCCACAAAGTAGCCGTCCGGGACTTCGTCCTTGTAGGAGCGGCGGTATTCCATGCCGTACTTTTCCTCGAAACCCTCGATCTGGCCGTGGCCGAACATGGGGAGGCCGGGCATGGTCACGAGGAGGGTGGCGATGCCGAAGTACTTGTCGCCCTTGCCGAACTGGGCCACGGCGGTTTCCTCATCGGGGTTGTTCATAAAGTTGACGAAACGCTTGAGGATTTCAGGCTCGAATTCCAGGGTGTTTTTGATGGTGGCCCGGTATTTTGAATTTTCCTCGTTCTTGAGCATGTTCATAAAGGCCGAATTGTAGACCCGGTGCATCCCCAGGGTACGGACAAAGTAGCCTTCCATCATCCAAAAGGCTTCCGCGAGGAGCAGGGTGTGGGGGGCTTCCGCGGCGCAGCGGTCAACCACTTCCCGCCAGAACTCGTTGGGGATGCGGCGGTTGAACTCATCATTGGAGAGGGCGTGTTCTGCCCGGCTGGCAATGTCCCCGCCCCGCCCCGGTTCGGGGTACCAGAGCCGCTGGATGTGCTTCTTCGCCAGGGTCATGGCGGCATCGAAACGGACGATGGGGAACTGCTGGCACACCCCGATGATCGTGCGGATCACCGCTTCACGGGCTTCGGGGTTGAGGAAGTCGATCTGGGCGGTATCGTTCCAGGGCATGGAGGTGCCGTCATTGCCGTGGTAGATGTAGCGGGCCTGCCCGGTGTGGTTGTCGATCCGCTTGAACACCACCGCCGCATCGCTGCGGGTAAAGTAGTGCTCCTCGATCTGGACCGTAATATCAGAACGGCCCGAAAGATTGCCGCAGTTGTAGTTATAGGTGGGGAAGGGGGGGTAACTCAGCTGGAGGAAGCGGTCCGGGTGCTCCACGACCCAGCGGCTGTCGATGCCCGTGTGGTTGGGGACCATGTCGGAGCCCAGCCGGATTCCCCGGCGGAAGCACCGTTCCCGGAGGCTGGTCAGGGCGCCCCAGCCGCCCAGCTCCGCGGCAATGTCGTAGTCGTAGAGGCTGTAGGCGCTGGCCGCCGCCTCGGGGTTGCCGGTCCACTGCTTGATGGTCTTCGAGGCGTTGCTCCGCTCCCACAGGCCGATGAGCCATAACCCGGTAAAGCCCCGGCGGGCCAGTTCGTCCAGTTCCTCATCGGGGATCTGGTCCAGCTTTTCAATGGGCCTGCCGTATTTTTTGGTAAGCTGAAAGAGCCACACCAGGGTGCTCTTTGCCATCAGCACCGTCCGGGGCATCCACTCCTGATCGGGGCTGAATTTTTCGTACTCGTCCATCATGTTGCCGAAGGTCAGGGCCTCGGTGGGTCCGGGGCCGCCGAAGTAGGGCTTGTCCTCTTCCTTCATCACATCCAGGCCGATGAGCAGCCGGGACATGAACTTGCCCAGGAGCAGCCCCCAATGGGTCCGCATCCATTCAAGCTGGCCCGAAAGGGAATCCGGGCAGGCAAGCGCCGGGGCCCGCAGCAGGTCCCACAGGTTCTGACCATCCGGGCCGAAGGGGGGCAGCAGCGCCAGATAAGCCTTGAGCTCCGCAATAGCCGCAGGGTAGACGGTCCTTTGCTCCAGATCGTTGTCATCAAAAAGGAAGTTGAAGGGGCTAAAGGCGGGGTTCAGGTTTGCCAGAGCCAGCAGCAAAATTTCTTCCAGGCTGAGGGATCGGCAGCTTTCCCCGTCATCGCTGCCCTTGAGGTAGTCCTCCACCGTGGACTGCCCGGCATACACCGGCTGGGGGGGGAACAAAGCGCCGAAGGTGTGCAGAAGATCGCCGGTTTTCCCGGAACTCAGTTTTTCTTCCAGCCGGCCAAGGGCGGTGTCGAACACATCGGGCTGGACCTGCTCACGGTACAGGGCCACCATGTAGTGAAGAATCTCGTCGATAAGCCCCATGGCGTAGAGCTGCCCCGCCTTGATAAAGCGGTCCGGGTGGCGTGGGTCGGTTTTGGCGTTGAATTTCGCCGCAAGTTCCCGCACCTGCCGGAGATCCGCCAGGACCACGTTGCCCGTGAGGGAGAAAAGGCCCTTGTCCAGGGCATATTCCTCCCGGACCTCCCGGCGGATGTGGAATTCCATGGTTGCCCGCCGGGAAGCGGCGCGGGGGGAATTGATTGCGGCCCAATGGCCCTCACCTTCAAAGGCCGTAAGCCGTATCGCGAATTTCATCATGTTATACCCGATTTTTTCCCGATCTGCGCCCATAGCTGCCTCCGGTGAAGATTTTATGAAAGGACTTCAGTCCTCAGTATAGTATGAAATTGGGGTTTGGTAAATGAAGATTGTTGTGTTATCGCCCTGGGTGTGGTAGATATAGATGACGGTAATGAGGTAGAAATGGCCGAGCTCCCGCTAGGGAATCTTCAGCGCGATTTTGTTGTTTGGTTTAAGGAGTTTTTCAATGAGCGAGATTAAAAACATCAGGCACGTGGATCATGAAGATGAATTTAAGCAAGCGGTGAGTAATGCCACGGAAGGGCATATCACCTGCGAAATGTTGGACACGTTTCGCTCCAGCGGTCTGAAGCGGGGCCGCTTTAAGGACGGAAAGGTTGTTCCCGACACCGCTTTGCGTCATCCCGCAGAGGCCACTCACTGACAGCCAATTTTTTATCCTGGGGGCGGGCTGTTTGTTGTTGCCTAAAAGGGTTACTTTGCCGCCGCCTTTTTCTTGAAAAGTCCGAATTTATACCCCAAGGAAAAGCTTACCATGCTCCGCTTATAGAGTTCCTTATCGCCCGGCATCCGCAGGGTAGCAGTGAAATCGGCCGCGTATCGGATATCCAGAAACAGGAGCCCCGGTCCCAGGTGCATCCCCAGTTCCAGCCCCGCCGTCCACCCCAGGGGGACCTGGTATTTAAAATCAAACGTATCCTCAAAATCATCTTCTGCTTCCGCCCCCACCCACGATTGGTTCTGGGTCATCTGGCCCAGGGGGATTGTCAGATACACCCCGGCTAAGGGGGAAATCACAAACTGGCGAACCCGGAAGACCCCTTTAACCATCAGGGGGATCATGAGAGACGCGGACTGGAAGGTTTCCGAGAACTTACGATATTGGTCATTGTTCATGACACGGTAGAACTTGAAGGATACGGGATCCATGGTGAATATCGCTTCGGTCTGAAAACCCACATACCGCCACGGCTGGTACGATACATGCAGAGCCGCTTCAAAGCTGTGTCCCAGTGTATAATAGGGGAAGGGGTAGGTATAACTAACATTCTGATAGGGCTCATTAATCCGCAGCGAGTAGCCCCCGCGGACGCCCAGGAACAGCCGGTATTCGGGATATTCCTTCTTGGGAGCTTCGGGATACTCGAATTCTTCCATACCAAGGCTTTTCGATATAGGGGCGTTGGCCATAAGGCGGTAGATCGTGGTCAGGTTCCAGTCGTTCATCTCCTCGGTGGTTTGGTACCCCATGCCGGTGGAGAGAATCAGCGCGCCGGTCTCGGTGTTATACAGTTCCACGTTAAGGACATTTTCCATATATTCTTCATCGTATTCCAGGTTTGCGGTGATATAAAAGTCCGATGCTGCCCGGGTTTCGGCCAATTCGTAACCGCCGCCTTTTACTTCTTCCGGGAGGTTAAAGTTAAAATACTCCCGATCTCCCCTCGAGCCGCCTATCGTAGGCGCGACCCAGACCTTAACATTGGCATATGCACTTTCAGGGATTGACTCCGCTTGAGCATAGAGAGCCGCCGTTACGGCCAGCATCACGAGGAATCCAATGATCTTTTTTACGGGGCGATTACCGGTACTATGCAGTAAGACCATTTTCCTTCTCTCCTTTTATCATAATATATTATCGGAGAAATAAAACAATACATAAGAAATAGACGGGGCGCTTGATATTTATTCATAATATGCCGATATTTATAGAAGTAGGAGAGTATCACCATGAACAAAATACGTTTTCCCGGTATAGCGGCAGGCGCGCTTGCCGGAGCGCTTTGCACCCTGATCCTGGCCGGGTGCGATGTTTTAACGAACCCCGACTATGTGGAAACCATCGATCTGCTGCCGAGCCTGCCCTATGCCCGCATCATCGAGGACCTCAAGTTCGATGCCGTCGACAATCCGCTGGGCTGGAATGACACCCGCTTTGTCCTGGAGTGGCGGCGGCAGCCGGGAAGGGTAATCCCGGGCGCGGTAGTTGACCAGCAGGTAATCGACGAAGCGGCGCTAGCGGTCCTGGACAAATGGATGGAGTATATAGCGAGGGTTGATCCCCATCCCTTCATAAATGATTCTGGTGATGGGTTGAGCTCTGGATCTGGAAATGACACTGAAGTTTTTGAATCAAGTGGCGGCGGCCCCAATACGAACTACGCGATAGATAAAGAAAACGTTGTTATCCACCGGTACTGGCCGGCATCTGCGGGGGCGCCGCCGACCGATTGGGCTTCCTTTATGGCCACCGCGGAACACCGGGAGACGATGTATGATAAGGCCGTGGCGGAGATAAAAGCCATGAGGATGGCTATCAAAGACTCCCCCTTCTATGCGGAGAATAACCCTCTTGATGCGCTCTATGAGGCGATGGGAACAGCTATCCCCGATCTCAGCGTTCCAGGGTCCACGGCGCCTTCAGGGCAAAAGACGGACAAGTGGGGTGCGGGTGACTTTGATATTAATTTGAACCTCATTATCCCTGTGACCGATGGGTATTTGTATCACTATTACCTGGGGTATATCCCGAAGAAGGATGATTGGGACATGTACGACGCAGACAAAGGAATATATATAGATCGGCCCTAAGGGGGGCCTGGGACGGCCAGGGCCCCGCCCAAAAGACGCGAATGGTACGTATCCTGCCGACTATTCCAGCATGGTGACGTATTTGTCCCCATGCACGCCGACGAGTTTCCCCTGTATGGGATCGGGCATGAGGTCAAGCAGCTCCATCGCCGTCACACTGAATAAGTTAGTCGCTCCTTCCGGAACGATAATAATATGTCCGTCTTGTCCGTGGTTACTTCTCCTTTAATATTTTTCCATAACACGCCGATACTTACCATAGAAGGGAGTGATTGATGAAGAAAAAGCTTTGGCTGCTATTCCTCATACTCTTGGCAGTATGCGCGCCCCTCTTTGCGCAGTCCGCGGGCAATGTGGAAAACGCGAGCCTGATAGCGAATGTAAAGGTCTGGGTTGCCCCGGTCTCAGGCGGCACGAGACAGGAGCGGGAGTACTTTGACTTTAATATGCGGGAGGAAGTAAAGGGTTCCGGTTACCTCCTGGCCGATTCATTGACGGATTCGGACTTTTATATCTTCTTTACCCTGGAGCATGACGATGTATACGGTGACGAAATAATAACTGCGGAACTCTATCTTACCGAAACCAATGAGCTGATTATCACCACCGGCATGGGGTATCAGGTGGTGGAGGAAATGAACGAATGGAACCTGACCATGATCTACCAGCTCATGGCAAACGCCCCGCTGAATAAATACATCAGCACCTGGGTGCCTCCCTCCAAAAAAAAGTCTATCCTGTCCTTTCCCGAATACTGGCTGTACCTGGGGCTCCGGGGAGGGTATTCATTCCGGAAGTACCAGTTACTGGATAATCAGAGCCTGCATATCGAGAAGGGCGGCACTGGCTGGGGGCACAGTTTTGAGGCTGGCGTTCAGGTATCCTTCCAGCCGTTCCCCTTCCTGGCCGTCCAGGCTGAGCTCCTGTTCACCAATGATACCGTGTCCTTCCAGTATCTGGAAGGCACTACGACGGGGGCGATATGGCCCACAGATGCCTACCGGTCCTGGCTGCTGACGGTTCCCCTGACGGTTAAGGGTACCTTTCAATTGTATGACCGGCTGGCGCTCAACCCCTTTGCCGGGTTGTACTTTACCGTGCCCCTGAACGAGCTTGAGGGGACAAGATTTGAAAACAACGAACTCGTGTCCGCTAAGGGCGGTAAATACACCGTGCCCGTCGGGTTGACGGCGGGCCTTGAAATAGGGGCAGTCTTAGGGAAGGAGCGGAACCGGGGGACCGTATTTCTGGACCTCCGGTACTCCGGCGATTTAGGGCAGATGGTATGGTCGGAGGACGATAGTCCGGTATACCAACGGACGGGCATGATATCGATAACGGCGGGCTACCGGTACGGGTTTATCAAGCGGAAAAAACCGGCGCCGAAAGAATGATGCTCCGGGGTTACTTAATTTTTTCCAGGGTTTCTTTCTTTTGATTTTTATACATATAATAGGTGATAAGTGACGTAATAAAAGCGCCTATGCTGTCTACAATTAAATCGGACATGGTATCACGCAGGCCGCTGCCCTGATAAGGTTTCCCCATTAATATTTCTGTGTCGGGTAAATCCCATTTTTGGTGGGCGCTGCCCATTAAAGCATCACATGAAAATTCCAATATCTCCCATATAACTCCCAGGGTTACTGCAAAGGCAAAGGAGAAAAATGCGACCAATAAAGGGCTGATATTCATACTGTATTTATGATTGATTTTGTAAATAACAATAAACCCTATGAATCCGATAATTATCCCGGATAGGGTATGCAGTAAATCATCCCACCAGAAATATGTATAGTATAAGTTGAACTGGGAACTTAAAAATATCCCGGCATAAATGAATAGCACTATGACTATTTCAAGAATATCCGGTATATCTGTTTTCTGATACGCTTCAATGACCGCAGTACCAAAAGAGAGGGCAAAAGTAACTAATGCACAAAATATAAATTCAAAATTTTTTGAATAAAGAGAAAAGACTTCCGATTTATTTTCCTCGGGATCGCTTAAAAAACCGAAAATCAGTACAAAATTTATAATAATAGATGCTATTAAGGTGATGCGAATCACAAGAAAAATATTGTTGCGGATATCTCGTTTCATAATTTACCTTTTTATCCCAATTCCTTCGCCCGCCGCCATGCGGCTTCCACCGCCTCCATCACCGTACCCCGGAACGCGCCCTTTTCCAGCGCCGCAACCCCGGCAATGGTGGTGCCTGCGGGGGAGGTGACCATGTCCTTAAGTTCCCCCGGATGTTTCCCCGTTTCCTTGACCATGGCCGCAGACCCCAAAACGGTTTGTGCCGCATAACGCAGCGCCTTGTCCCGTGGCAGCCCGGAACGCACCCCGCCGTCCGCCAGGGCCTCGATAAACAGGTATACAAAGGCCGGACCGGAACCGGAAAGCCCGGTGACAGCGTCCAGATACTTTTCCTCAACAGGATCAATTTCCCCGGCGGCTCCAAGAATTTTTTCCAGCTCCGCGATTTTGTTCACCGAAACTTCCGCAGATGCCGCCAGGGCGATCATCCCCTGCCCGATAAGCGCCGGGGTGTTGGGCATGATGCGGATTACCGGCACATGCGCGCCCGCCATTGACTGAACCTTTGCGATGGACCAGCCTGCCGCCATGGAAACCAACACGGGAGTTTTTTTTGCCGCAGCGCCCCCCGCTGTAATTCTGCGCTGTATCGCCGGGGCAATTTCTTCCAGCACCGCGCCCAATACCTGGGGCTTCACTGCGAGAAAAATATAGTCCGCCTTTTGCACCGCCTCGGTATTTGACGCATATACCAGGGCCTTCAAACTTTTTGCGGCCGCCCTGGCCTTCGCCTTGTCCGCATCGCTAAAACCGATGTTCCCGCCGCCGATGCTTGCGGCGGCCCCCTTCATCAGGGCGTTCCCCATGTTCCCGCTGCCGATACAGGCGATAGTAATACTACTCATGTTGATTTCCTTATTCGTTACCGGTTAGAAACGCGGTGCCCTGCCGGGTTCCCGCTGCAAGGGCTTCCAGAACACGGGGCTTTCCACCGTGGGCGATTATCGTGGGAATCCCGTAACTTTTAATCCGCTGGGCGGCGTCCAGCTTGGTGGCGATACCTCCGGTACCAAAACTGTTGGCGCTTCCGATGCTGATGTTTTTCCGCACTTCATCAATGTTCCGCACTTCCCGCAGTAATTCTGCATCGGCGTGTTCCTTGGGGTTTTTGTTGTAGAGCCCGTCGATGTCGCTGAACAGGATCAGTAAATCTGCGCTCCAGAGGATCGCCGACTGGGCCGCCAGGGTGTCGTTGTCTCCGATCTTGATCTCCTCCACCGAGACCGTGTCGTTCTCGTTGATGATGGGGATGATCCCCTCATCCACCAAAGTGAAGAGGGTATTCCGCATGTTGAGGGTGCGGATGGGATCGCCGAAGTCATCCTGGGTCAACAGTATTTGTGCGATGTGGAGATCATTTTTACCGAAGGCCCGGGTCCAGGCTCCCATCAGTTCCACCTGACCCACGGCGCAGAGGGCCTGCCGGTAATGGATGTCCCGCTTGCGGGCCCACTTCCCCATGGTGGACAGCCCCGCCACCTGCGCGCCGGAGGACACGATCACGATCTGCTTTCCGCTTTTGATAAGAGAGGCGGCCTGTGCGGCGAATTCCTCAAGAAAGGCGGTGTTTATTTTTCCGTCCCTGTCCGCAAGCGTATTGGAGCCGATTTTTATAACGATTTTCCGCGCTTCCGCGATAAGTTTAGCTATCATACTTTCCTGTTACTTTCTAACTTGTCCGGTACCGCTAATAAGATACTTTATCGTGGTGAGGGCTTCAAGACCCATGGGGCCCCGTGCGTGGAACTTCTGGGTGCTGATCCCCAGTTCCGCACCGAAGCCGAATTCCCCGCCGTCTGTAAACCGTGTGGAGGCGTTGACGTACACGCAGGCCGCGTCCACCCGGCGGCGGAATTCAGCCTGGGCCGCAAGGTCATTGGTGAGTATCGCCTCGGAGTGGCGGGTACCGTATTTGTTGATGTGATCGATGGCTTCCTTAAGGGAATCCACGGTTTTAACCGCCAGAATGTAGTCCAGGAATTCGGTTTCCCAATCTTCTTCAACTGCATCTTTGATCACGAGCCCGGCGGGCTTAAGGCCGCCGCCAGTGATAGCAGCCCTGGCCGGGCCGTCGCAGCGGAGTTCCGCCTTGCCCGCAAGGGCCGCCGCCAAAGACGGCATCAGGGCGGCGAGGGCGTCCCGGCGCACCAAAATGGTTTCCACGGCATTGCAGGCGCCGGGCTTCTGGACCTTGGCGTTGACGATAATCTCAACCGCATTGGAAATATCCGCGCTGGGCTCCACATAGATGTGGCAGTTCCCTTCCCCGGTTTCGATCACCGGCACCCGCGCGTTATCCACCACCCGGCGGATCAGCTCCTTGCCGCCCCGTGGAAGCACCACGTCAATATAGCCCCGTGCGGAAAGAATTTCGTCCACCTCGTCCCGGCTTCCGGAATCCGCCAGGGCAACCGCATCGGGTATCCCGCCGCCATCGGCAAGCCCGGCCTTGATGGCCTTAACAATCGCCCGGTTGGATTCCAGCGCCGCCGAGGATCCCCGCAGCAAAATGGCGCAGCCCGCCTTGTAGGCCAGGCTGAAGGCATCGGCGGTAACATTGGGCCGGCTTTCGTAGATGATCGCCGCCACCCCCAGGGGCACCGTGGTCTGTTCGATAAAAAGGCCGTTGGGTAGGGTCCAACCGGCCTTCACCTTGCCGATGGGATCCTCCTGCCGGATCACAGTCTCAATCCCTTCGATAATGCCGTCGAGTCGTTTATCGTTGAGGAGGAGCCGGTCTATGAGCGCCTCTTTCATTTCCCCGGTGCGGGCCTTTTCCACATCGGCCTTATTTGCCGCGAGAATTTCCGCACGGCCTGCGTCAATGGCCGCCGAGGCGCCTGCCAGGGCATCATCTTTTTGTCGCCGGTTTTGCAGGGCGAGGGCGGCCTGCGCTGTTTTGAGTGAAGTGAAAATCGGTTTAAGGGAATTCATGGGGTACGCCTCTTAATCGTCATGCGCCCCTTTGGGGCGCTTTCCGATAGGAAGGATTGACTGGGCGCTAACGCGCCCGTCGTCATAGTGAGAACCGCATTGGATAATTACTATCTGTTCATTCTGAATCCGGTAAACAAGCCTGTTCTTTTCGTCTATTCTCCGGCTCCAGTAGCCCTGATATTTATGTTTCAATGGTTCCGGTTTTCCCATGCCCGTATTTCCGTTACGTTTAATATCCTTGATAAGCTCATGAATACGCTTCAGAGTTTTTTTATCCTGCATTTGCCAATAGAGGTACTCTTCCCATGCATCGCCCTGAAAGATTACATCCCTATTCATTCTCCATGGCCTCTAGTTCTTCCATGGATTTATACACCAGCCCCTTGCCGGCTTCGACGTCTTCCATGGCCTTAAGCAGCCGCGCCTGGTTTTTTGCGCTGTAAAAGGGATCGTCGTCGCCGGTGATCTTGAAGGGGATGCATTTTTCCCGGAGAACCGCCCGGGCAAACATATTGACCGCCACGGTGGCGTTCATCCCCGCATCGGCGCAAAAAATATCAAACCGTCTTTTAATGTCATCATCCATACGGATGCTGAGTGTTGTCTGTCCCATAATGGCCCCCGTAATATTATATATTTATATTGTAATATTATCGGCCGGGAAATTCAAGCGCCAGTTCTTCCAGTTCCGGTCCCGTCACCCGGTAGGCGGTCCATTCCGACATGGGCCGGGCGCCCTGGCTTTTGTAGAAGGCGATGGAAGGCTCGTTCCAGTCGAGGCAGGACCACTCAAGGCGGCCGCAGTTCCGCTCCGCCGCAAGATGGGCGAGAAAGGTGAGGAGGAGTTTCCCCAGGCCCTTGCCCCGAAATTCGGGCTTTACAAAAAGGTCCTCAATGTAGAGGCCGGGACGTCCCAAAAAGGTGGAAAAGTTATGGAAAAACAGGGCGAACCCTGCGGGCTGTCCATCGTACTCAACGATGATAACCTCGGCCTTTTTTTCCTCAAAGACATACTTTTGAAAATTTTCCGCCGTTGCCTGCGCCTGATCCGCCATGTGTTCGTACTCCGCAAGCAGGCGAACAAATTCCACTATCAGGGGCGCGTCCTCCGCCGCTGCAAAACGCAGATGGGTATGTTCGTTAATCATTGATACATAATAACATAGGGCCGCGGATTAAGGGCATAGACCTGGGCGGGTGTCAGAAGGGGAACGTCAGGTTTCGAGTTAAAATCGTAGAAAAGTTTGAAGGCCTTGACGGGTATGTTTGTTGCCTGTGCGTTGGAGGCGTAGGTATCCCGTTTAAGCTGAGGGGACCCGTGCCCGTCCATGCAGTGTACCAGCCGTACCCGGTTAAAACTGCTGTCCACCTGATCGCGGTTGGTGATCATCCGGTAGTTAAACTGATGGATCACCAGCATCCGTTCGCCGGGAATTTTGTTTTCCACGATATAATCTTCCATCACCTGCTGGGCTTCGTTTATTTCCGCGGCGGAAACAAAACCGATTTCCTGATTCGGTTTCTCGGTATGCCATTCCGGGTCCAGGGCCAGGTGCACATTGGGGTAACGCAGATAAGGGAGCATTTCCCGCAGAGAGTCCGCCGGTGTTTTTTTGCCAATCTGATGATCAAGAAAAATAAGCATATCGTGGGCCAGCGCATATTCAATATACGGCTGTAAGTAATCTTCCCCGATACGGAAAGTCCGTGCATCGGGCTGTATGGTGGAAAAAATGATGTAGAAAGCTTTTTGTACACCCCGGCCGCCGCTTACCGCACGGTACTCCCCCGCCAGTTTGGTAAGCCGGGCATCCAGTTCTTCTATCGAATACCTTCCCAGAATGCCCATGCCTTTTGAGCGGGGATGCCCGTAAAAGGCGAGGATATCATTGTTAAGAAGTATGGACTGGGAATCCACGCGCGCTTGATTCAGGGCCTTCATTTCCGTTTCGGTGGCGGCCGAATAAGGTTTGGATGCTTCCTTGTTTTTTAAGGCATTGATTGAATCGGTAAAATAGATTGAAGGGAACAGCGGCGTCTCCGCTTCCCGCGTCTGTCCGCCTGTAACATTTGCCGAGGGTGGTATGACAACACTTTCGGCCTCCGCCGCAACAGGAAACACGCAAAACAAAGCCGCAATCAGGGGCAAGAAAAGAATATATCGAGACATCGTAGTATGATTATCGGCAGGGGCGGGGGGAATATTTAATCAAAGATCAATGCTCCGGTGTATGGCGCCTTGGGGGGAGTTGATACACATTGCCCATTAATGTGTATAATCCAATATCATGGAACATTCAGGCAGGCTTCGTTCGGGGGCGCTTCAGGATTCTGTTTACAAGGCCCTGCGGGATAGCATTATCAATTTGAATTTGGCCCCCGGCACCGCCATCAGCGAGAAGGAAATATCCCTCCGCTTTAATGTGAGCCGTACCCCGGTGCGGGAAACCTTTATTCATTTATCCAAGGAAGGGCTGGTAAAGGTGATCCCCCAAAAGGAGACCCTGGTGTCCCTGATCGATTTACGGCGGGTGAAACAGGAGTTCTTTCTCCGGGAAAGCCTGGAACCGGCGGTACTGGAACCTTTCCTGCGGCATTGCGGCTCGGCGCATTTTGCGGAACTAACGGCGCTCCTCGACATGCAGAGCGCCGCCCTGAGCCGCAGCGCCTATACTGATTTTATCAATTACGATGATCGGTTCCATCAGATTTTTTTTGAGGCCGCAGGACAGGAACTGGGCTGGGAAGTTTTGTCCGGTATAAGCGGCCATTATCACCGGGTACGGATGCTCACCGTCCGTTCTGCGGGCATTGTCGATGAAAAGGTTAACGAACACAGGAATATCCTTTCCGCTCTGAAAAAAAAGGATGCCGATAAGGCTCAGGGCCTGCTCTACGCCCACATACACAAGTTAGACATGGAAGAAAAGCTGCTGCGGGAGAAATTTCCCGCTTATTTTGTCCCGGAAGATGAAAAGAATGCCTTTGATGTAGATTTTGGCGGTATGCCCCGGCTTGGGTAACGCTGCCCTCTTCTAACATAGTGGACTTGTTCGAGAACCCGGTTGATTCTCGAACAAGTCCACTATTGTACGATAAGCTCTTTGATAGTTTCCATATCAAGGCCGGTTCCCCTAGCAACTTGTTCCTGGCTCAAGCCCATACCAAGAAAATTTTTTGCAGTTTCCAGGGCCTTTTTCTTCTCGCCCTTTTTCTCGCCTTCTTCCCGGGCTTCCCGCTGCCAGACTACTTTTGCATCGTCCCAATTCCATTCGGTTAATAGCATGTTGATTACCTCCGAGGCATGGGCCTCAAAAATTTCTTTCAGTATATTGTGCTTGATACAGAATTCTGCGGCCATTTTCATGGCGATTCTTTTGTCCGGGGCGGTATTTTCAAACTCACGGGCCTTGGCTACAAAGACGCTGTACCCATAAAGCCGCCGACAGTTCCGGGAGATGGCTTCATTTTTGCCTTCGTTAATGTTGTACACCTTGGCCGTTAATTCCAGCATCGCCGACTGTTTGGCAAGCCCCAGGGAAGGGGCGTCTTTAAATGAGTCCGAAAGTTTAAGGGTGGTTTCATCGGGGTATGGGTCCTTACCGTTGTACAGAACGATGAATTCGGGCTGGGGTATGGTGAGCTTTTTCTCGCTGTATATGTTCTCGCTGCCGGTTATTCTTTCGTATATCCGTCCTATGTACATGAGCATTCGGAGAGCCATGTTAGGATTAATGGTAGACTGATGTTCTATCAATACGACCAGTTTACCGGCGATTTCAAAGGAAATATCGTTCATCCGGTCCATGAACAGGACCCCTTCAAGGGTATTTATAGTGATGGGTGTAGCCGGATCAAGGGTAACCCCTTCAATCGCTCCATACAGTTCCCGCAGAGCATCGGTGTCGCTGAAAAGCCAGGAAAACAGGCTGTCTTTGTACTTACTGTTTACGCCCATAGATACAATTTACCCTAAAACAGCCAAAAATTCAATGTATCGCATAAACGAAGCGGGTGAAGCGGGCCACCCGCCGTTTGGGACTTAAGCCGGTTGCGTGAGCCGGGGCAACGCTGAAATTTTTGCGAATTTGTTTGACTTCGCTATACAAGCATGGTACCATATTATGGATCGGCTTGGATTTATTGAATATCCAATAACGTTTCTTAGGAGGAATGTATGAAAATTGCAA
>BOAV01000007.1 GCA_026002045.1 Spirochaetia bacterium | reverse complement strand
CCGGCTCTCCCACCAGGAACCGATGTCCCGGTAGTTTTGGCTTTCCGCAAATTGCTGCCTAAAATACCGTTCCAGGATCCTCCCGGAGTAGGTCGTATAGTCGGCCTTAATTATGGAGCGCAGGCCGGTAAAGTTTTTTATTTCAATCATGGAACGGTAACGGTCAAGATAGTTGAACCAGAATTGCAGAAAATTGTCGGCAATCTCGTAACGCACCGCCTGGGTCCCTTCCTTTGCCAGAATCGGCCGATGCCGGACAAGGATGTTGTAATCCTCAATCAGCCGCTTTATCTGGCCGCCAATGCTCTTGTCCCCCAGTGCGGCCGCTATTTCCGGCTGGGTATTACGCCCCCCCGCCACCGCGTCCAGAATAGAGAAGTAAATCCCGTAATTCTTCCCGAATTCCTCAATAAGCAGGTACTTTCCCTCCTCAATAAAGGACGAATTATCCCGGATCATAAAATTGATCATCCCCGAAATACTCAAACCATCGGGATTCTGTTTAAGGTTGTCACAAAACATTTCTATATATTTAGGGATGCCGCCGGTAAAGGCATAGAGGGCCAGAAGCTCATCATTACTGTACCGGGGCCGATGATCCTTCAATATTTTTTTGATGGTTGCAAGATCAAAGGCTGAAATCTTGATGATAGTATCCGCCCTGCCGAAAAGGGGTTCCTGGGAATCCTGAAATATCTTCTGCATGAATGAATACACGGACCCGCAGAGGATAAGGTGCATCCGGCTGCGATCCTTGTATTGATCCCACAAATGCTGCATATCGTGATACACCGATGGATTGATATTCAGAAATTCCTGAAATTCGTCGATCACTAGGGTAAAGGGCTGCCGGACGGCGAGTTCCATAATATATTGAAACAAAACCTGAAACTGTTGAATTCCTTCGGGTATAAAGACATTGAGGGCCTTGGAAACGGTAACCGAAAATTCCCCGCAAATAGCGGCTTCGTCCTTGCGTCCCACAAAAAGATAGGCCGTGGATGTTTTCTCATTTGCCTTCATGATAAGGCTGGTCTTGCCGATACGCCGCCGCCCGGTTATGACGGTCATCCGGGAATGATCGGTGAATGCCAGTTCCCGAATACGGCTTAATTCTTCGATTTCCTTTGTTCTGTCGTAAAATTGCATGATTCCGGTATCCTCATTTTAGTTACCGTCGTAACTGTTACCACCGTAACTAAAAGGTAATGGATAAAGATTGGCCTGTCAAGCGGGGAGTCGCTTGCGGAGGGGTAAAACTGAAACGGTCCCCGCCCGGGCAATGCCGGGCCAGATAGACAGGGCCGTTTCGGCAGATAGCCTTTTTTACTTCTTGCGATAGGAAAGCTCAAACACCGCAGCGGAATCGCCCGTTACCTCAATGGGGCCGGCGATGGGCTTTTTGGAACGGGGCCTTCCCAAAATATCCCTGTCAAGAACAATGGGACTGCCGTCCTTTTCCTCGTATTTCATCTCCGCATGGAAATTGACCCCCAGGGTCTCGGTGGAAATTATCTCGCTGGTATCGCAGGCGAGCTGTTTGGGATTCGCCACCTTGACCGTAACCTTGCAGTTCTTCTCATCAATACTGAATTCCACACCGCAGTCCCGGTGAACCACCGGGTCCGGCTCTTTGACGCAGGGCTTGGCGCCCTTGAGGTACACATTGTGCCTGATAGCCACCGGCAGCTTCTGATCGTCGGTTTTTGCGGGACGGACCCCCGGATCAGGAAGGTCCCAAAATTTAGGCTCCGTGTCAAAGGGAAAATCGTCATAGCCGCCGGTTCCTACCGGCTTTTGAAGATAGGGAGCGGCGGTCATCCCTGCTACTACCGGGCCGCTGTTCCAGAAGCTGCGCTCCTCCGGGGGCTTGTCCACATCCTTGTCCCCGATAAACAGGTTGTTGTAGAACCGCATATCCCCGCCTGCGATGGTCATAACCCCGGCTACATCGGTCTCGTGGGGGAAATGATAGGGGGTAAACCGGTTCATTTCGCTCTTGGTGGCCAGCTTGCCGATAAACAGGTTGTGTACAAACGCGCCCCCCTGGGAAAGTTCCTTGTAGTTAAATTCCGAAAGGAAGAGGTTGTGATCCACCAGGTAGGGCCCATGGCTCACCTCCACAAACAGGTCCTCGCTGGTATTGTCCCAGAACACATTCCCCGTCACGTGGGTCCCCTGGGCCTGCCAGTCCAGCCACAGTCCCCGGAAACTTCCGTGGATAAAATTGCTGCGGATAGTGGTATCGATGGCGGCGTGCATCTTGATACCCCCGATTTCCGCGCCCAGCCACTGGCGTTTTTCGTGGATACGGTAGATGTGGTTGTTCTCGATAAGACTGAAGGCCCCGCCCAAATGCCCCACCACCCCGGTCTGCTCGCAGTCAAATATGATGTTGTTCCGGACGATATGGCTGCCGATGGTCTCCTTGTTCCAATTCCCATGGGTGGCCCGGAAGATAACCTCCCGTTCCCGCTGGGTTCCCTGCTTGAATTTGAGGTTGACCCACTCGTTCTGCCCGGTACTTATTTCCTTGCCCAGGCTGATGCCGCTGCACTTGGAATCGCTGATAATGTTGTCTTCGATAATCCAGCCCCTGGCCCAATGGGGACCGATAAGGCCGGTTTGCAGCGCTGTTGGAGGCGCCCAGTTGGTGGCCGCCTGTTTCAGGGTAAAGCCCTTTACCGTGATATAGCTGCGCAGATTTTTCTCCGGCCAGAACACAAAGGGCCGGACATTGATTTCCACATTGCCGCCCCGGGGATCAACGCCATGGAAGTTTGCCCAAATGGCGGTTTCCTTTTCACCCGCTTCGCAGTACCACTGGTACACGCTAAAGTCCTTATCACGGGATTCTTCACTCACCTGGGGGGTTTTTACTTCATCCAGGGTCTGGGCTTCGTACATGGATCTGCCATCAAGGTAGACTTCCCCGGTATGGAACTTTTTATCCCCGGTAAAGAGCCAGTCACCGTAGATAATCTCTTTATAGGGATTGTATGCGCCAAAAAGGGTATTAGGTATGACACTTTTCCAGACATTCCCGCCGACATTCTCCCAGTTCTTGATAATTTCCGCGCCAGTGATGGTAACTTTCTCACCCGCTGCAGCCTGATAGGTGATCCGCTGCGATTCTGTGCCTCCGTTTGCCGGATTTACCCACTCGCGGTAGATCCCCCCGTGCACGATAACCGTATCCCCCGGCTTGGCAATCGCCGCCGCCCTGGAAATGTTTTTAAACGGGGCGGCCTGTGTCCCCGGATTCTGGTCGCTGCCATCGGCTTTGATATGATATTCCATAGAAGATACCCCCGTATAAACTAATTGAGATCAATATATCAAATGATAGTGTTTCCCCGCAAGGGTTTTAATTTTTGACAAAGAGTTTTGATTCTTGTTGACAACCTCATCGACGCATGGTAGCATACTAACATATTATTCTGCCTTTTAGAGGAGTCTGTATGAAGGCGCCGGGTATTGTGTCTAACTCAGGGTCAAAAAAGAGGCCGGGGGAGCTCAAGCGGGTTTGGCAGCAGAATTATCAGCTTTGGCTCATCATCCTTATTCCCTTTGCCTGGCTTATCCTGTTTAAATATTGGCCCATGTACGGGGCGCAAATTGCCTTCCGCAGTTACCGCGCCATTGACGGCGTTTGGGGGAGCAAATGGGTTGGGTTTGCCAACTTCACCAAGCTTTTCCGCAACTATATGTTTCCCCGGATCATCAAGAATACCCTGATCGTCAGTTTCTATCAGCTTTTGGTCAGTTTCCCCTTTCCCATCATCCTGGCCCTGGCCCTGCACAACAGCCTGCACTCAAAGTTCAAAAAATCGGTCCAGATGATAACCTATATGCCTCACTTTATATCAACCGTCGTATTGGTTGGTATGATCATGCAGTTTACCAACCCCCACGTGGGGCTTATCAACAAGTTGATTGTGGCGCTGGGTGGAACCGCCCAGGATTTTATGGCCTCCCGGACAGGGTTCTATCACATGTACGTCTGGTCAAATGTCTGGCAGAACTGCGGATGGGGTACCATTATCTACCTGGCCGCCCTGTCCAGTGTCAACATGGACCTCCACGAGGCCGCCATGATAGACGGCGCCGGCCGCTTCAAGCGGATGCTCTACATCGATATCCCCTGCATCATCCCAACCGCTATTGTTCTGCTTATCATGGATGTGGGCCGTATCATGGCCATCGGGTTTGAAAAGGCCTTCCTGATGCAGAATTTAATGAACATCAGTTCTTCGGAGATCATTTCTACCTATGCCTATAAAGTCGGTCTTGCCCAGGCGGCGGCGGATTTCTCCTATTCCACCACCATCAGTCTCTTCAATTCGATAGTCAACATGATATTGATAATGATAGTGAATTCGATTGCCGCCAAATGGGGCGAGACGAGTTTATGGTAGGCGGGGGGAACCGGTGGAAAATGTGAAAACAGGTATTAAAGTCGGGCAGTCAAAGGGTGACCGGGTCTTTTATGCGATAAACGATACCCTGTTGTTTTTGGCATTCCTGGTGGTCCTCTATCCCCTGGTGTACATCGTAAGTTCGTCATTCAGTTCCGGCAGCGCCGTTTCAACGGGCCGGGTGGTTTTGTGGCCGGTGGATTTTTCCCTTGAGGGGTATAAGACGGCGTTTGAGTATCCGATGATTGTGTCCGGGTTTAAGAACACCTTCTTTTACATGATAGCCGGTACGCTTATCAATCTGGTGATGACGGTTCTTGCCGCCTATCCCCTCTCCCGGCCGAAGATGAAATTCCGGGGCATTCTCATGTTCCTGTTCACCTTTACCATGATCTTCTCCGGGGGCCTGATCCCCGATTACATGCTCATGCAGAAGCTGCACATGGTAAATACCCGGTGGGCCATGCTCATGCCCGGCGCAATCGGGGTGTTCAACCTTATCATCTGCCGTACCTTTTTTCAGAGCAACATCCCCGAGGAGCTCTATGAATCCGCCTCCATGGACGGTTGTAACCATATCCGTTTTCTTGGCAATGTGGTACTGCCCCTGTCAAAGCCTATTCTTGCGGTGCTTACCCTCTACTATGCGGTAGGTCATTGGAACGCCTATTTTAACGCCTTTATCTACCTTTCCGACCGGGCCAAATTCCCGCTCCAGATTATCCTGCGGGAAATTCTGGTCATGAATATGATTGATCCTTCGTCGGTGTTCGACCCGGAGTTGGCGGCGGCCAAATACGGCCTGGCGGATCTTCTCAAGTACGCTCTTATTGTGGTGTCCACCGTTCCTTTCATGATCGCCTATCCCTTTGTGGCAAAGCATTTTGTTAAAGGCGCCCTAAGCGGCGCGGTAAAGGGTTAATTTAAACCGCTCACAAATTTTCAGGAGGAAAATATGAAACGAATTGTTACTGTTGTGTTTGTTTGTGTACTGCTGACCGCATTGTTTGCGGGCTGCGGCAAGAAGGCGGAAGGCGCCGCCGCAAGCGGACCTGCATTGAGCGGTTTGCCGCCGGGGACGCTGCCCGTTACCAAGGAAAAGGTCGAGCTGCGGATCTTCTTTCAACAGGAGTCCCAGGTTCTTGACTATGTGGATAACAAATTCACCAAGCACCTTGAGGAACAGACCAATGTCCATATTAACTGGGAACTGGTCAGCTCCCAGGACAAGACCCAGAAGCTCAACCTGCTCCTTGCCACCGGCCAGGACCTGCCCGATGTCTTCATGGGCGGTATGGATACTTCCATCCTCGTAGCCTATGCCGCGCAGGGGACCTTTATCCCCCTGGACGACTACATTGATAAGGCATCCCTTTGGTTCAAGAATGTGATTGCCAAACACCCGGAACTGCCTAAGATGATGACCGCCCCGGATGGTCATATCTACGCACTGCCCAACCTTGCCTTTGTGTACCCCAACATGATCTCCAGCCGTATGTGGATCAACAGGCCCTGGCTGGATAAGCTGGGACTCAAGGCTCCCACCACCACCGATGAATACCGGGATGTTCTGCGGGCCTTCAAGACCCGTGATCCCAACGGGAACGGCAGGGCCGATGAGATCCCCCTGATTGGGGCAACCAACGGCTGGAACACCATCCCGGAAACCTTCATATTGAATTCGTTTTTGGAGTATCCCACCACTGCGAACGGTACCGCTTCCATACGGTATACCGTTTCACCCCAGGGTAAAATAACCCCGGTCTTTAACCAGGAAGCCTACCGGGACGGTATCATCTACATGAACGAGTTGGTGAAAGAGGGCCTGCTGGATACGACGACCTTCACCCAGGATATTAACCAGCTGCGGCAGGGCTTTGAAAATCCCGGATACGCCTACATCGGCTCCCTGCCCGGGGGCGGCGCCAATTCCTTCGCCGACCGGGTGAACAGTACCAGGTATCAGGATTATGAACTTCTTCCCCCCCTGAAAGGCCCTAATGGAGTGCAGTCCACCGCATATAACCCCTACCTGTATTTTAGTATTCCGAATTGCTATGTAATTACCAGCAGCTGTAAGAACCCCGAAGCTGCCTTCCGTTTTGCCGATTACTTCTACGATGAGCAGATCTCCCTGTGGAGCCGTTTGGGCAAGCCCGGTGAAGATTATACGCCGAATCCGCCCAAGGTGGCCCTGGACGGCGGTCCCGCCCTCTATGAGCAGATCCTGGTGTGGGGTTCCCAGCACAAGGCCCATTGGCAGAACACCCAGCCCTTATACAACTTCTTTGACGCCAAGTCGGCGCTGAACCCCGATCCCTATTATCTGACCAACATCCTCTGGAACGCCATGCTGGCCTATCAGCCCTATGCGCCAAAGCAGGAAACCTGCCTGCCGCCCCTTATCTACACGGCGGATGAGGCCAAGGAGATGAACGACATCAACGTCGCCCTAATCCAGTATATTGACGAAAGCCGGATCCGGTTCATCACCACCGGGGGCATCGAAAGGGAATGGGCTTCCTACTTGAGGGAACTGGATAACATCGGTCTTAAGCGGGTAGTTGAAATCGTCCAGACGGCCTATGACCGCTTTGCGAACGCTAAATAGCTCTATTATTTTTAGGAGGAAAAAATATGAAACGAATCTTTATCATTACGGTTTGCGCCGCCCTGGCCCTTACGGCTTTGGGCTGCAAAAAGAAAGCGGAAAGCCCGGCGGCCTCCGGCGGTCAGGCCTTAAGCGGCATGGCGCCGGGAACCCTGCCCGTTACCAAGGACCCGGTTACCCTGAAGATCTTTTACCAGCAGGAACCCCAGGTTCTCGATTTTGTGGATAACAAGCTGACCAAGTACCTGGAAAAGCAGACCGGTGTCAAAATTGAATGGGACCTGGTCCTTTCCCGGGACAAGACCACCAAGCTCAACCTGCTTTTGGCCACCGGGGAGAATCGCCCGGATGTATACATGGGCGGTATGGACACATCCCTGGTGGTAGCCTATGCCGACCAGGGCGCATTTGTCCCCCTGGATAACTACATCGCCAATGCTTCCAAGTGGTTCAAGGACGTGGTGGCCCAATTCCCCGAACTTACCAAGATGATGACCACCCCTGACGGCCACATCTATGCGCTGCCCAATATCGCCGATGCGGAGCCGAACAACCTTTCTTCCCGTATGTGGATGAACAAGGTTTGGCTGGACAAATTGGGGCTTCAGGTTCCCACCACCACCGAGGAATTTCGTACTGTTCTGCGGGCCTTTAAGACCCGTGATCCGAACGGAAACGGCAAGGCCGATGAAATTCCCCTTATGGGTGGCGCTACCGGCGGATGGGGTACCATGGTGGATACTTTTATCATGAACGCCTTCATGCAATATCCCCAGGAGTACTATGGTACTGGCGGTATTCGGTTCAACGTTTCCCAGGGCAAGGTTGTCCCGATCTATAACCAGGATGGGTACAAGGAAGGGATTAGCTTTTTGAACGAGCTGGTAAAGGAAGGCCTGCTTGACGCCGCTTCCTATACTCAGGACACTGCCCAGCTTAAGCAAATCTTCGAAAGCCCCGGTACTGCCATTTTGGGAACCATAGCGGCGGGCGGTCCGAACACGATTGCCGACATGGCCAATAGCCGGCGTTACCGGGATTATGTGGTGGTGCCGCCCATCAAAGGGCCCAAGGGCGTTCAGTACGCCGCTTACAAGGCTTACGGCTTCTTTAACAACCCCAATTGCTGGGTTATCAGCAGCACCTGCAAGGACCCCGAAGCGGCCTTCCGTCTGGGTGATTATTTCTTTTCATCAGAAATTTCCATGTTCGGCCGTTTAGGCGAACCCGGTACGGACTATATTCCCAACCCGGTGGGCAAGAAGGCGGTTGACGGCGGGAACGCCCTTTTCGAAGCCATTCTGGTATATGGCTCGGAACAGAAGTCCCACTGGCAGAACCGCAACCCCTACTACAACTTCTTTGACAACAAGGGTGTAGCCAGCGACGATCCCTTCACCCTCCAGGACCTTCTTTACAACGCCATGCTGCAATACAAGCCCTATGCCCCTCCCCGGGAGAGTGTTCTCCCCCCGCTTATCTACACCATAGACGAAGCCAGGGAGCTTAACGACATCAACACGGCCCTGCTCCAGTATGTGGACGAGACCCGTGTGCGGTGGATCACTTCCGGCGGCATAGATAGGGATTGGGACGCTTACCTTAAGGAACTGGATACCATCGGCCTTAAGCGGGTAGTTGAAATTACCCAGGCCGCCTATGACCGTTTTGCGAACGCAAAATAAAAAATTTTAATTAAAAGGGCAGCCGACTAATGGCTGCCCTTTTTTTAACCGGAGGATATTGAACATAAGGAAAACATCTTTCCCGTTATGTAGTCAGACCCCGTCCGGTGCGGCGGCATTTGTGCCGAGGGACTGGACAAGCTGTCCCGGATCGTTCTTAACTTGGGGATAAGCCGCAACAAGAACGAATATCCGGGCATGGAAAATATCTGCGAGGGGGCCAGGGTGCTGTATTCGTATCTGCGGGAGGAGTATAAAGAGATATGATTTTGATTATCGGCGGCAGGATGATCGATCCTAAAACCGGGATCGACGAATTTCGGGACCTGGTGATCGACGGAACCCGGATCAAGTACATCGGCAAATTCCACTCAGGCGGCGCTTACGACGAAGTAATTGACGCCCACGGAAAAATTATCGTCCCCGGTTTAATCGACGTACACGTGCATTTCCGGGACCCCGGTTTTACTTACAAGGAAGATATGGAGTCAGGGGTTGCTTCGGCGATCCGGGGGGGCTTTACCACCGTGGTCTGCATGGCGAACACCAAGCCCGTGATAGATAACCGGGAAATCCTGGCGGAGGTATTGGAGAAGGCCGGAAAAGCCCCCATCCACGTCAAAACCGTGGCGGCGGTGAGCAAGGGCTTTGGTGGCGGGGAACTAACCGACATGGCGGAGCTTAAAAAAATGGGCGCCATCGGTTTCAGCGACGACGGCGTACCCCTGCGGGACAGCGCCTTCCTGCGCCGGGCCATGCTGGCGGCAAAAGAAATCGATGCGCCCATCAGCCTCCACGAGGAAGATCCCGGCCTTATCGGTGTTGCGGGCATAAACGACGGCGCGGTTTCCGCAGACCTGGGATTCACCGGCGCGCCCGCGGTTTCCGAGAGTTCCATGGTGGCCCGGGACTGCATGATCGCGGCGGCCACCGGCGCAAAGGTCCACATCCAGCACATCAGCTGCGCCGAATCCATCGCGGCGGTGCGTCTGGCAAAGGATCTGGGCGCGCGGGTAAGCGCCGAGGCCACCCCCCAGCATTTCTCCCTTACCGAGGAGGCGGTGCTGAACAAGGGCGCCCTGGCAAAGCTCAACCCGCCGCTGCGCACCGAAAAGGACCGTTACGCGATCATCGCGGGCCTGCGGGACGGAACCATCGACATGATAGCCACTGACCACGCGCCCCACTCTGCCGAGGAAAAGGCCCGGCCCCTGACCGAAGCGCCCAGCGGCATGATCGGCCTTGAGACCTCGCTGGCCCTGGGGATCACCAATCTGGTACGTACCGGCCATCTGACCCTTTTGGATCTGATCCACAAAATGAGCCTTGCCCCTGCCAATCTCTACGGAATTCCCGCGGGCTTCCTCGCCGAAGGGGGGCCCGCGAATATCGCCATCTTTGACGAACGGGAAAGCTGGACCGTTTCTGATTTCAGTTCCAAGTCGTCGAATTCTCCCTTTATCGGACAAACCCTGGCGGGTAAAATAAAATACACCATCTGCCGGGGAAAGGTGCTTTACCGCGACAAAGGACAGGCATAATGGAATTTACCAAAAACAGAATCTTGTCAAACAAACAGCTCTGCCGGGATTATTACCTGACCGAAACGGACGGGAACGGACAAGTCCAAATGGGCCAGTTCTATATGCTCCGCTCCTGGGGAAACATCCCGGTACTCTCCCGGCCCATCAGCGTGTTTAACGCGGACCAGGGCCGAATCAGTTTTGTGTACAAGGTCATAGGCCTTGGTACCGTTGTTTTCGCCGGCCTCAAACCCGGAGACCCTATCGAGCTTTTGGGTCCCCTGGGAAATGGCTACCCCGACGCGGAAGGAAAGATAGCCCTGGTCGGCGGCAGCGCCGGAGTCGCCCCGCTCTACCTGGCCGCCAGGCAAATTAAGGCCGCCCACCCTAAAAGCGGCGTTGACATGTACATGGGCTTCAGCGACAAGCCGTTTTTAACAAAGGAATACGAAGAGGCCGCCGATCAGGTTGTTGTCAATGTGGGCGGCTTTATCACCGACGAAATCGACCCGGAGAAATATGACGCGATTTTTACCTGCGGGCCTGAGATCATGATGAAGGCGCTCTATGAAAAATGCCAAAAAGCGGGCGCCCATTCGCGGCTCTGGGTGTCCCTGGAAAGCCGCATGGCCTGCGGTCTGGGCGCCTGTTTCGTATGCAGCCGGCCGGTCGGGGGCGCCAACAAAAAAATCTGCAAAGACGGGCCGGTATTCCCCGCGGAAGAGGTTTTTTCACTATGAAAACAAGACTGGAAACGGATTTTGCCGGGATTACCTTCAAGAATCCCCTGGTTTTGGCTTCGGGAACCTGCGGTTTTGGCGAAGAGTACGCCGGCATTTTTGATGTCAGCCGTCTGGGGGGGATCTGCTCCAAGGGACTCACCCTGCACGCCCGTCCGGGGAACAGCGGTATACGTATCTGGGAAACCCCGGGGGGCATCATGAACAGCGTGGGCCTGGAAAACCCGGGGGTGCGGGACTTTATCAGCCGGGAACTGCCCAAAATGAAGGCCCTGGGGCCGGCGGTCATCGTCAACCTGGGGGGCCACTCCATTGACGACTACCTTGAGGGGGCGGAACTCCTGGACGCCGCGGAATTCGACATACTGGAACTCAATATCTCCTGCCCTAACGTCAAAGCCGGAGGCATGAACTTCGGTCTCAAAGCCGAAACCGCCCGGGAAGTGGTCAAAAAAATCCGCGCCGTCACAAAGCACAGGCTGGTGGTAAAACTTTCACCTAACGCCGAAGACATGGCCGCCCTTGCCAGAGTCTGCGAGGAAGAAGGCGCCGACGGCATCTCCCTGACGAACACCTTCCTTGCCATGGCGGTAGACATAACCAAGCGCCGTCCCGTGTTCGACAACACCTACGCGGGCCTCTCCGGGCCGGCTATCAAGCCCATTGCCCTGCGCATGGTCCACCAGACGGCAAAGGCGGTTTCGATCCCGGTGATGGGCATGGGCGGCATTTCTACCTGGCAGGACGCGCTTGAGTTTATCATGGCCGGAGCGCGGATCCTCCAGATAGGCAGCGCCAGTTTCATGAAGCCTTCGGTCTCTCTTGATATTCTGGAGGGGATGCAAAGCTGGCTTGAGGACCAGGGAATCGGCGGCATACAGGAAATTCGGGGAATAGTATGATAAGGCTATGCGCAAACCATTGACTAAACTCCGCTGATTTTGTATGATTCAAATTCACTTATTCCTTAGGAGGATACATGAGCGCCACCATCAGGCTCAAGAAATTTGGAACCAAAAAACGCCCCTATTACCGCATCGTGGTAATAGACAAACGGGCTCCCCGGGATGGGAAGACCATCGAAGAACTGGGGTATTATCATCCCATCGAGGCCGAGGACAAGCAGATTCTGCTGTCCGAGGATAAGGTAAAGGCATGGCTGCAGAACGGCGCGATTGTCAGTGATACGGTCCGCAAAATTCTGAACAAAAAGAATATTTCCCTGTAAGATTGGGTTTTTGCCGTCTGTTTTGCCAAGGAAAGGTATTTGAATGGAAAAAGATCTGGTTGAATATATCGTAAAATCTCTGGTGGATGACCCCTCCGCAGTACAGGTCAGCGTTGTGGAGGGTGAAAAATCCACCATTCTGGAACTCCGGGTAGCCGAGGGCGACATCGGTAAGGTAATCGGCAAACATGGCCGCATTGCCAAGGCCATCAGAACCGTGCTGCAGGCCGCCACCGCCAAGACCGGCAAGCATACGGTTCTGGAAATTTTGGACTAAAGTCCATTGACTGAACCCTTCGGCCCAGCCTCTCTTTATTAAACCATGACAGAACAATTTGTGGTTGGCCTTGTGGGCTCTCCCTTTGGGCTCAAGGGTTTTGTCAAAGTCAGGTCCCTGTCCGGGGAAATCGATCATCTGCTGAAACTCACATCGGTAACGCTTCGTCAAGGTACTACAGAACGAATCCGGGAAATCGAAGAAAGCGCCCCCGGTTTCCCGTCGCTTGTGATAAAGTTCAAGGGCATCGACAGTCCGGAAGACGCAAAGGCCCTGGGCGGCGCAGAGCTTATCGTGGACCGGAAACAGGCCAGCCCCCTCAAAAAAGGCGAGTACTATATCGAGGATCTCCGGGGCCTTGAGGTGGTTTTAGACCCATCTGTTGCCCCCGAAGGGGCTCCCGATGACGAAAAACCTGAAATTTTGGGCCGGATCACGGATATTCTCGAAGGCGGGGGTGGAAATTTGGCGGAAGTCAAGCTCCTTTCAGGCGTTACCCGGCTGGTTCCCTTCCGGGACGAGTTTTTTGGGGAAGTAAACCTTGAAACCCGTAAAATAGCGCTCCTCAACCGGTGGATTCTTGAATGAAGTACACGGTGCTGACCCTTTTCCCGGAAATTACCGACGCTTTTTTCGCCACTTCCATCATGGCCAAGGCGGTAAGCCGAGGCATTGTGGAGTATCAGGCGATAAATATCCGGGATTTTGCCCAGGACAGGCACAATACCTGCGATGACGCCCCCTACGGCGGCGGTCCGGGGATGCTCATGCTCGCCGAACCCCTGGGCCGGGCCCTTGAAGCCGCCGGCGTACATGGATTAAATGAGGGAAAAAAACGAGTGATCTATTTGTCCCCTTCGGGACGGCCTTTTAACCAAGCTTTAGCAAAGGAACTGGCGGGCTGTACAGAGCTTATCCTCCTCTGCGGCCGTTACGAGGGGATCGACCAGCGGATCATCGACCTCTATGTGGACGATGAGATTTCTGTGGGGGATTATGTGCTTTCCTCCGGGGAGGTTGCGGCCCTGGCGCTCATCGACGCCACCTATAGGCTGGTGGATCAGGTGATCACCCCGGCGTCCCTGGATGAGGAAAGTTTTTCCGGGGGACTTTTGGAGTATCCCCAGTATACACGGCCGGAAGTTTATGATATGCTCAAAGTTCCTGATATTTTGCTTTCCGGGCACCACGAAAACATACGGCGTTGGCGTCTGCGGAAGCGGATCGAAAAAACCCTTGCCATGCGGCCGGATTTGATCCGCCGGGGTGAGGAAACGGGACTTTTTGATACTGAAACTTGTAAGATAATAGAGGAGTTGCGGAAAAATGAATGAAATCAGAGCCATTGAAGAAGCCCAGATGAAGGGCGAAGTTGATGATTTTAAGGTCGGAGATACCGTAAAGGTGCATTTCAAGATCGTTGAAGGCAAGACCGAACGGATCCAGATCTACGAAGGTCTGGTTATTGCGATGAAAAATTCCCGGGTGGGCAAAACCTTCACGGTGCGGAAAAATTCCTACGGCGTCGGGGTTGAACGGGTATTCCCCCTTCACTCCCCCCGGATCGCCAAGGTTGAAGTGACCCGCCCCGGCCGTGTCCGCCGGGCCAAACTGTACTATATCCGGGAAAAAATCGGCAAGAGCGCCAAAATCAAGGAGCTCATTACCAAAAAAGACACCCGGGACAAGGCTGAAGTCGTCCAAAATTAAGGGAAAAGGGGGCTCTATTCCGTATGTTTACTTCGCGGATAAACGCCCCCGGTTCTTCTCATAGAACACCCGGCGAAGCTGCCCCCGGACAGATAAAATCCGCCGGGGATGCCAAGGCCGGTGGTAAAACCGGTTTCCCAACCCAAATCCGGCCCCCTCCTCAATTACTAACTACCCCTTCCTCATTGCTTGCCAAACTGGGACTTCCACAGGATAAATTATCCGCCTCGATAATCGCCTTTGCCCGGTATTTTTCCCTTCCCCTGGAAAGCGGCCTTTTGACCAAAATCCGCCGCCAGAGCTTGAGCGCGGAACATTCCGCACAAACACGGGAAGCCCTGTCCCTGGCCGCCGCTGTTGCTCTGGACAAAGGGGTAGAACTGAGCCGGGATAGTTTGGCGGACTATGCGAGGTCGCTGTCGCAGCACCTTGCCATTGATCCCGACAAACGGCGTTCCGGTGACGGCGGCGCCGGGACCGGAAACGGCAGCCCGAACAAGGACCGGAATCGAAACAAGAAACCAAGGGACGTGGAATCTTTGCGAAACAAAATTCTGCAGGCCGGGGAACAAAATCCCCTCATCAATATGATGAATTCCCTGCCCGGTAAAAATGGGCAGCGGTGGATGGTATTTCCCTTTTCCTTTGACGATCAGGGCCATGATTTTGCGGTGACCCTGCGGATATTGTTGACGCCGGAATTTACCACCCAGGGGTTTCGGGCAGAGCGAATGGCCCTGGAAATAGCCGGTGAAGATCAGCATTGGCTTTTTATTGCAAATAATCCTGCCGGGGGCAGGCTGCAGCTGACCGGCAGCTTCCGGCCCGGAGACCCTTCTTCCAAAAAGGCTTCTGTCCGGGCCCTTCGATCAATGGAAAGGGAACTGGCCGGACTTTTGGGACTCGCTCCGGAACAGGTACAAATGCGAAATGATGAGGAATTCCCCCCATTTGCCCCGGATAGCAGGGATGAAACCTTGATTCCGGTAAATGAGGAGGTGTAATATGAAAGGGCGGAAAATTGCCTCCGCTATCGGGTATAAAACCGAAGATCCGGCGCCCCGGCTGCTTGCCGCAGGACGGGACCGGGAAGCGGAGCGGATTATTGCCCTTGCCCGTGAGGCGGGGATTGAAATTACGGAAGACCCTCCCCTGGCGGCGCTTTTGGCGGAGGTCAAGACCGGGGACATCATACCGGTTTGGTGCTGGGAAGCGGCGGCCAAAATCCTGGCCTTCGTTCTGGCAAAGGATAAAAAAGGATAAACGATAATGGCAAACCCTGATCCCCCTCCGGCAGCCCCGGACCCGGCTAAAAAAAGCTCCCTCTCCCTTACGGAAATCCAGAAAAACACCGGGACTTACCGCAGCTATACGGGCCTTATCGAAAAGTTGGCTATAATTTTCGATAAAATTGCCGCAAGAAACCCGATAGAGCTCAGCGCCTTCGATGTTATTGGTTCTGTTGACGCTATCAGCGCCGGAGTGCTCAAGGCGATCCAGGAGGAGCGGGACAGTATTATCGGCTACATCCTGGGGGGAGAGGTTGAGGGCCATGAACTGGCAAAAAGTTCGGTAAACTCCGCCATACTGGCGGCCCTTACCGCCCAGGAACTCAAGCTTTCCCGGCCGCGAATCCTGCCGATCATCACCGGGGCGCTGCTCCACGATGTGGGTATGCTCAGGCTCCCCAGGGAAATTCTCGACAAAAAGGGCGGCCTCTCCGAGGAAGAACTCCAGCAGGTAAAGACCCATCCGGTCCATACCTACACTATCCTCTCCAAAGAACTTCTTTTCCCCGGGGATGTGGGGTCTATCGGCCTGCAGCACCACGAACGCTGGGACGGCCATGGCTACCCCCGACGGCTTTCCGGCGAAGACATCGCCATTGGGGCGCGGATCATATCCGTGGCGGATGCCTTTGAAGCCATGGTCAGCCAAAAATCCTACCGAAACCCCCTGGTGGGCTATCAGGCCATGAAAAACCTCCTTTCCGATAACAACCGCTGTTTTGATCCCGACGTGCTCAAGGCCTTTATCCGGACCATGGGGATCTATCCCATTGGTTCCGTTATACTCCTCAACAACGGCGCCTGGGCCCGGGTGGTCGAGATTCAAAAGGACGCCCCCCTGCGGCCCACACTCCGTGTCCTGATGACTGAATCCGGCGCCGTGAACCGGCAGGGCGAAGGGGCCCTCATCCATTTGCTCAACGAAAAGAAACTCTTTATCGTCCGGGCCATTGAACCCGAAGAACTTGCCGCAAAAAATGCCTAAATCGGCCAACACCCGCAAAGGCCGGGATGGTGAAAAGCGGGCCGCAGAGGCCCTTAAAAAAAAGGGTATGCGGATCATCACCACCAATTTTCATTCCCCAAAGGGGGAAGTTGATATCATTGCCCAGGACGGGGACACCATCGTATTTATTGAAGTTAAAGCCTGGTCCGCCTACGGGATGGAGGATCTTCAATACGGAATAAACGAAAAAAAACAGCGCCGAATCATTGAAACAGCTAAGTATTTTCTCGCCATCAATCGAGAATATAATGAGATGAAAATTCGTTTTGATGTGGTTTTTATAAGTCCTTTTGTCTTTCAACACCTTGCAGCGGCCTTCACGGAGTGTGTATGATAGAAGAATCTCGATTGGGTCCCTTAAAACTGGAGACGCTGCGTAAAAAGATAAATAACGAAGAATATCTTAACGGAGCGATTCAGCGGATAGCCCTGATACTGAGCAATGAACTTCTCGATGCACCCCAAGGAGGAATTTATCATGAGCGGCAGCGGAAAGGGCGGAAATAACCGGAGGAGACCCTTCAAACGCCGGGAACGGGGCTCAGACAAGGGGCAAAATGGCGGGCAAAACGCCCAAAATAATTCCCAACGGAGCGGCAAAAAGGTCTCCGATGAGCTGCGGTGTTACGCCCCCCCTCCCAAGGTCTGGCTTGACCGGCCAAGATGGGTTCCTCCCCAATTATCCACCGAGCCCATCCCATCACCCGACTGCCCCTACTGTGGTAAACCCATCGAGGATATGTCCACGGCCATCACCGATAAAAGCTCCGCCCTGCCCGTTCATTTTGACTGCGTGATCGCCCGGCTTGAGGAAGGGGAAATTCTGGAACCGGGGGATGCCGTAACCTATATCGGAGGCGGCCGCTTCGGCGTGGTTCAGTTCCCAAATCCCCCGGACAGCCGGAACTTCAAAATCAAAAAAATAGTCGAATGGGAAGACAAGGAAAACCGGGCCGACTGGCGCAGAGATATCGGCGATCACTATTCCATAGTCTGAAAATAAAATGATTGGAATTATCGGCGCCATGGAAGCTGAGGTCAGCCTCCTCCGCTCGGCACTACAAAATACGGCTGTTACCAAAATCGGAAGCTTTGAATTTTATTCCGGGAAGCTTGCGGCCCAGCCGGTTGTGCTGCTCCTCTGCGGCATCGGCAAGGTGAACGCCGCCGTGGGCTGCGCCCTGCTTATCGACCACTTCAAGCCTTGCCTGGTCCTGAACACCGGTTCCGCCGGGGGCATCGATCCCACCCTGAAATTCGGGGACGCCATCGTTTCCGGCGGCCTGGTCTACCACGATGTTGACGTTACCGCCTTTAACTACGAAAGCGGCCAGATCCCCGGCCAGCCCACGGTGTTTCCCGTAAGCGAAGAACTGATGCGGCGGGCGGAAACCGCGATAAACCAGCTCAAGGCGGAAAAGATCCTCCCCGTGGATTTTAACCATGTCCGGGGGATCATCGGTTCCGGCGATGTTTTTATGCACGTCCCGGAAAAAATCGCCGTGGTCCGCAAAACCTTCCCGGAGATGCGGGCGGTTGAGATGGAAGGGGCCGCCATTGCCCACGCCTGCGCCCTCTTCGGCGTCCCGTCCCTGATCATCCGGGCGGTCTCGGACATCGCCGGCACGGAATCCCCCATGACCCACGATGAGTTCCTGCCCATTGCTTCAAAACATTCGGCGGAGATCGTCCGCCGGATCGTAAAAAATTTCCAATAAGGAGTTAAAGTATTATGGAAAAAATTGCCAGTTTTCAGGTTGATCATCTGCGTCTCAAACCGGGGCTGTACGTGTCCCGGCAGGATAAGTTTGGAGATACCATCCTGACCACCTTCGACATGCGCTTTAAGGAACCCAACAGGGAACCGGTAATCGACATGCCGGCCCTGCATACCATCGAACATCTGGGGGCGACCTTCCTGCGTTCCCACAAAGAATGGGCGGACAGGACCGTCTATTTCGGCCCCATGGGATGCCGCACGGGGTTCTACGTGATTCTGGAAGGGAAGCGGACCTCCCCCGAAGTCCTGCCCCTGATCCGGGAACTGATGGACTGGATCGCCGCCTTTGAAGGGGCCATCCCCGGCGCCGACCCGGCGGAATGCGGCAACTATTCGGAGCAAAACCTGAACATGGCCAAGTGGGAAGCGGCGCGGTACGGAGCGGTATTGAAAAACGCAGGGAAGGAAAATCTGAACTATCCGGCGTAAGTTAAGCGACCGCTAAATAAACAGCTACTGTGAATCGCAGCCCCCGCACTCATTACAGTGTTCGTGTTCATGTCCATCGTGGCCGTGGTGATGCCCGTGGGAATGAACATGGCCGTGGGCCAGCTCTTCCGCATTGGCTTCCCGGACCGCGGCAACGGTGACATCGAAATTCAGGTCCAGGCCCGCCAAGGCGTGGTTGCCGTCTATGGTCACCTGCTTGCCGTCCACCTTAGTTACGGTCACGACCCGGTAGCCATCGGGGGTTTGGGCTTCAAACTGCATGCCCTCTTCCACGGCATCGGCCCCGTCAAAGCGGTCCAGGGGTACCGTGGTGACCAGCTTGTCGTCCCGCAGGCCATAGGCGTCCGCGGCGGGAACTTTAAGCTTAAGTTTATCGCCCTGTGCCTTGCCTTCCAGGGCCCGTTCAAGGCCGGGGATAATATTCTCATATCCGTGGAGGTATTCCAGCGGCTCCGATCCTGAGGTGGTATCAAGCAGTTGATCCTTATCGTCTTTGAGGGTGTAGTCGATGCTGACTACCCGGTTTTTCGCTATGTTCATTGTTCTTTATATCATAATGCCGGGTTAACGTAAAGCGGTGTCAGGCAGGATAAACGCATAGAAAATTTTTGAATAAAGCCTATTTCCCGGATATGTTTCCGTAGTATTCCTGCATCACATAAAAGGCGAGTTTTTTGGTTTTCCGGTCCGCATCGATAAAGCCCTTGCGGTTGAACTCTTCCTGATAGCGGTTGAGCCTGCGGGGAGAGCGGAAATCGTAGAATATCCAGGGAGTGGTCCCCGCAATGTAGGGACACTTTCTGATGGTTTCTATCTGCTGTTCAAAAAGCCGTTTCTGTTTATCCTCGGTCCAGAGATCGTCAATACTGCCACGCTGTCCCTTCCGCGCATCACCGCCGAATTCGGTGATGATCACCGGTTTCCCCGGATTTGAGTTGGTCAGGATTTTGGGGAGTTTGCTGAAATCAGGATCATACCAGCCGTAGTATTCGTTGATGCCGATTACATCCAAAGAATCCGTAAGCCGATCTTCGATCTTGAGTTTGACGTGGTTAATAAGGCAGGCGGCTGAAATGAGCCGGGAATCGTCCAGCGCATGGGCCTTTTTTGCCAGATTGGACATGAAGTTGTTACGCGCATCGGTGTCGGCGTTTTCATTTCCCACGGACCAGATGATGACGCTGGCCCGGTTGTGATCCCGCAGGATCAATTCGCTCAATTGGTTTTCCGCATCCCTGTAGGCACCGGGATTGTCAAAGGCTACGGCCCAATAAACCGGGACTTCTTCCCAGAGCAGCACCCCTTCTTCATCGGCAATTTTTGCAAACCGGGAATCATGGGGATAGTGGGCAAGGCGAAGAAAATTTCCGTTCATCTCTTTTAAGTCCCGGATGGTTGCCCTGATAATATCACTGTTGGTGGTCTTGCCCAGTTCATAATGATCCTCGTGGACGCAGACCCCTTTAAGGATTATCTTCTTGCCATTGAGAAACAGTTCGTGTCCTTTTGCCTTGATTTCCCTAAAGCCGATGCGGTCATGCACCGTGTCTGCCGTACCCGCATCGTTGAGATTAAAACTAATACTCACATCGTAGAGTTTCGGGGCATCGGGGCTCCAAAGTTTAAGCTGGTTCGACGTGACGGAAATATCTATCGAGGCTTTTCCGTTTTGTACCGTCACTTCCTGCCTGACGCCAAGCTCGGGAATTTCAATCAATACCTTGCCTGCAACAGTATTACTGTCAATCAAAACATCGGTGCGGATCTTTGAGAATGTACCATCGGGGACAAGCCGCACAAACCAGTCCTTGATAAAAACTTTGGGAAGACGGATTAGATACACATCCCGGTAAATACCGCCGTAGTTGAACCAGTCGGTATTCTCCATGGGAATACGCAGAGGACTTCTGCGGGCATCGGCAACTACCACGATGCGGTTTTCAGTTTTTACCAAATCGCTGATATCGGCGTTGAAGGGCGTGGATGATCCGTCATGGGTTCCCACAAATTCGCCGTTCAGAAAAACTGAAGTTTCATAGGAGGCGCCCTCAAACCGGAGGAAGAGCCGTTCACCCGCAGCCTGCTTAACATAGCGGAAGGTACGGGTATAGACGCCGGAACCTTCAAAATAGTGAAGCTCCGGCCGTTCCAGATTCCAGACGGCGGGCACGGTGATCCGGTCCCAGGCTTCCCAATCGTAGTCCAGCGGCATGGGGTTACCGGCGGCATTGTACTGCACATCCTTATACCAATGGGCCCGGCGGCAGGTGTCGTATAAATCGACCCCGAAATTCCATTTGCCGTTTAGTGATTCTGTTTCCCGCCCCGCAGTATTGATAAGACCGGCGCTGTCCAGAAGCTTTTCATGATACTCCTGCTCATAGCCCGTATTGTGAATATCAGCCTGATAATTTCCCTTGTTGTCGCTCATTGTGTCATCTCCTTACAACAACATTATAATCCCTTTTTGTTTTTTTTACCAGATGGTTATTTCAGCTTAATAACCCCATTTTGAGGTGTTTTAAAACGTATCAGGATTCGGCTGTCATCATATTGTATTGAGATGGCGCTTTCTGCGTATGGGCTGATTTCCATGCCCCTGTAGGCCGGCAATTCAAAGCGGAAAAGGCGGGCGCCGGAAAAGACAAGCATTCCCTCATCCTGATTATAGATGAAAGCCTCTGCGTCTGTTTTAAATCCGTCATAGTCATAATCATCCCGGAACTGGCCCAGACGGGAGCCAATAAGGTCCCTGCCCATCCGTATCCCCATGGCAACGGGATAGGCGGGATGATCACCGTAGCTCACATCCACAGTCTGCGCCGTATCACCCATTGCTTCACCATGACTGAAGATAGTGACGAAACCCATGCGCCGCCCCCGGGACAAGAGGTCCAGATCAATATCCGCGTGGTGCTGGTACACCGCGATATTACGCGAATTAGGATTTTCCTCCGCCGAGAACCAGTCTTCTTTGTGGGGATAATGAACCCTAATTTTGCTGTCCAACAATTTGAGTGTCAGCGAATCGCCGCTTCTCTGAATCGCTTCTCCCTGCAGGTGCCACCGCACCCCGCCTTCCGCTTCATCAGGGCCAAAGCATTGGTCGAATACGGCTATATATCTGCCTTTGCGGTGCAGTATTGTACGTTCATTGGTCCATCCATGGTAATCATAGAGCGTACTTTTTGAAGCTTCCGCTTCAGGAAAGCTATTAAAGAACCGCAGTTCCGCATTGAAAATTTTCAGCTTCGGATATACCCCAACTTTTCCCTCTCCCTCTTTGGCGGCGTTCAGCCATTCGCCGTTCTTTTTAAGGCTGAAAGCGTTAAGTTCCCGGCGGTGGATGAAAACATCTCTGGTTACCTGATTTATGTTCTGAACCAGAAACTGTTCCCCGCAAACCAAAGAGATGATTTCATTGGAAGCAGGATAACGGTGGGAAACGGTTTCCCCGGCGGGGCTGTTTTGCCCTCCCCAAAGGTTGACGATCATGAACAGATCATTTTCGCCCCAGCCTTCCCGGAAAACCACTTTATCCGGCAGTACCGGCTCGGGATCATAGGGCCAGCGGCCCTGCCCTGCGGTTTTTTCCAGCGCCATCCCATAATTATGTGGGCGCAAAGACGGCAGGGAATCGTCCCAGAAGTACCAGAGATGGAAAATGTTGTCGGTTAAACCTTCCCACACATGATCGTATCGATTCCCGTGGGAAAGTTCTTCGCTTATTACCTCTTCCAGTTCATTTGCGTCACCTGAGCCGCATTCCGCCGCCAGGGATTCTTTGGTGATGTTCCTGCATGCGTATTGCTGCCGCCGGTTCCGTTTTTCCAGGCGTTCCTGGATAAAACGGCAGGCCATCCATTTATAGCGCCCGTCCCGGAAAATGTGCGATCCCAGGGCCATCATCCCGGCGGCGGAGCCGTATTGGGTCCAGTTATAAAGCGTAAAAATACCGTTACCCGGCTGTTGCTGCAGCATATTCTCAAAGGCGGCCCTGCAATTTTCCAGCCGCAGAAGATCTTCCCTGCCCCGGTAGTGAGCGTAAAACCACATAACCGTACAAAAGATGGGAGTGTAAAAAAGAGTGTCGTCCAGATTACCGTTCTTTTTTTCCCAGCCAACCAAACGGGAATCGCTGAGTTTATGAAAATTCTCCGCCAGAGCCGGATCCCGGTGTTTGAACAATTCGGCCAGCACCGTACAGGCGCCAATGCCTATTTCCTGATTGTCATAGGGCCGATACGTTTTCCAGGTTGGCTCGTCACGATCCCGCCACATAAGCTGCGCCCTTGCATAAAACCAATTCTCGATTTTTTCCTTATCCCCGTTTTGGCCTGTTCGCGAAAAAGAAGGATGGGCTTTCACAATTATCCAGGAATGAACCAGCAATGCCAGTGCGTAACCGTCAAAGGCGCGATCGCAGAAACAGTAATCAATCAAGTAGCCTACATCTGCCAGCTCACCGAGAAGTTCAATATAATCCTCCCCGGCACCGGCATCCCCGGATAAAAAGAGCGCCGCCCTGCCCAGCAGCGCGTTAAGATCCGCATAGTCAAAAACATCCTTGTGAACGTAATAATAATTGTGGATAGCCCCCGGAAACGGGGGAACTATCCTGAAATTACGTATCCGCTCAATGATGCGCTTTTTACCGCCAGCCTCTTCAAAGAGCTGTCCTGCCAGGGCTTCAATGTCCTTGTGGCTGTAATTCTTGTCTGTCATTGTTTTTTGTTATACGTATTGTTGTACCAGTTGGTGGACAATTCTATTTTGCGATCCCCGCCCATGCGGCGGAAATTTCTGACGTAATTATCCCACTCGGCGTCAATATTGATTACACCGGTAATGGCCTTATCGGTGAATTCGGAAACCAGCTTTTCAAAATCGTATTGGGAAAGTTCCTCAAATACGGGACAGTACAGTTCCAGTTCGTTATAACCGCCGTATTTTGTGGCCATAGCCAGATGTTCCATGCCGAGTTCGCCGAAACTCTGGGTCAGAATACTTTTGATAGGATCCCGATCCACATTGGGCTGTTCAACTCCCAGGGTCAATTGCCGCCAGCCCAGATTTTTTCCCCGGCGCTCGTTCTTGATAACAATCTTGTTATCCGCAATATCATAATCCTTGCCTTCAAGCCCGGCATACAGGAAGATCCCCCCTTCCGGCGTACAGGTCCAGTTGAAGAATTTCAGTACTGCTTCGATATTACTGCAACCCGCGGTAAGGGCCATCATGTGCCGGTTGGGAGATGTATAGATATACTGGGCATCACTCCCGTCGGCCCGTTTCGGCGGAGGAACCGCAATCAGTTCGTCCCGGCTTAATCCCTTGCTTAGATATTCCTGCATTCCCCAGAAATAATAGAACATACCGTATTTTCTTGTGGCAATCTTTTCCCACATCTTGCCGCCGCCGTTCTCAATGAATTCCGGATCGATGATCTTTTCCCTGTACAGCCGGTTCATAAATTTGAGCCATTCTTTGTATTCCGGTAGTATGTAATTGGGCAGCAGTTCACCGTTTACATATTTAGCCCTGGCCGCGCCAAAGGAATCCTGCAGGGCCCAGTTGGTATAATGGTAACCTGAATCGGTAGATATCAGGCCGTAGGTGTCGTTAATCCCGTTCCGGTCCGGATCATCGGTTGTAAAACGCTTGAGCATCCGGTACCAGTCATCAATGGTGTTTAAATCCGTGGCGGGATTAATCCCCAGGTTGTCAAGCCAATCTTTCCGCAGAAAAGTCATATAGGGGGTGGAATCGTAGCGCTGAAAGGGGATAGCGTAGGTTTTACCATCGTATTTACAGACTTCCCATGCCGCGCCGCCTGCTTGAGGTTACTTAAAAGAAGGGGCGCATATTTGGGAAGATATTCATCCAACTCCAGCAGCATCCCTTCCGAGGCCCAGCGGGTAAGGTCTATACGCTGATAATTGGCCATGAGCATTAAAGCATCAAAGGGCTCATTGCTTGCGAGCATGGTGTTCATTTTCTGGCGGTAGTTTGCGGTGCCATCGTTGATAAATTGTATATCCACCCCAACCGTCTTGCGGATATAATTGATATAATCATTATCATTTACCGTAGCCCCTTCAGTATCCACATTAATCGATGTAAGAATAGTGATCTTCGGTAATTCCGCCGCGCTGTCCTCTGCCGGTTTCTTGCAGCCCATGGAAAATCCCGTCAGCGCAAGCAGCAGGACCGACACTACAAAATATTTTTTCCCCAACATGTTCTTTCTCCTCTTTCCTGAAATAATATTGCAACCGCATACCGCGGCTCATTGCCGGTAAAAATCATCCCTTGACCGCACCAATCATGATTCCTTTTACAAAATAACGCTGCAAAAAGGGATACAAAATAATTATGGGAAGGCTTGATGCAAAAATTACCGCTGTCTGGATGGAGACTGCGGTAATGGCCTGTTCGGCCGGCTCAATCATGTTTCCCGTGGATGTGCGGACTACCAGTTCATAGAGATAAACCTGCATGGGTTTAAGGGCATCGCTGTGAATGTACATGACGCCATCCATAAGCTCGTTCCAGTGACGGACGGCGATAAAAAGGATTATGGTTGCGATTGCCGGCAGAGCGAGGGGGACTGCCAGCTTGAAAAAAATAACAAGATCATTGGCGCCGTCCAGTTTTGCGGATTCTTCTATGGCATCGGGCATGGTGACAAAAAAACTTATCAAAAGCACGATGTTCCAGGGGTTAAAAACCATGGGCAGGATCATGACCGGGAATTTATCCAACAGGTGCAGATTTCGCATCACAAGGTAGTTTGGAATGATCCCCCCGTTAAACAGGATGGTGAAAACAATGAGCTTGCGGAAAATCCCCCGGCCTTTCAAGTACCTGCGGGAGAGCGCATAGGCGGCCATGCTCTGTACCGTTATGCCCAGAAGAGAGCCAATGGCAGTGCGGGCAAGGGTGATATAAAGGCCGTTAAAAAAACGCCGATCCCGGAAAACTATTTTATAGGATTGCAGGGAAAACCCGGTGGGCAGCAATTTGAATTCCCCTTCTTTTACCATCTGGGGATCGCTTAATGAGCTTACCAGAACATACCAGAAGGGCATAAGGCAGATAAAGGCATAGCATAGCAGAAAACCGGTCAGTAGCGCCTGTCCGAGAGAAAAACCGGAACCGATTCCCGAAAAACGGAAGGTTGAAAGGGACTTTGTGTTCTTCATATTTTTTACCATAAATTTTTCTCGTATAATTTATTGCTGATAAAATTCGCAATCGCGATGAGGGTAAGCCCCACCACCGACTGGAACAGGCCGATGACGGCGGTCTGGCTGAACTGCGCCTGGCCGACACCGACACGGAAAATATAGGTGCTTAAAACATCCCCCACGTCATATACGATGGGCTTTGCCAGCACATACATCTGATCAAAACCGACATCCATCATCTGCCCGATTTGCAGCAATAATAAAACCACGATGGTATCGGAAATACCGGGAAGGGAAATATGCCACACGCATTGCAGGTGATTTGCCCCGTCAATTTTTGCGGCCTGGTACAACTCGGGATCTATTGAAGTAAGCGCCGCCAGATACATAATGGTGCCCCAGCCGGCGGATTTCCAGATTTCGCTCAATACCACGATGCCCCATATGTATTCCGATTTTGCTATAAAGAAAACAGGTTCGCCGCCGAAAAGGCGTATAATTTTATTTGCAATTCCCGTACTGGGGGAAAGAAACTGGATAACAATCGTACCGAAAACAACCCAGGAAATAAAATAGGGCAGATACACGGCGGTTTGTATGCCCCGTTTGAGTTTTACGCTTCTGATATCGTTGATCATCAGCGCCAGTATAATCGGGGCGGGGAAATAGAACAAAAGTTTGAGAAGATTTATCACCAGGGTATTGCGAAGGATATTAAAAAAATCCAAATTCCGGGTAAAGACAAACACGAAATGCCGCAGGCCGACCCAGGGGCTGTTCCATATTCCCAGGCGGAAAGAATAATTTTTAAAGGCGATGATCAATCCGCCCATGGGCACATAACGGAATATTACCATGAAAATCAGGGCGGGCAGGATCATGAGGTAGAGATATTTGTTCTGCAAGATGTGTTTTTTCAGTTTCATTGGACGTTCCGAAATTAATTATCCCACATCCTGGAAATATAGAAATGGCAAATACTGACAAAAATTTAACTGAAACGGACATTTCTCAAAAGCGCGGGGAGCGGAAAAAAACAAGCGCGGCATAACGAAGGGTTATCGTAACTCATCGTTTCTTTTCCGCCACTCGCTGGGAGACACGCCGGTGTACTGTTTGAATATCCGGCTAAAGCTGTAAATACTTTCATACCCGGTAAAATCGGCAATCTCGCTGATGTTGTACACCGTATCCTTTAAAAATTCCTTGGCGGTGAGGAGGCGGATATCCACGAGGTACTCATGGGGCGATTTATGGTATACGTCCTGAAAACAGCGGGTACACTGCCGGGCGCTTAACATACACAAGGCGGCGAGTTCTTCCACGGAAATATCCTGCATATAGTGGTTGTGGATGTGCAAAACCGCGGCCTGTATACGGCGGTATTGCCGGGATATGGGGTGATCCTGAACCAGGTTGCGGAGCCATGTCTTAAAAATACGGTACAGTAATTCCCGGCATTGCAGCAGATACCCCATCCCCTTGCCCTCCCAGGCGGAAAGCAGGCTGTGAAAATCTCCCTCAAAATCAGTACGGTTCGACAACTGCATTACCGGGGAAAATGGCGGCCTTGAAAAAACATCATCGTCATTGGTTTCAAAATTGGCATAAATATAGGATCTGGGGCGATCCTCAAGGGCTTCGGAACGGTTAAGAATGCCGCTGCGGAAAAAGTGAAAATCCCCTTCCCGGATAATCAGGGTTTGCCCATTACCGACAAATTTTCCTTTCCCCTCAACCGCGAACACAACCGAATTGTGAGGTCTGGGCCCCCTGGCGATAATTGGTTTTCCGGGATAAATAAAATCCTTTCGGATGGTCACAATTCTGGAAATACCAATATCCAGGTCAATATTTCCGGTCATCTGTATACTTTAAAACATGGCCGTTGTTCTATCAAGTATGCCTGGCGAAATGCCGCGTCTGAGATACCCTCTTTAGCTTTTCCTCCATTTCCTTTTTGAGGGCTTTCCTGCCGGGCCTTTATCCTTTCAGCCCCGTTGATGCCACGCCCTGCACAAAGTAACGCTGCAGGGAAAGGAAGATCATCAGCACCGGAACAAGGGCAACCACGCTAGCCGCCATGATGAGACCGTATTCGCTGGAATACTGTGAAATAAATGCCCGTAGGCCGATTTGGATGGTTTTAAGGTTTGTCCGGGTCAAATAGATCAGGGGACCGAGGAAGTCGTTCCAGGTATTCACAAAGGTGATAATGGTAAGGGTTGACAGGGCGGGCTTTGACAGGGGCAGCATGATCCGCAGCCAGATACCGTATTCATTAAGGCCGTCGATCCGGGCGGCCTCCCGCAGTTCATCGGGGACGCTTTCGTAGAACTGTTTCATCATGAACACCCCAAAGGCGGAAAATGCCTGGAGGCAGATGATAGCCAGATGGGTGTTGTTAAGCCCCATGGCCCGCATCATGATAAACTGGGGAACCATGTAGGCCTGCCAGGGCACGGCGATGGTGGCGATATAACCCAGGAAAAGTCCCTTGCGGCCGGGGAAGCGCAGCTTCGCAAAAGCATAAGCCGCAAAGCTTGAAGTTAAAAGCTGCAGGAACGTTACGATGACCGAAAGTTTTGCGGTGTTCAAAATAAAAGTTAAAAGGGGTATCTTTTTCCAGATATCGGCGTAATTTTGCCACCTGGGATTTTCGGGGATCCACCGCATGGGAAAAGCGAATACATCCTTGTTCAGTTTCAATGATGATGAGAGCATCCAGGCGAAAGGAACCAGCATGGTAAAGGCGGTGATTATCAAAAACAGATAAACTACGACTTTAGTAATGCTGCGGCTTGTGTGATAATTAACGGATATGCTTTGGTCTGACATCACTTCACCCCCTAATTGAACCGTTTCTCAAAGCGGAACTGAAAGAGGGTAATCCCCACAACCAGTACAAAAAGGATCATGGCGATGGCGCTTGCATAACCATATTCCAGGGAACGGAAAGCGGTGTTGTAGATCTGGTACACCAAAACCCGCGTCGTATTGGTAAGCTGGTTGTCACCGCCGGCAAATATATTGATAAAGATATCGTAGACCTTAAAGGAACTGATGACCAGCATCATCAATATGAAGAAGGTAGTGGGCGCAAGCTGGGGGATGGTGACATGGCGGAATTTCTGCCAACTATTTGCGCCGTCAAGACCGGCGGCTTCGTAAAGTTCCGCATTCACGCCCTGGAGGCCCGCCAGGTATATTACCATGTAATAGCCCATGTTTTTCCAGACGCTGAAAAAGATAACCGTGGGGATGGCCCAATTTTTATCCGCCGCCCAGCGGGGAAGATTTTCAACCGGGATACTCAACAATGCGGAAAGCAAATTGTTCACCGGCCCCCGCGTAGGACTGAAAATAAAATTCCAGACAGCGGCAACCGCCACCAATGAAGCCACATAAGGGAAGAAAGAAACGGTGCGGAAAAAATTCCGGCCCCTCAACTTTTGATTAAGCAAAATAGCAAGAAAAAGAGAACAGGCCAATGTAAGGGGAACCACTCCGGCTGTATAAAACAGGGTGTTCCCAAGGGCGCGCCAGAAAACTGTGTCCCCCACAAGGCGCGTAAAATTTTTTAAACCGACAAATTGAATAGGGTTCGCCCCATCCCATTGGAGAAATGACAGGACAAGGGCGAACACAAGAGGTATGAGGGTGAATACGGCAAAGCCAAGAAAATTGGGAGTTATAAAGCTATATGCTACTATCGTTTCCTTGGTTTGCTTGGTCATTGCCGCATCCTCATTCTTTATTTTTACTACCGGCCCAAAAGTTTACCGACCCGGTTGTTCATGTCCTGGATCGCCTGTTGTACCGTAATGTTGCCGGTCATGATAGCGTCATGGTTTTCGTTCAGAACCATTTCAATGTCGGCGCTCTTTTCGTGAAGGGGCATTTCAAGATAGGTCTTGGACACATTAAGGGCTTCCTTGCTGTTCGCATCAGCGGGGAACCCGTCCATGCCCGCGATGGCGTTAATCACATCGGCGTTCATGATCGCCGGAATGGTGCCCGTCTTTGCCAGGACCGTGGCTCCTTCGGGGCCGGTGACAAATTTCATAAAGTCCAGGGCGGCGTCCTTGTTTTTTGAATTCCGGTTTACCCCGAGGGAAGTGATGGTTCCCAAAGTGGTTCCCGCCTTGACACCGTCAGGATGGGGATACTTCACAATGCCCCAATTCTTTGAAAGGGATTCCCCGGATTTGATCTTGTCGATCTGGGTGGCGATAAACCAGGTTCCCATGTTCAGCATGGCGATCTGATTGTTGAAGAAAGCCCCCGAATAGTGGGTCCCCGATGTTTTGATGGTGGCGAAATCCATCACAATACCGTCCTTTTGTTCTTTAAGTACCCGTTCGTAATAGGGAGCAAGGAAGTCGTATTTGCCGTCCACGATGGTGTTCTTCCCGTCAAGAATACTGAACAGGGATACTGCGCTGCGCCATGTGTGGTAGTGAGCGCCGTAAACCTTGTTGGCCCCGCTGCCGCGGGTAAGCCGGCGGGCAAGAGCATCGTACTGGTCAAGCGTCAGATCGTTGGAGGGATAGGGAACCCCCGCCGCATCGAAAAGATCCTTGTTGTAATAAATAACCCAAAAGTCACTGCGGAACGGCAGGGCATACACTTCACCGTTTACCGCAATCTGCTCAGTAGTGCCGCCGTAAAGGCTGGTGTTGATATTGGCGGATTTAATGTAGCCGTTGAGAGGCTCCAGGCGATTCTGCTTTACCAGATTTGAATAGCCGGGAATGTCCTTAACGCATACTACATCAAGGTCCGCGCCGCCTGAAAGCTGGGTACCCAGGACGGTCATAAAATCGGCGCTCCCCAGATCGATAACTTCGATCTTTGTATTGGGATTCTTCGCCTCATAGGCTTCGATCAGGGCCTTGTAATAAGGGGTCAGGTCATAATCCCAGATCGCCCATTTGATGGTGGTTTTGCCGCCGCTGGCGCCGCCACTTGAAGTTTCCTTTCCGCCCCCGGCAAACAGGGGGGAACCGATCATGGCGAACGCGATTAACGCCGCCGCCAGTACCATTTTCTTTTTCATAACAGCCTCCTCATATTATTCTGCAAAATATAAAATAAGTGTAAACCCGCTTTTTTGGGAGCGGAATGTAAAATAATATCCAGTTCATTCATTTTTTCAATAAATCTTCAAAAAACAATATACTTTTTTATGAAAAAACGGTAAAATTTCTCTATGAAAAATTTTTCTTGCGCTATCACATTTTCTGTGGTTAAATATTAACAATGAACGATAAGTTAAAAACGGTAAAAAGCCGGGCTATACTGTTGATGGTGATCTTTGCCTTTGTCATTACGGTGATGGTTTTTATTTTCAGCTCTTATGTAATCTATACCTTTGAACGCAGGACCACCATTCAGTCCGTAGAATTCAACCTCCAGCTCATCGCCGGGTTCATCGAACAGGACTTGCGGGATCTTACCTCCCTGGGCAGATGGTGCGGGATTAACGAGACCATTACTTCCTGGTTTATTTCCGCGCAGGACCCGGCGCAGGCGAGCCTTAACGCCTGGTATCGTCTGTCGGAAGAAGCAAACAATAACCACGCCCTCCCCTACATCAGCCGTCTGCTGATTTTCAGCCATGAAAACAAACGGCTGCTCCAGTTGGGGAACGGGATTTCTTCTTCCATGCCGGTCACCGGTTGGAATGTAGATTCCGTATTCAGCACGGGCCTTACAAGTCCTCTTGAAAACCCTGATGCGGCGTGGCAAAAAATTATCGCCGATCCCTTTTATGCCACCCGCGATGTTCCGGTCATCCCCTTTGTCAGCCCCCTGTACCATCCCAACAACGGCAGTATCATCGGCAGCGTATTCCTCGCGGCATCCGCCAATTTGATCACCGATAAACTGGCAAGGTACCAGCTTCCCTCCAATGGGGCGCTCTACCTTGATCTCAGCGGGAACCGGTACCGGATCGACAAAAATGAATTTATACCCGCATCGCCATCATGGACAGTAACAAGCCGCAGTTCCGAAGATGCAATAAGCGCGAACACCACCGTTCTTACGATGCGGGATGATCAGCATAAACAGTACACCTTAGTCAGCTATCCTGTCAGAGAATCTATCATCCTCAGTCAAGCTTTTCCGCAGCCCTGGTTCTTCAATGTTGCGGGCGTCTGGCCGATACTGGCGGCGGCGCTCCTTGCGCTAATCCTTCTGCTCATCCTGTTATGGTCCGGGATAAACCGCATGGCCCATGAAATTACCCTGCTTATGGATAAAACAATCGCCGATGAAAAAAATAAAAAGGACCTTGAATACCGGATGCTGCAAAATCAGATCACTCCGCATTTTTTGTACAACACCCTTAACTCCATCAAATGGATGGCAACCATCCAGAACGCCGGGGGCATCGCCGAAATGACCACCGCCCTTTCCCGGCTGCTGCAAAGCGTTTCAAAAGATATACGAAAAGTAGTACCCCTGCGGGATGAACTGTCGCTGCTGAATGATTATCTCATCATCCAAAAATACCGTTACGGCGATTCGGTGACCCTGGAAAAAGAAATTGATGATGAATCATTGCTGGATGTCCTTATTCCCCGCTTTACCCTGCAGCCCCTGGTGGAGAACGCGATCTTTCACGGCATTGAACCAAAGGGATCGGGGACCATCACGGTGAAAGTTGCGGAAAATAAAAACGATGCTGGTTCATCAGAAGTGCTGGTGTCCATCACCGACAATGGCATTGGAATGAAAATAGAAACAGGCGCAGGTATGGGTATTCACAATGTTGATGAGCGGCTCCGTTATGCCTTTGGCGAAGCATACGGGCTGCGTATCGAGAGCGAAGAAGAAAAATATACCCGCATAACCATCAGGCTCCCCAGGGACACCCATCAGGAGGAGGAGGCGGGTGAATAAACTCCTCATCGTTGATGATGAACCTTTGGTCTGTGTGGGGCTCCAATCCATGCTGAAATGGGACGAACTGGGCATTGAGATTGTCGGCACCGCCCGCAACGGACAGCAGGCCCTGGACCTCATCGAAAGTCTCAGGCCCGATATTGTTATTACCGATATCAAAATGCCCATTAAATCGGGCCTTGAAGTTGCGGAAGAATGTGCACAGAAATACGACAAGCTGCCCCTCTTTATCATCCTTACCAGTTTTGAAGAATTTGAATTTGTCCGCCGGGCCCTGGGACTACGGGCGGTGGACTATCTTGTCAAGCTGGAACTTACCCCGGAATCTTTGACCGCATCGGTAACCAAAGCCCTGTCCATACTGGAAAACATCCGTAAGGAAGATATGCTTTCCATTCCTGATGGCCGGGAAAATATTCAGGGCCTCAAAGAAAAATTCTTTTTAAGGCTCTGCAATAATTTGTTTGAAACCAAAGAACAGTACCTTGCACAGAAAGAAGAACTGGGGCTTGATTTTTCATGTCCCGCAATGATGGCAGTCACCGGCGAAGTTGAAACGCCCCTGAACAATTACGATGATCATGAAAAACTCCAGGCCCTTTACACCAGCAGCATACAGATGGTGCGGGAAATGCTGGAAAAAGCTTTTACCTGCTATACCGTGGTTTTGGACACCCGGCATTTCACCCTTGTCTTTTGTCTTGACGATAGGGATAGTACGAAATGGCGCAAACAACTTGAAGAGGGCATTCAAAAAACCATCGGCATCGTACATAATTATTTTAATGTACATATCCGCATGGCTGCGGGAATTCCCGTTGAAGACCCTTTGATGCTGGAAGCAAGTTACCTTTCCGCCCGCCGGGCATTTGAGGAAACATCACGGGAATGTCCTATCCGTTTTTCCGATACGCCGGATTACAAACAGCAGATAATCACCAAAGTGGAAGAATATATCCGGCAAAATCTGGACAAACATCTTTCACTCCACGAAGTAGCGGAAGTTTTTAATTTTAGCCCCAACTATTTGAGTCAGCTTTTTTCAAAATATGCCGGGGAAGGTTTTGTTGATTTTATCAGCGCCATGCGGATAAACGCCGCCAAGGAAATGCTTGCCAGGGGAGAGGGCCCCATTTACAAGATCGCCGAAAAGCTCGGCTTTGAAAACGCCTTTTATTTCAGCAAGGTATTCAAACGGGTGGAAGGAATTTCTCCCCGGGATTTTTTACACAAACTTGAATTGCAGAATGAAAAACAGGGGGAGGGCGATCAATGAATATCAGTACCGCTGATCTATACGGGGGCTTACAGTACGGAACAAGCCAGGGAATTTCTGCCGCAGCGCTCTTTGAAAAATTTTTAAACGGAAACACAGGGGAGCAAATTCAAAAAAACAGTTTACTGAAACCTGTCCTGGATTTTATCGCCCTTGAACGGGACAAGTTTCTGAAAAAGGATATCACGGTCTTACCGTGGAGCGCTTTTAAACTTTTCGACACCGATGGTAACCGGCTTGAATACGAAGCACACTATTTTGAACGCCGCCAAAGGCTGTGTGTCCTGGCCCTCTCCGCCTGGCTTTGGGAAAACCCTGCGGACATTGCGGCCCTGGAAGACTGCATCTGGGCAATTTGTGACGAATACTCCTGGTGCCTCCCGGCTCACATGGCCGGTACGAGTCTGTCCGCCGCTGCCTGCGAAGATAATCGCAAAGCGACAAACAACACACGGCTCGATCTTTTTGCCTGCGAAACCGGTTTTGCCCTGGCGGAATGCTGCGCCATGCTGGAAAAACATTTAGCCCCCGCCGTTACTGCGCGGGTCAGGGGGGAAGTCCGCCGCCGGGTCATACAAAGTTATGTTGAACATGGCGAATTGTGGAATTGGGAATTGATGGAAAATAACTGGTGCGCGGTGTGCGCCGGAAGTATCGCCGGGGCGGCGCTCTATCTGGCAGAGGACGATCTTTCTCTTGCCGGTATACTTCAAAAACTTATGCCCACCTTTAATCAATACATCAAAAGTTTCTATCCGGATGGCGCAAGCGCCGAAGGGCTTTCCTACTGGACCTACGGCATGAGCTTTTATGTGAGCTTTGGGGATCTTTTACTGCAGCGGACCGGCGGAAAAATCAATATATTTGATGATCCCCAATTCAAAAAAATTGCGGCCTTTCAACAGCAATGCTATTTTCCCGGCGGGGCGGTGATCAATTTTTCCGACGCAAGTGACAAGGATATGTTCAGGATTGGTTTAAGCTGTTATCTTGCGGAACATATTGAGGGCATTAAAGTCCCTGCCCTTCCCTATAAAGCATCTTACAGTCTGCTGGATCCCTGCGGCCGTTTCACCCCCGCATTACGGGATCTGGTTTGGGCGCGGGAAAATATTCCCATTACGGATGATAAACCCCATGTCACGGTCTTTCCCGATGCCCAGTGGCTTTTATGCTCGGGGGACGGGGAAACAGGCTTTGCCGCAAAGGGCGGTCATAACGATGAATCCCACAATCATAACGATGTGGGGAATTTTATTTTTTACAAAAAAGGCAAAATGGCGATCTGCGATCTTGGAGCAGGGGAATACACCAAAGATTATTTTGGTGATAAACGGTACGAAATTTTCTGCAACCAATCGTTGAGCCACAATGTCCCCATCATCAACGGATGCGGCCAAAAAGCGGGCCGGGAATTTGAGGCCCGTGACTGCCGCATCTCAAATGATGGCGGCATGGCCCTTGATATAGCGGGCGCCTATAAGATCCCCGAACTGCTCCGCCTGGAACGGGAATTCAGTTTTAACATCCATACGGGAGTTCTTTTATTGAAGGATACCTTCAGCTTTGCAGAAAACCCCCTGCCGGTCACGGAACGATTTATCAGCCTTTTTCCTCCTGTGCCTGAAAACGGCCTTGTCCGTATCGGCGGACTCTGCACCCTGAAAAGCCAAATATCCCCGGTGATTAGTGAGGTTGAACACCGCGACCATAAAGGAAAACCGGTGACGGTTTATACCATTGACTTCAACTTTTTACCGAAAGATACCACACTTTCAGTAGAATTTGTGATAGAATAATATAAGGAGTGACACATGGCAACGAACCCTTCAAATAAAGAAAAACTGGTTCGGGAAAAGTTGTTTTCCGCACCGCCGAAAACAAAGCCCGATTTCTGGAAAGAGGCCCTTGCCTTTGGGGTAAAAAAAGTCCGCAGCAACATTACTGCGTTTAGAAAGAAGTATCCCGCCCCGGCGAGCGTCAAGAATGTGTATCCCCTGATCGGGAATACCGAATGGACCACTTCGTTCTGGCCGGGGATGCTCTGGCTTTCCTGGGAAGGCACCGGGGATGATTTATTCCGCAAAACAGCGGAGAAGTATATCGCCGATTTCCGCGCCCGGCTGGACAAACGCATTGCCGTGGAAACCCACGACCTGGGTTTTCTTTACACCCTCGCCTGCGTCGCGCCCTGGCGTCTCACCGGAAATACCGCAGCCCGCGCCGCAGCGCTTAAGGCGGCTGACCTCCTGATGATCCGCTTTTACGAAAAGGCGGGGATCATACAGGCCTGGGGCGATTTAAACGATCCTGAACAACAGGGGCGGATCATCATCGACTGCGCCATGAACCTGCCCCTGCTGTATTGGGCTTCGGAGGAAACGGGCAACCCCTATTACCGGGAAGCGGCGGAGCGGCATATCGCAGCGGCGAACCGTTATCTTATCCGGCAGAACTGGTCAACCTATCACACCTTTTTCTTTGACATCAAAACGGGCAAGCCCCTGAAAGGCACAACCGCTCAGGGCTATTCCGATGATTCCTGCTGGTCCCGCGGGCAGGCCTGGGGCATTTACGGTAATGCCCTCTCGTACCGTTACACCCGCGATCCATCGCTGCTGGAAAACGCGAAGGGGCTTGCCCGGTATTTCCTCAACCATCTGCCCGAGGACCTCGTGGCCTATTGGGATTTAGTTTTTGTGAAGGGAAAAGAAGAACGGGACAGTTCCGCTGCGGCCATCGCCGCCCGCGGCCTTCTGGAATTGAGCGCCGCCCTGCCCCTTGCAGACCCGGAGCGCCGTCTTTTTGAAAACGCCGCCCTGCATATCACCGCATCCCTGGCAAAATCCTACACCACTTCTTCTGTTCATCGATCCACAGGAATACTGCTCCATGGGGTTTATTCCAAACCGGGCAATAACGGCGTAGACGAATGTACCACTTGGGGGGATTACTTTTATATGGAAGCTCTGGTCAGTATCGTCCGTGGCTGGCGGCCCTATTGGTAATGAAAATGAATCCACTTAAAAGCAGAAAAGATGTGCAGCAATGTTTGGTAGAATTACTGTCACCCCTAAAGGATCATGCCGTTCCCGGCGGGTATCATCTGGGGGATGCCGCAGCCCATTACTCGCCCCGGATCGCCCTCATGGAAGGGTGGAGCAGGCCCCTCTGGGGAATCGGCCCGCTTATCGCCGGCGGGGGGAACTATCCTGACATAGAGGTGGTCCTCTCAATTTTGCGGGGGGGAATCGATACCGATTCTCCCGGCTATTGGGGGAGCATTTCCGGCACTGATCAGCGCATGGTGGAAATGGCCGCCATGGGCCTCTGCCTCATCATTGCCCGCAAAACTTTTTGGGATAGTCTGAACAAAAAGGAACAGACACAACTATACAACTGGCTTTCATTTATTGAACGTGAAAAAGTTTCCGATTCCAACTGGCATTTTTTCCGGGTCCTGGTCTGCGAGACATTCAGGGAACTGGAACTGCCGGTTGATGAAAAAGCGGAAAAAGAATCACTGGAACATATTGATTCCTTTTATGTCGGGGACGGCTGGTATCAGGACGGCATCGGGGGAAATTACGATTACTACAACCCCTTTGGTTTTCATTTCTACAGTTTGGTCTATGCAAATATCGCAGGCAAGCGTGATCCTGAACGGGCGGCCCGGTACATTGAACGGGCCAAACTGTTTATCCCCCGTTTTATGGCGTGGTGCCGGGAAGACGGATCGATCATCCCCATGGGCCGCAGCCTGACCTACCGCTTTGCAGTAGCATCACTGTTTTCCGCCTGCGCCTTCGCGGGGATTGAAATTCTCCCCTGGGGTGTGTTGAAAGGCCTGATACTGCGAAATTTACGCTGGTGGTTTTCCCGGCCCATACTGGATGCCGGGGGCATACTGAGCATTGGTTACGGGTATCCAAACCTCATCATGGCGGATACCTATAATTCACCGGGTTCTCCCTATTGGGGTATGAAAACATTCCTTATTCTGGCGCTGGGAGAAGATCATCCTTTCTGGAAGGCGGAAGAATTACCGCTGCCCGAATTGCCTGAAATCAGCAGTGAAAAAATTCCCGGCTTCATCATTAGTAATACTGCTGAGGATGCCCAGCTGTTAACGCCGGGGCGGTATCCAAGTTTTGACATGAATCATGCGGCGGAAAAATACTGTAAGTTTGCCTATTCCGCCCGATTCGGCTTCTGCGTTTCCCACAGTAATTATAATTTAGCGACAACCGGCTGCGATTCCATGCTGATGCTCAGCGAGAAGGACGGATTCTGGCGGCAGCGCCGGGAAACAAGCGCTCACACCACGGGTCCCAACTGGACCAGAAGCGTCTGGAAGCCCTGGAATGATGTAGAAATTACCACCACTCTGGTGAGTCTTGGGGCATGGCATATTCGGATCCACTGGATAGCAAGCGGGCGCGCCCTCAATACTGCGGAGGGCGGATTTTCAATCAAGCGATACAACAAACTTGAGGAGGCGCCGCCCTTTAGTAATACTGCGGCGAATAAACACGAAGCCCTGATCAGCTTTGACTGGGGGGCCTCGCGGATTGCGGCGCTGGAGCCGGGTACCCTTCGGCATGGTTCGCTGATTATCCCCGCTCCCAATCTCAACATCATGGAAAGCTCGGCGGTGATTCCGGTTCTTGAGGGGACTCTGGAACCGGGCATCACCCTATTAGCCTGCGCGGTACGGGCGGGGGACAAGGAGCCGGTGGTGCAAGAAAAAATACCCTCAATAATTTTTAACGATAATGACACGGTGGAAAAAATAATTGAACATCTTTCCGGGGTATAATTTTGTCATCACATAAAAAACAAGCTTCCTGGACGCATCGTTCGCAGGGGTTGTTTTCATATATTTTGTGGCTTAATTTTTCTTTGTCCTGTTTGCCAGTCTGATTATTTCAAACCGATCCTTAACGCCCAGTTTTGAATAAATGGTACTAACCTGATTCCTGACTGTCTGAACCGCCAGATCAAATTTTCCGGCTATCTGCTCATTGTCATAACCGATTGCCATAAGGGCGAATATTTCCCGTTCCCGGTGGGTCAGGTCGCCAAGCCATTCAAAAGATCCTTCGTTTATGCCCTCTGTAGCATCGGCGTTTTCTTCCGGCTGCGGTGCAGTGTAACGTTCCTGCACAAGCTGCCGAACAATCTCCGGGGAAATCTGCATAACGCCCCCCTTAAGCGCACGTATGGCGGCAATCAGTTCCGTGGGGGATATGTCCTTGAGCAAATAACCGGAAGCCCCCGACTGCAGGGCGGAGTGAACAAAGATGTCTTCGTTATAGGTTGAAAGCATGATTATTTTTATTTCAGGATACTGTTTTTTTATTTCACGGACGGCCTCAACACCGTCCATTTCGGGCATCCTGATATCCATCAGAATAACATCGGGGTGATGCTCGGCGGCCATAAGGACAGCCTCTTTCCCGTTTGAAGCAATACCCGCAACATTCATGTCATCGGCGTAGTTATTCAAAAAAGTGCGGAGGCTTTCAGCAAACAGGCTTTGATCGTCGGCCAGCAGTATCTTCAATTTTGATTCGGGCATCTCACCTCTCTCCTGTGTTTAAAAGCGGAATAGTTACCTTGAGGCAAAAACCGCCGTCCGCCGGAGACGATACCTCCAGGGTTCCGTTTAATTTTTCAAGCCTTTCTTCCATGCCCGCAAGCCCGATTCCCTTAACGATGTTTTGGGCTCCCATACCGTTATCCCGAACCGTCATCTCAAGGCTGTCGGGAAATTCCCAAAAATTGATAAGGATTCTGCTTGCCTTTCCATGGCGTATTGAATTGGTAAAAGCTTCCTGAATGATCCGGGTAAGCGCCCTGTTCACATCAGGATTATGATTATACTTCATATTGCCGGTTTCTATACTAACCTTAATGTCCGTAACCTCTTCCAGAATTGCCTTCATTTCATAAATAGTTTCTATGCTTCCCGGCGAAGGGTCCTGAATTCCCCGGATCATATGCAGGATTTCCCTGGTCCGGTTTAAGCCGTCACGGGCCTTTCCGACAGGGTAGTGGAACGGGCGGGCCGCATTATGGAACAGCTCCAGGAGCGCAGCAGGGAGCTTTACCGCTCCTTGCCGGGAGCATCCGGAGAGGAATTCCGGATGCCGCTCATACCGGAAACGCCCCCCCCTCCGGATGCTCCCGCATTAGCTGAAAATGTGGATGGTGTGCCGGCGGTCAAACTTGACAAATTTCTGGCGGACATCGCCGGCCTGAATCCCGACAACATGACACCCATGGAGGCGCTGAAAAAAATTCAGGGCTGGAAAGCATTTTTTGCTTCGGTGAATTCGGGCCGGCAGGGGGGGAAGGGGAACGGATTGCGGCGCAAACAGGCGCCGGATGAAACAGAGAGTCCGGGATTGTTTGACTGAGATCTACTCTGTCAAAGCCTTTTTCTGTCTAAATTAAAGAGAGTCCGGGCGGTGTGATTAGGGAAAAATTTCAGCGCCCGCCATCACCCCTTTACCGCGCCTGCGGAAAGCCCCGTTACCAGCCGTTTTTGAACCAGGGCAAAGAAGATGATCACCGGAATCAGGCTTAAAACCACCGCGGCCATCAGGCGGCCCCAGTCTACCGAATACTGGCCGATAAAATCCCGCATGCCAACCTGTATGGTTTTTTTCTCCGGGGTACTTATAAAGATGAGGGAATACATAAATTCATCCCAGGAAGAAAGAAAAGAGAACAGGGCGGTAACAAAAAGCCCCGGCTTAACCACATGGATAATAACGGTAAAAAAGGCGCGGATCCGGTTACAGCCGTCTATAAAAGCCGCTTCCTCAAGTTCCCAGGGAACCTGATCAAAAAATGCACAGATATTCCAGATTGAAAAAGGCAGCGTAAAAGAACAGTACAGCAATATCAGCCCGAAACGTGAATCTATCAGCTTTAAATTTTGCATGATGATATAATAGGGTATACAGAGCAGAATACCCGGAAACATGCGGGTAAAAAGAATGGCCATCTTTATTTTTATGTTTCCAAGAATGCAGTACCGGGTAAAACCATAGGCCGCCATAACAGAAAGAACCAGACAGACAAAGGTTGTTACCATGGCGATAAATACACTGTTAAGAAAATATATAATAAAGCGGGAATGAAAAAGTACCTCATAAAAATTACTAAAGGTAATATGCGAAGGCCATATCTCTGTCCGGCTGTATACCTGATCCTGCGTTTTGAGCGCCGTTAAAATAACATAGACAAAGGGCGCTATGGCAATAAATACCATAAGGATAACATAGAAATACACCAGTGCAGTAAACAGTTCCCGTTTGGTTTTATTAAAGCCCATGCCGTCTCCTTATGCCTGGTTGTCGCTGCTTACCAGCTTGATATAAATACCCGAGAATACCGCCAGAATGACAAAGAGTACCACCGAAGCGGCCGCAGCGGTTCCAAAGTTATGATTAATAAAAGCCTCCCGGTAAGCAAAGGTATAGAGAATTTCCGTAGTAAAGAGGGGACCGCCCTCGGTCATAAGCCAGATGATATTAAAACTGGTTAATATTCCGATGGAATTCAGGATAGTCGCTATTGCCAGGGGTTGTTTTATTATGGGGAGCGTTATCCGCCAAAAGGTATTCCAGCCGTTGGACCCGTCTATTTTTGCACCTTCATAAATATCCCCGGGTATGCCCTGCAGAGCCGCCAATACAAAAATCATTTGGAATGGGATGCCTTTCCAGATTGCAACAAAGGTCACGCAGGCCATGGCGCTTCCCACATTACCCAGCCAGGATACTGTCTTTTCTATAATACCCCATTTTACAAACAGGATATTGATTATTCCCACATTGGCGTTAAACAAAAACGTAAAGGTCATGGCGGCAACCGCCGCGGGGACTGCCCAAGGTACCAGAGAAAGGGTCCTGAATACCGCACGGGCCGCCATTTTTTTATTAAGAGCCAATGCCAATAGCATGGACAATATAAGCTGAAAAAATAAGTTGGCAATGGTCCAGACAGCGGTGTTCCCCAGGGAAAGAATAAAATTTTTATTGGTAAATATTCTGATATAATTTTCAAACCAGATATAGTGATTAAAATCGCTGTCCCAGGGACGTACCAAATTATACCGTTTAAAACTCAGCAGAATACCATTTATCAGGGGGAAAATGCTTAAAAAGAAAACTGCCACTATGGACGGAATAACAAGCGCATAACCGGGCCAATTCTTCTTCAGTTCAAGCTTCATTATACTATCCCTGTAATGATCCGGAAAGCTGGGCGCCCCTTGTATGCTGACGCACACCGGACGCTTGGGCTCCCCGGATCAGAACTTATTTGTAATTATCAGTAATATTCTGCTTCAATTCTTTCTCTGCCTGATCCAGGGCCTGTTGGGGGGTCTGCTGGTTATAGAGAACCCGGAGGAAAGCATCGGTAATCAGTTTATCGATAGCCTTCTCGTTGATGATGGCGGGCCGCGGTTTGGTATAGGGAACCTGGGAAGCAAATACCAGCCTTTCAGGATAGGCCGCAAGGTATTGATTGTAGTCCACATTCTTCCGCCCGGGAAGCCTGCCATCCGCCTTAATGATATAATCACGTTCCGGCGATGTGATGTACCGGATAAAGTCATAGGCCAGCTTGGGGTTTTTGGAATTCCTGTTGATATTCCAGGTCCAGCCCCCAAGGGCGGTCGCCTTTGATTTGCCTTCGGGCATGGGAAGGATCCCTACTTCAAGATTGGGGTTTAATTTTTTAACACCCGTAACACACCAGTCGCCACCTATAAGGAAGGTAGCTTCGCCGCTTGCCAGGGGTTCGTATACCTTGTCCCAGGTATTCGCTTCTTTAAAGGATTCAACAAAGCCGCCGTATTTGATATGGAGACCGGTCCAATAATTCCAGGCTTCCTTCCCCGCAGCATTATTGATCACCACTTCAGGAGTATTACCGGAGGTATCAATAACTGCATTGTTATTCTGATAAAAGAATGGATACATTTCATAGGCGCTGAGATAGGAAATAATACCGCCGTAGCCGGCCTTGGTCAGTTTGGAAATAGCGTCCTCAAGCTGAGCCCAGGTTTTTGGGGGTTCAATATTCAAATCCTTAAGGCGCTTTACGTTGTACAAAAGGCCGCAGTTATCCATGTACCAGGGAATAGAATAGTAGATCCCCCTGAATTTCCCTGAATTAAGCGGCCCCTCTGCATAATAAGAGGTAAGGTCCGCATCGGTGATAAAATTATTCAGCGGCAGGAGCAAATTCATTGCCGCAAGGTCTATGGCATGCCCCGAATTATCCATAACCGCCACATCGGGGCCGCTGCCGGCCAGGGCAAGGGTCTTGAATTGTTCAAGGATATCCTGCTGGGAAGTTCCCTGCAGGTTAACCTTTACGCCGGGATTTTCCGCTTCAAATTCCTTGACCGCCTTAAGAACCTGGGCGCCCATGGGATCGTCGGTGCTCATAAAGCTGTTTAACAAAAGCAGCGTTATCTCGTTTGACGAACCGCCAGTCTGCTTCCCACCAGCCGCAAAAAGGCTGCCCGCCGCAATGATCAGTGTCAACCCGATTAACAGTAATACTTTTAACCGTTTCATGTCTTCCTCCAAAAATTTTAATCCTCACAAGAATACTCTTATGAAGTAATAAACCTGTTATTATGCAAGCTCCTTAAATGCCGGAACCTCGATCACCTTACCCCCGGCCATGGCTGATTGGTGGGCGCAGATACCTACCCCTGTCCAGTATGCGCCCAGGATGTCATCTGGCATGGGGGGTCTGTCTTCAATTATCGAAGTGACAAATTCGTGGATTAAATGAGGATGGGAACCACCGTGACCGCCGCCCTGCTTGAATGAAAGATGGGTGTTTTCATTGTTATAAACAGTACTGACAGTAAATTTTGCTATTTCTTTTGGCAGCCGGGAAGCATAGTCAGGGATGGTTATTCTTTCCTCGGTAATTTCACCCCCCCGGCCCTGGATGTTTCCTGTCCGCTTATAGAGCACGGGATCCTCTTTCAAAAGCTGCTGCCATTCAAAACTCATGTCCTGGCCGTAAACCCTGAAACATTCAGAATAACTGCGGGCAGTACCATAAAGAAACCGTTCCATCTCTACTGTTACATCACTGTCTTCCATCTCGACAAATGCAGCCTCAAATGAAAAGGGACATCCGTATTGTTTTGTCAGTGCTTCCCGTACTTTACCGGAACCGCGGCCGTAAACCTTTACAGGATACTTGTCCAGCAAAAGAAAACAGGGCGCCACCGCATGGGTCGGATGCATCAGGGGCGGAAAGCCGTCCCAATAGGAAGGCCATCCTTCCATATCCTGATAATGGGCGCAGGTCATATACTGAATTTTTCCCAACTTATCTGCATCATGTAATTCCTTTACATATAAGTATTCTCTTTGATAGGCGGTTGTTTCCATAAACATATATCTTTTTTTTGCAGTCCGTCTGGCATTGATAACCCCATAGAGTTCGTCTATGGACATGCCCATAGGAATGGTACAGGCGCAATGCTTACCGGCGTTTAAGGTCTTAATTGAAAGAGGTGCGTGGGTTGCAGGGGGTGTAACAAGATGAACAGCATCAATGCCGGGATCGGTCAATACTTTTTCAATATCCGTATAACATTGTTCTTTAGGAAAGTTATACCGGTCCTGCACAACCTTGAGCAGTTTTTCATTTTGATCAACAACGACCAGTTTTGCCACGTTCGGATGATCCAGATAAATCGGGACAAATTCCAAACCAAAACTTAAGCCCACTATAGCTACGTTTATCTGCTTCACAATATTACCCCTCTTGTCAGCGTGAATATAAAGAAGCATAAGTCCGCTTCATGAAAAAGAAAATTGACAAACCGGTAAAAAAAATGTAAAATCGGGTAAAAGGAGAGATAAGCATGAATTATGGCTTTGTTCCGTCAAACCATCGCAAAGTAATAGTTGCGAACCATATGTTTTATACCTGTCCTGAAGTTCACCCCGACCGTACACTTGACCTTCATGATCTCTTTTATGTGATAGACGGGCAGGAGAGTGTTTGGCTTGAAAATGAAGAGATCTTTATAAATACCGGCGATATTGCCCTTTTACCGGCAAAACATCATCATTTTGGAAAGCAGCCTTATAAAGCTGATACCCATGCAATCTACATCCATTTTACGATGGAAAAGGGGGATCAGGCCATAAAGGACACCGCTGCAGCTGCAAATAAGCTTTTGACAATCCCTTCCTACCTGCACACCAGCAATACCTTGCGGCCTATCCTGAAAGGCTGGTATTTGCTTCCC
>BOAV01000006.1 GCA_026002045.1 Spirochaetia bacterium | reverse complement strand
CTCTTGAACATCTCGACCGTTTGATCCAACATTCCCCCGGCAGCGTTGACTGCCCCAAGGCTCATGGTTAGATTTTACCTTGAGATTCCACAAGCCCTTCGGTTAGATTTTTACGTGAGACATCACGTATATCGCATTGCCTCGCGTTAAATCTTACCAAAAGGAGGGAGGAATCTCACGTAAAAATCTTACCGTAGCTTACTATATCGGCTTCCAATGCCCAGGACCTGCGCAATAACCCGCTCAACCTGGGCCCCGGTCATCCCCTGCCAGATGGGGAGGGAAATCTCCTGCCGGAAGCTTTTCATGGTTTCAGGGAAATCATCATCATTTAAATGCCAGGTCTTTTTGTAATAGGGCATGGTATGCAGGGGGATAAAGTGGACCGATACGCCGATGCCCCCTTCCTGCAGCTTCCGGATAAAAGCATCCCGGTCTATGGAGAGGGTTTCAAGCTTCAGCCGCAGCGGGTAGAGGTGCCAGGCATTCCCCGGCCCGGTTGGCGGGATGATGAAATGATCGTCACCGGCAAAGGCTTCGTTGTAACGGCGGGCTATTGTCTCCCGCATCCACAGCATATCCCGGGCGCGCCCAAGCTGGACCCGGCCAAGGGCGGATAATATATCAGGGAGATTGTACTTGAAACCCGGCGCCACCACCTCGTAATACCAGGAGGCTTTGGTGTCGGTGTAGCGGTTCCAGACGCTGCGGTCTATGCCGTGGGATCGCATGATCGAAATCCGGGCCGCCAGTTCCGAATTCCGGCACACCACCATGCCGCCTTCCCCGGTGGTCATGGTTTTGGTGGCATAGAACGAAAAAACCCCCGCATCACCAATAGTTCCCGCAAAGCGGGGCGCAAATCCGGCGCCAGGCGCCAGTGACGGGAAGGAGTGGGCGGCGTCTTCGATCACCTTGAGGCCGTAATGGCGGGCGATCTCCATGATCGCCTTCATGTCGCAGGGGAGGCCGCCGTAGTGCACGGGTATTACCGCCTTAGGCTGCCCTTTAGGGCGGCCAACCTTGCTGCCGGGCCGATCCCGCTTGAGTCCTTCCAGGGTACGTTCCAGGGCCTTGGGGTCCAGGTGAAAGGAGCCGGGGGCCACGTCCACAAAAACCGGTTCCGCCCCCAAATAGCGGGTCACCTCGGCGGTGGAGGTAAAGGTACAGGATGGGACCAGTACCAGGTCTCCCGGACCCACACCGCAGGCTTCCAGGGCCAGATGAAGGCCGCTTGTCGCCGAATTCACCGCCAGGCAGGGGAGGGAAGGGGAGTCGGGGGGTGTATGATTTTCCGCACCATGTAAAGCAGCCTTCGCAAGATGTGGCATTACTGTATGATTTATTGCAACCGATGAAGCGGTATCCGTCAGAAATGATGCAAATTCCTTTTCAAGTGCCAGCGTCTCCTGTCCCGTGGTAAGCCAGCCGGAGCGGAGTACCCTGAGTACCGCTTCTTCTTCTTCCTGTCCGACAAAAGGCCGGGCAAAGGGTATAGGTTCAATAGTCATATATATTCCTAAAATATAACCACAGAGGACACAGAGTAATCGCAGAGGACACAGAGAATACTAAAAATTGCCTCTTTTCTTTTCTCTGTGCTCTCTGTGTCTTCTCCTCCGTGTCCTCTGTGGTTTCTCTTCAATTCATTAACCATGCATCCGCTCCGGAACGGCCCCCGCGTAGACCGCGGCAAAAAGGCTGGGGATGGATTCGGCGAGGAGTTCCCGCAGAAGTTCGCTGTTCCGGTACATCCGGGGCTGTTGGGGATCAAAGTAACAGATGGGCCTGAGCTTTTCCGAAAGGCTGCGGATATCCGTTACCGGGGGAAAACGCCGGTCCACCCGGAGGATGCGGCTGTAGGGGGTTTCACGGGGAATTTCATCCTCGCTCCAGAGCTGCTCGTCCAGCCTTTCGCCGGGGCGGAGGCCCACGTATTCGATTTTGATGTCCTCCTCGGGCTCAAAGCCGTAGAACCGGATCATCTGCTCCGCCATGTCCCGGATGCGGATCGATTCACCCATGTCCAAAAGGTAGAGGTTGCCGTTTTCACCGACCCCCCCGGCCTTGAGCACCAGGGAACAGGCTTCGGGGATGGTCATGAACCAGCGGCGCATGTCCGGGTGGGTGACCGTCACCGGGCCGCCCCGTTCAATCTGCTTCTGGAAAAGTGGCACGATGGAGCCCCGTGAACCCAAAACATTCCCGAACCGGACGACCATGAATTTGAGGTCTCCGCCTTCGTTCAGATTGGCGCCTGACACCCTTTCGGCCGCCGATTCGGCGTTTACCGCCTCCTCCAGAACCAGCCGTTCGCAGAGGTACTTGGATGCGCCGTAGACCGAAACCGGCTCCACGGCCTTGTCGGTGGTGATGTGGACAAAGCGCTTGACCCCGTGTTTCCGGGCGGAGCGGATAAGGTTTTCCGTACCGAAGAGGTTGTTTTCGATGGCCGCCACAGGGTTTTCTTCCATCATGGGCACATGCTTGTAGGCGGCGGTATGGAAAATCACGTCCGCCTTGAGATGGCCCATGATGTAGTCCATGTATGCCGCGTCTTTCAGGTCCCCGATGATGGGTACCAGGGTGGCCTTTTCGCCGACCCCCTCTTCCTGCAAGAGCCGCAGTTCCTTATCGATCTGGTAGATTGAATTTTCCCCGTGCCCAAAGAGGTAGAGCCGGGACGCCCCCCCGGAAAGGAGCTGCCGGCAGAGTTCGCTGCCGATGGAGCCCCCCGCGCCGGTGACCAGCACCCGCTTGCCCCGCAGGTAATTCAGGCTTTCCTTTAAATTGATGGCCACCGGGGTGCGGCCCAAAAGATCTTGAGGATCGATGTTACGGGTCTGGATCAGGTGGGCGTCGCCCTCAATGATCTGGGAAATCCCCGGCAGGATGCGGATCTTTTCAAAACCCGCCTTTTTGAGGATGCCGTAAAGTTCCTTAAGGTATTCCTGGCTGGCGCTGGGTATGGCGATGATCGCCTCGTCCGCGGGGTTCATCCGCAGGAGCTTGGCCACATCCCGGATGGGCCCCAAAACGGGGATGCCGCCCAGACGGCGGCCGATTTTTTCCGGGTCATCGTCCAGAAAGGCGACTACCTCGCCGAAGATGGCCTTGGCCCTGATCTCATTGGCCAGGGTCTGCCCGGCAAACCCCGCCCCGATAATGTACAAACGTCCCGATTTTTTTGTGGTCATTGTTTTTTATCGAAGATTTCCGGACCTTATAATACCGACCCGGGCCGCGCTGCCGCGCCGATTACCTCAAAGGCAAGGTCGATGGAAAAGGAATCATTGTACAGATCCAGTTTGATCTTCGCTCTCCCTTTTCTTTTATCGACCTTTATGATGCTCCCCTCAAGCCCCATCAGGGGTCCTTCCACCACAACGATGCGGGAATTCTCGTTAAAGTAGACCCTGGATGTCCCCGCCACAGGGCCGACCTTTTTGACAAAGTGAAGGACAATCTCAAGGTCCCGATCCGTCAGGGGGGAAATGTTCTGATTGGACTTCAGAAAGCGGAAAAAACCATCTGTCCGGCGAAAGGCCCACTGGTACCGGTGGATATCCTCACCATCTTCAACTTCCAGAAAGATATAACCGGGAAAAATCCCCGAGGAGGATGGAATGATCCTGCCCCCTCTGCGTATATCAATTTTCCGTTTGGGAAAATGAATAGGTATTTTGACTTCCGGGTACAGCGCCTTAAAAAGTTTGATGTACTTTTCCTCTGACCGTGTTTTTACCTGTATTGCAAAGTAATTCATCCCCCTGAATATACACTAATAAAAAGGCTTTTTCTATATATAAATTATCCGCTGCTTCCCGCTAATTACTCATGAGAAATTAGCCGATATGAAATGAGGGAGATACCACGATTTTGAAACGTCTTTTGGCGCTGCCGCTTTTACTGGTCCTCATGACGCTGCCCCTTCAGGGGGCCACGATCTCTTTTTTGGTGATAGAGACCGGGCTCTGGGAGGATGCAAAGGCCAATGAATATTCAAGCCTCTGGGAAAACAGCCTTATGGAAGTATTTTTCGAGGAAGGCCATATTGTCAGCAACTCCCCGGTTCTCCGGCTGGCTGAAAAATCAGACAAGGAATTCCCCGATGAGGCCATGGGGGATCTTTCCGGGGCCGTAGAGGGGGGAGTGGATTACTTTATCCTTGCCATGCTGGATTTTCCGGCTGCGGCAGGCGGGAGAATCCGGAAGCCCGGAGATATATCCCTCAGGCTCTATAAAACCATGCCCTATGAGTTTCTCTACGAAGAGCGGTATGCCGGGAGAAACAATAATAATATGAATGATGAATTTGCCCGTATTAAACAGACGGTTCGCAGATTACTGCCCCATTTGAAGGGATAAATGGGAAAGGAAAGGCTTATGAAAAATATACGGAATTTTATGTTTATTTTGGCAGCCCTGACGGTATTTACCAACGCTTCCGTATGGGAAGGCTCGGCGGCAGTAGCGGCGGTTCTGGGAGAACTTCCCCAGGAAGGGTATTATGCGGCAACCAATTCCTTTCCCCGGAACACGGTGGTGGATGTCACAAACCTGGAAACAGGAAAAACAATCCGGGTAATCGTGTCCACCGGGCTCGACAGTCCCGGCCTTTTGGCAATCCTCTCCCAGGATGCTGCCAAAAGCATCGGGTTGCAGCCAAAGTCCATCGGCAGGATCAGCATGAAAGCGCCGGCGGACCCCGTAGCCTTTTCCCGCTTTACCGAAGAGATTAGCGCCGGCGGGGACCCGGATTACAACCCCCGCGCCATGGTAACCGCCGATACCACTGAAAGAAATAATTCAAAAATCCCGCAGGGACTTTTCGCGGGGACCCAACCCCGGCAGCAAACTCCGGCATCAATACCCCTGCCGCCGGCATCAATACCCCTGCCGCCGGCAGCCGCCCTGCCTGCTCCGTCGGCAAAGCAGCCTGTGGCAGTTTCTTCGTCCTCGGTCCCATCGGTTCCTGCCGCACCGGCTCCGACGATTTACCCCTTTCGTGACTATATTATTGTAGATGTCCCCAATGCCTACCCCGGCCCCAGTCTGTCTCCAGACACAGAAAATACTGAAAAAACCGGGAATAATACTGATTGGGACTCTTATTGGGATTCTCCCCCTGAAAACGGCAAGCCCGCACTTGCGGACGCTGAAAACAATTCCCCTGAATCTACCCTCTATCCCATTTGGGCACGGGGCGGCTCGGTTGGTGTAATTGACGGCCCGGATGTTGATGATGGGTCTATTATAATAGCTCAGGGCAGCCCGGGGGGCGGCGCCGAAATAGCGTCCCCATCGGACGGAAGAACCGAATCCATCTATTCGGACAGTGTTTATATTCCGGCGGGAGAACCTGTCCCCCCTAATGGCCTGGGAAACGTTCCCCTGGCCCTGATCCCTGCGGAAAACCGGCCTCCGGCGACCCCCGCCGATTATATTATTCCCCCTGAAGCCTTTATCGCCCCCATTGAGCGGCGTTCTTCTGCCCAGGTCCAGCTGCCCCCGGATCCGCCCCCCACGGCTTACCTGGATGAATCCCTTTTTATTGATCCCATTGGAAAGCCTCCGGCCCAGGCACAGTCCGGCGGGGCCGGAGGAAGCGCTTTCTCAGTGTTTCCGTCTCATTTTTCAGTTCCCAGTATCAGCGAGCTGGAGCATGGTAAATACTATTTGCAGCTTGGGACCTTTAGCCGCTCTGAAGCGGCGGAAGACGCCTTAACAAAAATAGACAAATCCTATCCCCTTGCAATTCAAACCGGGGGCAGCGCCGATAAACCCACATACCGGCTCCTGATTGGTCCGGTCAACCTGGGCGAAAGCGGCGCACTACTCCAGCGTTTTAAGCGCAGCGGATATGGGGATGCTTTTGTAAAGTCGAATTAGCGTCCGTGGCAGAACTTGTATTTCTTCCCGCTGCCGCAGGGGCAGGGGTCGTTGCGGCCCACCTTGGGGTAGGAGCGGACCACCCGCGCCGAATCCGGCTGGGAAGCATTGCTTGTTGCGGTCCCGCCTCCGGCTGCTCCGCCAAATGACGAGCCTCCGAAGGAGGCCATGCTGCCGTGGCTGGCAGATTGTGCCGCTGCGGCAGGACGGTTCGTCCGGGACGCATCCCGGTTTTCGCTTACCTGTATCCGGATCAAATGCAGCCGGGAGGCAATTTCCTGACGGATCTCATCAATCATGGTTTCGAAGATCTGAAAGCCCTCAACCTTATATTCGGTGAGGGGATTTTTTTGCGCGTAACTGCGGAGGTACACCGCTTCCCGTAAACCTTCCATGTTTTCAAGGTGATCCAGCCACTTGCGGTCTATGGCGTGGAGGTAATGATCCCGGATAATCAGGTTAAGGTAATCGGGGGGGAGAAGGGCTTCCTTGTCATCAATATCCTTTTCAAGATCCGCGATGATCCTCTTTTCCAAGAGTTCTGGGTTAGTAAACCCTTGGTTCTTGAACTCCGCGCCGTCCTGCTCAAGTTTGAGATGATAATTGAATTTGATCCGCAGTGATTCTGTCAGTTCCTTTACCGCCGCAGCCCCGTCTTTCTTTTGGGCGGCCATGAAAACTTCCACCATATCTTCGGTCATTTCGCGGGAAGTTTCGTTGACACGGGTTTTTAGATTCGTATCACTCAGGATAGCGTCCCGCTGTTCATAGATAAACTTCCGCTGCTGGTTCAGCACATCGTCGTATTCCAGCAGGTGCTTGCGGATCTCAAAGTTCCGTTCTTCGACTTTTTTCTGTGCCCGTTCAATGCTCCGGTTTAACATGGGGTGGTAGATGGGCTCCCCGCTTTCCATGCCGATCCGGGACATGAGCCCCTTGATTTTTTCCCCGCCGAAAAGGCGCATCAGTTCGTCATCCATTGAGATGAAGAATTTCGACCGCCCCGGATCGCCCTGCCGCCCGGATCGTCCCCTAAGCTGGTTGTCGATACGGCGGCTTTCGTGCCGCTCGGTGCCGATAACGTAGAGGCCGCCCAGAGATTTTACTTCCTCATAATCGGCCTTCCACTTTTCGTATTCTTCGCTATATGCCTTTGCGTAGGCTTCGGGGCTTGCATCGGTACCGGCCCTTTTGCGTGCCCGGTATTCGGCATTGCCCCCCAGTTTGATGTCGGTCCCGCGGCCCGCCATATTGGTGGCAATGGTCACCGATCCCCTGGCCCCGGCTTCTGAAATGATCAGCGCTTCCCGGGCGTGGTTCTTCGCGTTGAGCACCTCGTGGCGCACCCCCTTGCGGGTCAGCAGGGCGGAAAGCTTTTCCGACTTTTCAATGGACACCGTGCCCACCAGCATGGGCTGGCCCTTCTTGTGGGCGGCCGCAATTTCTTCGCAGAGGGCACTGTATTTTTCATTCTCATTGAGGTAGACCACATCGTCTTCGTCATTCCGGGCAACCGGGAGGTTGGTGGGAATCACAACTACCTCAAGGTTGTAAATTTTGGCGAACTCCACGGACTCGGTGTCGGCGGTGCCGGTCATACCGGATATTTTTTCATACAGTCTAAAGTAATTTTGGAAGGTGATGGTCGCCAGGGTGCGGTTCCGCTGGGCAATCTTGATCCGTTCCTTGGCCTCGATGGCCTGGTGGAGCCCGTCGGAATAGCGGCGGCCGTGGAGGATACGGCCGGTAAATTCATCCACGATCTGGACCAGCCCGTCCTGGACCACGTAATCAACATCGATGTTAAAGAGCTTGTGGGCCCGGAGCGCCTGGGTAAAGTAGTGGAGGTACTCGAAGTTTTCCTCATCAACGATGGCGCCCTTGATCAGGCCCCGCTTCTGTAAAATTTCCTCGATTTTCGTCATCCCCGCATTGCTGAAGGAGATGTTCTTGTTCTTCTCGTTGAGCTTGTAGTCCCCGATAACCTCTTCGCCCTGGGCCTCGTCGGGGTATTCGCCGTTCTCCTTTTTCTGCACCTCCGTGAGGGATGAGAGGAGTTTGTCCACCTCGGCGTACTTGAAGGTATCGTCCTCGGCTGCCCCGGAGATGATCAGGGGGGTCCGGGCCTCGTCGATCAGGATGGAGTCAACCTCGTCCACCACGCAGCAGTTATGCCCCCGCTGTACCCGGCTTTCCAGGGATGGGCTCATGTTGTCCCGGAGGTAGTCAAAGCCGAATTCGTTGTTGGTTCCGTAGGTCACATCGCAGGCGTAGTTTTCCTTGCGCCGCCCATTGTCCATGTCCGAGAGGATGGTCCCCACGGTGAGCCCCATGTAGTCGAAGATGGGCTGCATCCACCGGGCGTCCCGCTCGGCGAGGTAATCGTTGACCGTGACCACGTGGATACCCTTGCCGGGGATGGCGTTGAGGTACACCGCCGCAACGCTCATCAGGGTCTTGCCTTCACCGGTTTTCAGTTCCGCGATCTTGCCCTGGTGGAGCACGATGGACCCCAGCACCTGCACATCGTAGGGCCGTTCCCCCAGGCAGCGCCGGGCCGCTTCCCGGGCCAGGGCAAAGGCTTCGGGCAAAAGGGCGTCCAGGCTTTCCCCGTTCCGGTACCGTTCCCGGAATTGCGCGGTCTGTTTTGGGAATTCTTCAGGGGGGAGGGCGGCGGCCCAGGCCTCTTTTTCGTTTACGCTATGCAATATAGGGAGAAGCTTTTTTAAGTCCCGCTCATGCTGGGAGCCGAAAAGGGCTTTAACGATATTTTCAAACATGGATCTAATTTACCACAGGCGGGGGGAGGGGACAAGCCCCGGCCCACCCGCAGGGTTTCCTGGTAAATCTAAATCACCGTTCCCGGATACAGTATGGTATTCTTCGGGATCACGATGATGCCGTCCACGATGTAGTAGTGGCCGAAGTTGCCGTCGGCGCGGTTGAGGTCGTCCACGCCGATGCGGCAGCCGTCGCCGATGCGGGCGTTCTTGTCGATGATGGCGCCCTTGGCGATGACCCCTTTGCCGATCCCCACATTGGGAATACGGGCTTCGAGATTGGCCTGTTTTTGGGCATCGGTTTCGTAAAAGTCGGCGCCCATGTAAATCACCCCGTTCAGGCTCGAACCGGATTCAATAACGGACCGCACCCCGACGATGGAGTTGGTAATTATCGCGTTGGTGATAATACAGCCTTCGGCGGCAATGGACTGGTTCATGTTGCCGAAATTTATCTTGGAAGGGGGCAGGCTGCGGCTATGGGTATAAATGGGATGCTCCTCATCGTAAAAATCGAACCGGGGCGTAAGGGTGGCCAGTTCCAGATTGGCCTCGTAAAAATTTTTGATGGTCCCGATATCTTCCCAATAGCCGTTAAAAATATAGCTGTTCACCTTAAGCTTGCTGATGGCCGCGGGAATTATTTCCTTGCCGAAGTCGGAAAGTTCATTGGCAAGGCAGTCTTCCATCGCCTGGGCGTTGAAGACATAGATACCCATGGAGGCCAGGTAACCATCTTCCTTTTGATTTTTGTCGGTCCGCAGTTCTGCGGGGATTTTATAATCGTCGATATCCCTGGTGGGTCCCGGTTTTTCCAGGAACTGCGTGATCCGGTTGTTTTTATCCACCTTGAGGATCCCCAACTGGCTGGCATCATTCCGTTTTACCGTGGTGGCGGCAATGGTGATGGCCGCCCCGGATGCCTTGTGCTTTGCCAAAAGGTCTTCGAAGTCCATCCGGTAGAGCTGGTCCCCGGAGAGGATGAGGTAGTAGGAAGGGTTCTGGGTTCTGAAATGCAGAAAATTCTTGCGCACCGCATCGGCGGTTCCTTCGTACCAGCCTGAATGTTCAGGGGTCTGTTCCGCCGCCAGAATCTCTACAAAGCCGTCGGTAAAGTGGTCAAACACATAGGTCTGGGCCAGGTGCAGATGGAGGGAAGCTGAGTTGAACTGGGTCAGGATGTAGATCTGCTTTAAGCCGGCATTGATACAGTTTGAGATGGGGATATCCACCAGCCGGAATTTGCCGCCAAAGGGAACCGCAGGTTTTGCCCGCGCCTGGGTTAAAGGAAACAACCGGGTTCCTTTTCCGCCGCCTAACACAATAGATAATACTTCTGACATGTTACGCCCCCTTTCCCTTTTTAGATTACGGAACCTTCCGCCGAAGCCCGAGGTTCCCCTCCGGATAAAATAACTCCTCTATTAGTATAAATGGAAATTCTTGATATGTCGATAGAATAAATCCAAAAAATTCCAAAAACATCCGGGATTTCCACTTTCTTCGGCAGCTTGTAGCGCCCGGCGCCTGCCTTTACCTTTGTTCTTTCTTAATTGTAAAATGAATTTGTGATGAACCAACAGGCCAGTGGGGTAATACCTGCGGTATTACCCTTGGACGCAATCCTTAAAAGCCCTGAATTTGCCCCCCATATCGCCTATGAACGGGTTTTGGAAGCCACCGATGGCCGCTATGCGCCGTTCCCCAAAGACCTGGACGGGCGGATTGCCGCCGCCCTCAAGCGCCGGGGAATCGAACAGATCTACACCCATCAGGCTGAAGTCTGGGAGCAGTGCCGGCAGGGAAAAAACGTGGTGGTGGTAACCCCCACCGCTTCGGGGAAGACCCTCTGCTATAACCTGCCCTGTCTCCAGGCCCTGCTGAAAGATGAAAAGGCCCGCTGCCTCTACCTGTTCCCCACCAAGGCCCTGTCCCAGGATCAGCAGTCTGAGCTGAATGAATTGGTTGGCCTTCCACCTTCGGTGGACATTAAAAACGGCCGTGGAGTTGCCACAGGCAACTCCTTAGTTGAAACTTTTATGGGTTTACCCATAAAAGTTTCAACATACGATGGGGATACCCCGGAGAGCCTGCGGGTGGCGGCCCGTGATACCGGGCGGATCATCATCTCCAACCCCGACATGCTCCACGCGGGGATACTGCCCAATCATCCCAAGTGGATAAAGTTTTTTTCCAGTTTGAAGTACATTGTCATCGACGAGGCCCACGCCTATCGCGGCGTATTGGGGAGCCATGTGGCGGATGTGATCCGCCGCCTGCGCCGGATAGCCGCTTTTTACGGTACGAAGCCCCAGTTTATCCTCTGCTCCGCCACCATCGCCAACCCACGGGAACTTTCCGAGGCCCTCATTGGGCAGGAAATTGTGCTGGTGGACAATAACGGCGCCCCCCGGGGCGAGAAGCGCATCATCCTCTACAACCCGCCTTTGGTGGATGCGGTGCAGGGCATTCGCCGCAGCGTGGTCACCGAAAGCCGCCGCTGGATGCTGGCCTTCCTCAAGGCGGGGATCAAGACCATCCTCTTTGCCCATTCCCGTGTCAAGACCGAGGTAGCCGCCGCCTACGTGAACGAGGACCTGGCCAACCTTTACACCGACAATTCCCGCATCAAGGTTGAGGCCTACCGGGGCGGGCTGCTGCCCAACGAGCGGCGGGAAATAGAGAAGGGCCTGCGGGAGGGGAGCATCCAGGGGGTGGTGTCCACCAACGCCCTGGAACTGGGCATCGACATCGGCGGCCTTGACGCGTCGGTGGTGGCGGGCTTTCCCGGCTCCTTCAACAGTTTCTGGCAGCAGTCCGGCCGCGCGGGCAGGCGGGGGGGAACATCGGTCTCGGTCTTTGTGGCCTCCGCCTCCCCTTTAGACCAGTTCATCATGAACGACCCGGACTGGTTCTTCCGCAAAAGCGCGGAAGAAGCCCGCCTCGACCCGGACAATCCCTACATTTTAACCGACCACATCAAGTGCGCCGCCTTTGAACTGCCCTTCACTAATGAGGAGTTGGATGCATCTTCGGCGGCCTTGGGGCCATTTGGAAAAGGGGCGCGGGACGTGCTGGAATATCTTGAGGAAGAGGGCATAGTCCGGCATACCGGCTCGCGTTGGCATTGGGCGGATCGCTCTTTCCCGGCGGAGGGGATCAGCCTGCGTTCTGCCACGGCGGACAATGTGGTGATCATCGATGTCACCAAGGGCCGCAACGCCGTCATCGGCGAAATGGACCGGCCCAGCGCCAAGGAGCTTATCTTTGTCAACGCCGTTTATATCCACCGGGGCGCTCAGTACCTGGTGGAATCCCTGGACATCGCCAACCGGAAATGTCTCGTCCGGGAAGCGGAGGTAAATTACTTTACCGACGGCCTTGTGAAAACCGATATCAAGGTGCTGTCCGAGGACGAATCTTTTGTCTGCGGCGACAGTAATACTGCGGCGGCGAAGGGTGTGGTCGGCGATGTGCTGGTCCGGTCCCAGGTTGCCAAGTTCAAGAAGATCCGGTTTCACACCCAGGAAAATATCGGCTACGGGGACATCGATCTCCCGGAGGAGGAGATGCAGACCCGCTCCCTGGCCCTGCTCTTCGGGCCGGACACCGCAGGGGGCGCAGTTCTTGCAGCCATGGACGAGGAAGAAACCGGCTCGGTCCTTTCCGGCGCGGGCACATTGATTAAACTTATCGCGCCGATTTTTCTCCTCTGCGACCCCCGCGACCTGGGGCTTGCGGAGCGGGTCCGGGACCCCCATTTCGGCATACCCGCCCTCTACATCTACGACAAATACCCCGGCGGCACCGGCCTTTCAGAAGCCCTGGCCCGGCGCACCACAGAACTTTTCCGCTCAATTCAGGCGGCGGTGGAGCGCTGCCCCTGCAAATCCGGCTGTCCCTCCTGCGTGGGACCTGGCGGCAACAAAAAGGGGACCGTGGAATTTTTGCAAGCCCTTGTAGGGCAGCACTGACCGGCGGGAACAATGGCAATAAAAAACGGAGATTGTCATCCTCTGTCTGTGTGTGCAAAGATACACCATGGGACAAAACCTGCGCGCCCGTTTGCAGCGAATCCGGGAAACTAAAAAAGAACCGGTAATCGGGATAGAATCTGCCTCTGACGAATCCCAAGTCCCCCCTGTGCCGGAGGCGCAAAACCATTCGCAACTCATCGCCAATTCCTCTTTTTTTGAAGCCGGCTTCCAGACCCTCAAGCGCACCACGCTGCTGGATATCCCCCTAGCTTGGGCTGCGGCGTTACCCCAAACCCTGCCCATTCTGATCCCTGACCTGAACCCTTATCGGCGGAAACAGAACCCCGGGCAAGCAGAGCTTACCCTGAATCCCCAGGACCTCCTCTTTTTCGATCTTGAAACCACGGGGCTTTCCGGCGGTGCGGGGACCGTGGCTTTCCTCGCCGCCTTCGGCCGCTTTGTCCCCGCCGGATTGCAAATCGACCAGTACCTGCTCCTGGATTATCCGGGGGAGGGGGATTTTCTGGAGGCGGCGCTTGCTGAGTTTTCGCCCCCCAGGCTTATTGTCAGTTACAACGGCAAAAGTTTTGATTCGCAGATTTTGAAAACCCGGTGCCTGATGAACGGGATGATGCCCCCGGTCTATGCCCATGCGGACCTGCTCCACCCGGCGCGGCGTTTATGGAAACGGGTTCTTCCCGATTGTTCCCAGGCTACCATCGAAACTGAAATTTTGGGTCTGGACCGCACCGGGGATGTACCGGGGGCATTGGCCCCGGAGATATGGTTTAATTTTTTGAAAAACAATGACTTTGCGCCGCTTTTGGAGATCTGCGATCACAACCTTCGGGACATACGGGGGCTTGCGGCAATTTTCATCAGCCTTTGCCATATTGCCGCGGACCCCCTGTCCGCTATAGATACCTACCGTGTCGATGCTGAACAACTGGCCCTGCGCTGGCGGGATGCCTGGCATTCTGCCTTAAGACGCGGGAATGATTTTGATGATAATGAACTACGGCTGGGGGAGGCGCTGCTTGAACTTGCGGTGGCACGGGGCGGGGTACGGGCGGCCTATGTGTTGGCCCTGGATTTAATCCGGGAGGGCAAAGCCGATGATGGCCGCAAAAGACTTCTTGTCCTTATTGCGGGGGACTCTCAGGCCCTTGCAGGCGAAGTAAAATGCCTCGCCCTCAGGCAGCTTGCCATCGACGCGGAATGGCGGCTTCGGGATCATAAAACAGCCCTGGCCTATACTGAGGCGGCCCTGGCCCTGGAAAATATCAGGGAGAGCTTGCGGCATGAATTGGAAACCCGCCGGGAGCGGCTGTTGTCAAAGAGTAATCAGGGGTTGGGCGGTGAATAATTTTGATGTGGTAATTCGTGTAATGATCATCGACGATTACGAACAGGTTCACCGGCTCTGGACGGGAACCGCCGGTATGGGGATGCGGAATCTGGACGATGGCGAAGAGGGTATCAGGAAATTTCTTGAGCGGAATCCGAATACCTGTTTTGTGGCAGAAATCGAAGGAAAGCTGGCGGGGGTTATTCTAAGCGGCCACGACGGCAGGCGGGCCTATATCTACCATACCGCAGTGAAAGAGAAATACCGTGGACAGGGCATCGGCAGGGCTTTGCTGGATGCGGTAGAAAATGCGATGCAAAAAGAGGGGATCAACAAGATCGCCCTGGTGGCTTTTAATACCAACGAAAAGGGAAACCGCTTTTGGGAAAAACAGGGTTATGCGGATCGGCATGATCTGGTGTACCGCAACAAAAGCATTAACCCGGAAAATGTCTGATGTGATGCGCCTTGTAAAAAACCGGCTTCCCGTATAATAATTGTAATGGATATGTCAAAACAGCCTTTTTACGCGGGGGGACTTCGTTTTTCCTGCGTCCGTTGTTCCGCCTGCTGCCGGTATGAAAGCGGATATGTGTTTCTTTCCGAAAAGGATATTGTGCTTTTGGCTGCGGAACAAAAAATGGACCGGGATTCATTTCTACAAACCTATTGCCGCTGGGTTGCCTTTGGGGGCGGGATAGAGTATCTTTCCCTAAAAGAAAAAACCGGTTATGATTGTATTTTCTGGCAGGATGGCTGTGGTGTCTATGCCGGTCGGCCCCTGCAGTGCAGGACCTATCCCTTTTGGGACTCAATTATGGTCTCCGCAGAGGCCTGGGAACGGGCAAAATCGGAATGTCCGGGTATGGGAAAGGGTGAATTGCAGAGCATGGCCAGGATTGAAGCTGCTCTGGAAGCGCGCCTGGCGGAACCGGTGATTACCAGAAATAAGTCGGAGGTTTAGATGCTGATCCGTTTTTGGGGTGTCCGTGGTTCCCTGCCTGCGCCGCAGTTGCCCTCCCGGATCAGGAGTAAGATTTCCGCAGTCCTGGAGCGGCTTACCCCGGCGGATCTTGAAAGCCCGGAATCCAGGGAACGGTTTCTTGCGGCCCTGCCTCCCTGGCTTTTTGGTACCGTTGGGGGGAATACCCCCTGTGTCACCGTAAATCCGGAGTATTCGCAGGAGGTACTGGTCTTCGACGCCGGTTCGGGCATCCGGGAATTGGGGGAGACCTCCGCACAGGAACGGCCAAAACCCTCCCAATACCGGCTATTTTTTTCCCATTTTCACTGGGATCATATCCAGGGGCTTCCTTTTTTTGGCCCCGCTTATGATCCTGCGGTTACCCTGGACTTTTATTCACCCATGAAGAACCTTGAAAACACCCTCAAGGCACAAATGGCATCTCCCTATTTTCCGGTGCCCATGGAATCCATGGGCTGTAAGAAGAATTTTCATTTCATGGACGATAGGGTTATATTGGATGGGGTGACCGTTTCGGGTAAGAAAATGAACCATCCCGGGGATTCCTGGTCTTTTATGGTCAATGACGGCAAACATCGTTTTATCTATGCCACGGATGCGGAATTATCCAGGGAGGATTTTTTGAAAAATGAAAAAAACACCCTGTTTTTCAAAAATGCGGATCTCATCGTCATAGACTGCCAATATACCCTGGGGGAGGCCATCGAAAAATATGACTGGGGGCACAACGCCTTTAGCATGGCGGTGGATTTTGCCGCCAACTGGGGAATAAAACACATGGTTCTTTTCCACCATGATCCTGCCTATAATGACCAGAAATTGTATAACATGCTGCAATCCGCAAAGTGGTATACCGAACGGATGGATATCAACGGAATAAAATTGACCCTTGCCACGGAGGGTCTGGAAATCAGGCTATAGATGCCCCCTATAATTCGTCGAATATTCAAAATTTCAAGCATCATCATTGGGCTGGCGCTGCTCCTCTTTGCATCTGCCGCAGGGCTTGTGTTATACGTCAATTCCCCCCCCGGCATTGCTCCCCGTAGCGCCCCAGACGGCTCCCTGCGTATCGAAGATGACGGCTCGGTTACCATGGACGTGCGGAACGGCGAAAGCGCCCTCTCCGTGGGGAAGCGCCTTGAGGATGCGGGAATTATCCGCAGCCGGTACTTCTGGTATCTCCTTGCCCGTTATGAAAAAGAATACATCAAGACCGGCGCCTATAGACTGGAACTCCCCGCAAGCCAGGTGAGTATCTATTCCATTCTGGTTTCAGGCAAACAGATGCTGCACCGGGTGACCGTCCCCGAAGGGGTCACCCTGAAAAAAACCGCCCGTATTTTTGAAGAAGCGGGCATCTGTGAAGCGGAAGCCTTCCTGGAAGCCGCCTCCGACCGGGAGATCCTTGACCGCTACCGCATCCCCGGCAAAACCATGGAGGGATACCTTTTTCCCGACACCTATCTTTTCCCCCAGAACTATCCCGCATCCCTGGTGATACAGACCATGGCGGATAATTTTTACCTACGGCTTGAGGAACTGGCAGTGGTACAGCTTCTTCCAGAAGAACTTTTCCGGCGGGTGAGCCTTGCCTCCATCGTGGAGCGGGAGTACCGGGTAGACGACGAGGCCCCCCTCATGGCGGGGGTCTTTTACAACCGTCTGGGGATACGCATGGCCCTCCAGTCCTGCGCCACCGTGGAATACGTGATCACCGAAATCCAGAACAAGCCCCACCCGGAGGTGATCTACACCCGCGACACGGAGATCCGGGACCCCTACAACACCTACGTGAATGCGGGTCTGCCGCCGGGGCCCATCTGTTCCCCCGGCCTCATTGCCCTGAATGCGGTCTTTAATCCCGTAGAAAGTGACTACCTCTACTTCCGCCTCATCGACCCTGCCGCAGGGCGGCATTATTTTTCCCGCACCCTGGATGATCATATCCAGGCGGGTGTTTTCTATGTGAAGGGGAAGGGCGGAAGCCGCCTATGAGCCTCATCGCCAAAGCAACCATACAGGAAGTGAACGACAAACTGGACGCGGTTGCGGTGGTGGAAGAATACGTCCGTCTGGAAAAGAAGGGGGGCCGCTATTGGGGCTGCTGTCCCTTTCACAATGAAAAGACCCCCTCCTTTACGGTGGACCCGGACAAGAAGATGTACCACTGCTTTGGCTGCGGGCAGGGCGGGGGGATCATCAACTTCATCATGGAGATGGACAAACTTTCCTTCCCCGAGGCCATTGAAACCCTGGCAAAGAAGATGGGGATCGAAATCATCCGGGAAAGCGGCGGAGTGGAAGTCCGGGACCCGGAAGCCAACACCCGGAAAGAGGAACTTGCGGAGCTTTACCGCCGGGTAACCGTAACCTTTCATCATTTTTTAATGGAAAAGCCTGAAGGCGGCGCCGCAAAACGCTATATTCTTTCACGGGGAATTACCCAGGAGATGATTGATCGGTTCGCTCTGGGCTTTGCCCCGGCCGACCGGCTCTGGCTCTTCAATTTTCTCTCCCAAAAAGGCTATTCCCCCCAGTTTCTTGGCCTGTCGGGGCTTTTTTCCGACAAGTACCCCCGGTCAAGCTTTTTTTCCAACCGCCTCATGTTCCCCATTTCCGACCGCCAAGGCAAAACCGTGGCCTTTGGCGGCCGCATCCTGGAAGGGGACGGTCCCAAGTACATCAACTCCCGTGAATCGGACATCTACAAAAAGGGGCAAACCCTTTTTGCCATTGATTTGGCCCTGCCCGAGATCCGCCGGACCAAAGAGGTCTACCTGGCGGAAGGCTACATGGACGTGATCGCCCTCCACCAGGCGGGGATTACCAATGCGGTGGCCCCCCTGGGGACCGCCTTTACCGACGATCAGGCAAAACTCCTCCGCCGCTGGGCGGAAAAGATCAACCTGGTCTTTGATTCTGACAATGCCGGCCAAACCGCGGCGGTAAAGGCCGTCATCACCTGCCGCCGCAACGGCCTTGCCGGCGGCGTAGTTGTGCCTAATGCGCCTGAAGTGGCGGGCGGTCCCGACCTCTCAAATTTAAAGGATCCCGCGGACATTTTGCTCTATCTTGGCCCGGAAGCATTGCAAAAAAGAATGAAATGTATTATCCTTGACTTTGAGTATCTTGTATCCCGCAGCAGATTTCTGTATGATGTTTCCGGCTCGGAGGGAAAGGCAAAGGCGGTTGCTTTTTTGTTTCCCTATATTGAGACCTTGGATTCGGATGTTTCCCGGGATACCTGTATCGCTTCTGTTGCGGATGCCTTTGGAATAGACCGGGCTGCGGTACTGAATGACTATGTCAGGCGGCATAGGGGCGAAAAAAGTTACCCCGAAAGGGGAAATTCCCAAGGGGGAGACTTAACAGAACGGCCAATACGGATGAACGATGAGCTTCGCTTGCTCACCGCGGTATTGGTCAATTATTACTTGTATCCGACATTTCGTAATGCTGTTTCGATGAAGGAGATTGAGGACCAGGCCGCAAAAGAGCTCTTCATAGCCATGGAAGAGTGTTATATCCATGAAGAAAGCGGCATCGACGATCTTCTTTCCCGTATACCGTCAGAGGCTTTGCGGAAATATGCGGCTGAAAGGGGGACAACCGGGGAATTTTCCTTTTCCCCCGGGCAGCTTGAGCAGTTCATAAAAGACGGTATCAGGAAGGTTAAACAGAAAAAGCTCCAACAGCGGCTTTCGGAAATAACCGCGGAGCAGTATAACCTGGAGCACGGCCATTTCGCAAAAGAGGATGGGTTTCGGAAAGATTCCCGGCTTGAGGAACTTAGTGTTGAGATGATGCATATAAATGAAGAATTACACCGTTGAAGGAAGACGAGATATGACAGATGTGCGCTCACCAGAATTAGCGCCGCCGCTATTGGCGCCGACAGAAATGTCCCATGAAAGCGCCGTTATAAAACTGATCGAATATGCGAGGGAAAAGAAAACCCTTTCCTTCGAGGAACTTTCCGATTATCTCCCGGAACATATTACCTCCAATACCGAAAAAATGGAACAGGTTCTTGCCCTGCTTGAGACGAATAATGTCCAGCTTATTGAGGAAGAATCATCCGAAGCGGAAGAAAGTGAAGCGGAGACCCGGAAGGCCAAGGAGGTTGAGAAAAAACGTCTCGTATACAACGATAAAGAATCCTCCGTGGATGATCCCATCAGGCTCTACCTCCGGGAAATCGGCCGGGAACACCTCCTTACTGCGGAACAGGAAGTTGAGCTATCCAAGCAGATGGAGGACGGGGAAAACATCATCAAGGGGGTGATAAAAAAGTCGGGGATGATCATTCCGGAATTTTATCATATCGCCCAGAAGGCCTTTTCCAAAAGGGATTACCGGGAGGACAACCTCTCCAAGAAGGAGATCACCGAGCGCATGACCGAGCGCCGCAGGCTCAGCCAGTTCTATAAGGAAACCCTCCGCCTGGTCCTGAATGACCTGAAATGTTACATTGAAATCAAGCGGCGGCTTATCAACCGTGGGGGGAATTTTTTTGAGGACAGGGAACTCCAGGACATCCGGCTGCGGATTATGGAGATCATTGATACCGCGGAACTTCACCCCGATGAGATCGCCGAATTTTCCGAGAAATTTATCCTGGCCGCCAAAAAGATAAAACATTACCGGAGGGACCAGCAACGGCTTGAAAAACACCTCCGCGTGACGAGCCCCAAAGAACTGCGGGCGCTGGGCCGGAGTCTTACCATTAAGGAAGAACGGGAACGGCTCGAAGAGGAACTGGTCTTAGGCTCCGACGAGATAAAAGAAAAGATACGGCATATTCAAGAAACGGAAAGAAAAATCCGTAAGATGGAGGAGGATTTCGAGGAACCCATCGAGCGGATCAACCTTTTGGCCAAGGAAATAAGCCGCGGCCGGGATATGATGAAAAAAGCCAAGGACCGGCTTATCAAGGCGAATCTTCGGCTGGTGGTGTCCATCGCCAAAAAGTACACCAACCGGGGGCTCCATTTTTTCGACCTGGTGCAGGAGGGGAACATCGGCCTTATCAAGGCGGTGGAAAAATTTGAATACCAGAAGGGCTTCAAGTTTTCCACCTACGCCACCTGGTGGATCAGGCAGGCGATTACCCGGTCCATTTCCGACCAGGCCCGGACCATCCGGGTGCCGGTACACATGATCGAGCAGATCAACAAGGTGGTTCGGGAATCCCGGCAGCTTTTACAGGTATTGGGCCGGGAGCCCACAGACGAGGAAATCGCCGAGCGCCTGGGCTGGACCGCCCAGCGGGTAAAATCGGTCAAAAACGTGGCACGGGAGCCCATCAGCCTTGAAACCCCCATCGGGGAGGAGGAAGATTCCCTTTTGGGGGACTTCATCGAAGACAAGGATGTGGAAAACCCCGCCAGCCAGACCGCCTTTACCCTTTTGCAGGAGCAGCTTTCCGGGGTACTTTCCACCCTGCCGGTGCGGGAACAGGAGGTGCTCAAGATGCGTTTCGGCCTGGACGACGGCTACTCCCTTACCCTGGAAGAGGTGGGGCTCTATTTTAACGTCACCCGGGAACGGATACGTCAGATCGAGGCAAAGGCGCTGCGCCGCCTGCGGCACCCCAAACGGAGCCGGAAGTTAAAAGATTATTTAGACCATTGACAAAAAAGCTACGCTTTTTTGTCAAAGAAAATACTTTAATGAGTATGAATTTGTATACATAAGGGGCATTACATGGCAACGGATGAGGTGTTTGAAAATCTGCGGAAACTGCAGGATATACTTTCCGAGAAATTTACCCTGGAGAAGGATATTCAGGAAATTCCCAAGCAGCTTGTTACCAGGGAAGAAGTCCTGGCCCGGCTCAAAAAGTCTTTTATTGAAAAGAATCAGGATTACGAAAAGGCAAAGATCGCCGAAAACGAATTCCGAAACCTTCTTACGGATGCGGAATCCCTGAGGGAAAAGGCGGAAAAGAACATGGATGTGATCAACACCCAGCGGGAATACGAAGCCCTGGACAAGGAAATCCATGATTCCGCTGAAAAGGAACAGCAGTACCGCAAAGACCTTCAGCGGGAGGAACGGTTCCTGGCGGAACTGGACGAGCAGATGAAACAGAGTACCGCCCTGATCGAACAGCAGGAAGCGGAACTTGCCGAACGCCGCGCCGGTATTGAAGTGGAAATTGCTGAAAAAAAAGCCAAAATTGAAGAACTGGTCAAACAGGAAAATGCCCTTACCCCGGATCTTGATTCGGAGGTTATCTTCAAATTTGAACGGATCATCCGCAATAAAGAAGATAAATCGGGAAAGGGTCTGGGTATTGTATCCATCAAGGGCGGTGTCTGTCAGGGCTGTCACATGATTCTCCCCGTCCAATTTGCCAATTCGGTCCGCCAGGGCGAGGAAATCGTGTTCTGCCCCTACTGTTCCCGTATCCTCTTCTACGAAGAAGCCGAACAGGGCGAGGAAGAATTCTTCGACAACGACGATTCCGGCAGCCTTGCCGACCTCGACGATATGGAAGAAGACGATTATGACGATGACGAAGAAGAGGAAGAAAAGGTCAACATTGATTTTGAGGAGTGATAAAAAATCCTAAAGGATTTTTTATCGATTTAGTTTTTTATAACGATGAACCAGGCTGCCGCAGGGGGCCGCAATAAAGTCCGGGACGGTTTCCGTTTCGCCCATGCGGTACCCCTGAGGAAAGTCCGGGCTCCGCAGGGCATGATGCCGGGTAACACCCGGGCGGAATGGTCGAAAGGCCTTTCCGACAGACAGTGCAACAGAAAGTATACCGCCGGGCGGGGTTTCGGCCCCATTCGGTAAGGGTGAAAAGGCGTGGAGAAAAACCTTTGGTTTTTCTCCTAAGGCCAAAATCCAAAGGATTTTGGCCAAGGGTAAGAGCCCACCTCGGCAGCGGTAACGCCGCCGGAAAGATTCCGGCTTTAGCCAGGAGAGATGGCATGGAGTTTTGGCGCAAGCCGAAACTCCCAAGCCCTTTTCCGGCTTTGCCGGAAAAGGGCAAACCTCATCAGGAGCAAAGTCAAGCGGCGGTTGGGCGGCCCGTCCGATACCGCAGGTAGGCTGCTGGAGACCTTCCGCAAGGCCGGTCCCAGATAGATGGCGGCTGATTTTCCTTACGGAAAATCAGCTTGGAGTTTTCCCATAGGGAAAACTCCAGGTTAGGCAGACCCGCAGGGGCTTGTTAAACAAAACCCGGCTTATGGTTCATCGTTTTTTTGTATTTATCGTCAACGCCCTGACCGGGGCGGCAATTGACTTTATCTCAAATTTCCTATTATATATTCTTGCAATATGTTTAAAGAAAAAAGATACTCTCGTTATAGGACATATCTCAGGCGGAATAACATTATCCGCTGGGCGGCGCTTGCCGTGATTGCGGTTGTCCTGGTGATGGTTCCTGTTTCTCTTTTTTCCGGGTTGCAGAATCGGCCGGGAAACGATCGGCAGAATCTGCTCCGGCTTTGGGAAGAAGGGGCCTATGAGGAGGTCTTTAAGCTTAGCAAAACGGCGCTTGCCGAGCGGCCCATGGATTATTTTTTGCTCACCATCCACGGTTTTTCCGCCTATCAGATCGGCATTGCCCAGATCAATAATTTCGATACCCTTATCTATATTGACGAATGTATCTGGTCCTTACGGAAGGCCCTTCTTTCAAAGAACAGTTCGGTTAACGGACGGGTCTATTATGTTTTGGGCAAAGCGTATTACTATAAAGGCGCCGATTATGCGGATTTGGCGGTAAAATACCTGGAGCAGGCCCTGGATGCTTCTTTTGTTGCGGAGGATACCCCTGAATTTCTGGGCCTCTCCTATGCGGCGATCCACGATTACCGGAACAGCGTGGCGGCCTTTACCCAGGCCCTTGACCCGGCGGGTTATGAAGCGGGTCCATCGGACATCCTGTTTTTGGCTATTGCCCGTTCCTATATCGCCCTTGGGGACCAGGATTTGGCAAAGGCCTATTTGCTGCGGTGCATCGAAATATCCCGGGATTCCCAAAGGGTGACGGCCGCGCGGCTTCTCCTTGCGGAAATTCTGAGGAAGGAAGGGCATTTTGAAGAAGCGGAAGCCCAGTACATGCTTATTTTGAATGAATCAGGCGAAAATGCCGAAGTCCATTATCAATTGGGTGAATTATATGCGGCGCAAGGGGATACTACCCGGGCCAGGGCTGAATGGCGCAGGGCGGTACGGATAGATCCGGCCCATAAAGGGGCGCGGGAACGGCTTGGAATGTAAACGGGAAGGCAGGGGGGACTATGTTTGGAAATAATTCTTCGGATATCGGTATTGATTTGGGTACCTGTAATACCCTTATTTTTATACGCGGAAAGGGCATTGTATTGAACGAACCTTCGGTGGTTGCGGTTGAACGGGGTACCAAGAAGGTTGTCGCCGTGGGCGGGGATGCCAAGCGGATGCTCTGGAAGACTCCGGGGAATATTATCGCCATCAGGCCCATGCGGGACGGGGTGATCGCGGACCTTGAATCCACTGAAAAGATGATCCGGTACTTTATTGGAAAAGTCCTGCCCCGGTACCGATTCATCAAGCCCCGGATGGTGATCGGTATACCCTCCTGTATCACCGAGGTGGAAAGGCGGGCGGTGGAAGAGAGCGCCTATAAGGCCGGCGCCCGGGAAGTAATCGTCATTGAGGAAAGCCGCGCCGCCGCCATCGGCGCCGACATCCCCATATTTGAACCCGCGGGGCACATGATCTGTGACATCGGCGGGGGCACCACGGAAATTTCCGTCATCAGTCTGGGGGGCATGGTGGTTACCAACGCCATCCGCCTGGGGGGCGATGAATTTGACGAAGCGATCATCAAGCATGTCCGCAGCGTCCATAACCTTATCATCGGGGAACAGACCGCGGAGCGGCTCAAGATCGAGATCGGTAACGCATCCCCGGACAAGACCATCGAAAAGGTGGAGATCAAGGGTACCGATGCCATCACGGGGCTCCCCCGGAGGCTGGAAATAGACAGCGTGGAGGTCCGGGAAGCCCTTAAGGATCCCATCACCCAGATTATTGATGAGATTAAGTCCACCCTTGGACAGACCCCGCCGGAACTGGCGGCGGATATTGTGGAACGGGGTATCGTGATGACCGGCGGCGGCTCCCTCCTCAAGGGCCTGCCCAAACTCATTTCAAAAGAAACCGGAGTGCCGGTTATCCTTGCGGAACGGCCCCTGGACTGCGTTGCCCTGGGGGCGGGAAAGTACTTTGAGTATGCCAAGGGCTTTGATAACACCCTCAGTGTCTATGATAATCTGAACAGCTAAGATCAATGGCTATTTTTGAGGGGAAACGGCTTAAAACCCGCATTAATGCGGCGTCTTATGTTTTTATAGCCCTGGCACTGGTTTCTTTTTCCCTGCTTCTCTTTTCTACCCGTAGTTTTGTGGTGGATGTAAAGGGGGCGGGGCTTTCCTTCTTTTCCGGCATCCGGGGTGGAATCTATGAAGTTTCTTCTTTGGCTTCCCGGACCGTATTGTCCATCCGGGAACTGGCCACCCTGCGGCAGGAATATGCCGAATTAACCGACCGTGTCACCCGCTATGAACAGCTTGAACGGAGTTCCGCGGAAATCCGCCAGGAAAACATCCGGCTCCGGGAGCAGCTTGGTTTTTCCCAATCCTTAAATTACCGTCATATACCGGCGGAGATCATCGGCAGGGATCCGGATAATCTTTTTTCCGCCCTGGTGATCAACAAGGGAAAACATTCGGGGGTAGAGAACAATATGGCGGTTATCGCCTACCAAAACGGCGCCCAGAGCCTGGTGGGCAAGGTGATCCAGGCAGGGGCCTTTGAAAGCCTGGTGATGCCCCTCTACGATGTAAGTTCCTTTATTGCCGCCCGTCTGGCCATTTCCCGGTATGACGGGATCGTGGAAGGGCAGGGGAGTCCCGAGTCTCCCCTGCGGATGCGGTTTATCCAGAAACGGGCCAGGGACGATATCAATTACGGGGACGTGATCGTTTCCAACGGGATGGGCGGGGTTTATCCCACGGGTATTAATATCGGGCGGGTAAGCGGCATACTCTATCAGGAAAACGAAATCTCCATGGAAGTAAATCTGGAGAGCGCCATTGATTTTTCCCGGCTGGAATATGTGTTTGTGATTGCGGAAAAAAAGGCGGTAACCGATGACTAAAAATGTTGTCTGGGCGGTGATATTTGCCACGGTTGCGGTGCTCCTCCAATCCACTCTGCTTGCAAGGCTGGGGACCCTGCTTTCGCGGGTGACCATTTATCACGCGATTCCGGACCTGGCCCTGGGGATCATCGTTTTCAGCGCCTATGTGAACGGGACCATGACCGGGCAGCTTACGGGTTTCTTTTCCGGGATTCTGTTGGACTTTCTTTCCGCCGCGCCCCTGGGACTCAATGCCCTTATCCGTACCTTGATTGGAGCCCTGGCGGGACTCATGAAGGGTACCTTTTTTCTGGACGCTTTTTTTCTCCCCATGATCCTCTGCGCGGCGGCCACCTTCTTTAAGGCCGCCGTACTTTTTCTGCTGCACCTGCTGTTGGCCGGGGCGGTGCCTTCATATACCTTATTTGCCCCAACCTTTTGGGTTGAGCTGATGCTCAATACTGTTTTAGCGATCCCGCTTTTTGCCCTTTTAAAGCTTTTTTCGCCCCTCCTGGTCGGCAGAAAAGGCGATACCCGGCGGGAGGCTGATTGATGCCTGTCATAGATCCGGTCTCCGGCGGGGAAGAGCGGAGTGAGGTCAGAATTAATTTTTTACGGATTATCTTTATTCTGATATTCGTTGTTTATGGGATCAGGCTTTTCAGTATGCAGATATTAAGCGGGGAACTGTACCGTTCACGGGCCCAGGATATCGCCCGCCGTACCTCGATCCTTCCCGCCCAGCGGGGGGAGATCTATGACCGCAGTTTCAGGGCGCCTCTGGTGATGAACACCGATTCCTTCGCGGTAAGTATTACCCCTGCGGAGGTACCCCGGGGGGAAATCCCCGCCCTTATCGGCCGGGTGGCGGAAATCATGGGGACGCCCCGTGAACAGATCGAACGGAAAATCCCCGTCCAATCCTATAACGAATACCAACCCATAGAACTGGCGGTGAACGTTCCCTTTACTGTCATCGCGGCCCTTGCGGAAAACGTGGATACCCTGCCGGGGCTTTCCTGGCAGTCCAAGCCCATGCGGAACTATGTGGATTCCGGCAGCCTTTCCCATATTTTAGGCTATATGGGGGATATCACCCGTGATGAGCTTACCATGCTCTATAACCAGGGCTACAAGACCGGGGATCTTATCGGTAAGGCAGGTATTGAAAAGCAGTACGATGAAATCCTCCGGGGAAAGGAAGGCCGGGAGACCCGCACCGTGGATGTCCGGGGGCGGCGCATCGCCGGGGAGGCAAATAATACCCGGGAGCCTCCTGTTATGGGAAAAAATCTGGTCTTGTCTATTGATAGTTCCATCCAGACTCTGGCGGAAAAGGCCCTGGGTCAGCGTATGGGGGCGGTGGTGGTGACCCGGCCTGCCACCGGGGAAGTGCTGGCCATGGTATCCTATCCCTGGTATGACCCCAATATGTTTAGCCGTAATGATATGGGATCCGAATATGCCACCCTGATCAATGACCCCAACAAGCCCTTTCTCAACCGGGCCATACAGTCCAGTTATCCCCCGGCGTCTACCTTCAAGATTGTAATGACCAGCGGCATCCTCCAGGAAAACGCCTTTAACCCGGCCCAAACCGTGGATTGCCAGGGGGAATTTACCTATGGTAACCGGCTCTGGCGCTGCCACATCCGCAAACCCGGCCACGGCAGACTCAACCTGCACCAGGCTATGGCCCAGTCATGCGATATCTACTACTGGACCGTGGGCCGGGATAACCTGGGGGTGGAGCGGATCATCTCCTATGCCCGTGACTACGGCTATGGGGAACTGACGGGGATCGACTTGCCGGGGGAAATTTCCGGGTTTATCCCCACTCCCCAATGGAAGGACCGCCGCTTCCACGAACGGTGGCTGGGGGGGGATACGATGAATATGTCCATCGGTCAGGGTTATACCCTGGTAACCCCCATTCAGATGGCTAATATGGTGTCCATGGTAGTCAATGACGGCAAAGTCTACCAGCCCTATCTGCTCAAGGAAGTGCGGGACCCCATTTCAGGCGCCGTGGAAAAGAGTACGACCCCCCGCCTGATCCACCAGAGTGATATAGACAGGGACGTTTTTGAAGCGGTCCGCCGGGATATGCGGGGGGTTATCAGCGAGGGAACCGCCCAGTTTCCCCTGAACATCAAGGCCGTGGAGATCGCCGGAAAGACCGGAACCGGGGAAGTGGGTATCCAGGACCGCTGGCATTCCTGGTTTGCCGCCTATGCTCCCTACCAAACTGACAAGCCCGAGGAGCGGGTGGTGGTTTCCGTTATTGTGGAAGCGGCCAATAATTGGGAATGGTGGGCCACCTACGCCTCGGCGATTATCTTTCAGGGGATTTTTGCCGGCCAAAGTTACGAGGAAGCGGTCAGGGCGCTGGGTTTCCAATACCTTATGCCCGTTGCCGGGAGGCGCGAATGAGACTGCGGGACATGAGCGAAATCGATTTTTCCCTCCTCCTCTCGGCAATTACCCTTTCGGTGTTTGGGGTGCTTTTTATCTATTCATCGGGACTCAACTCTTCGGGGGCGCTGGTCTCCAACGAGTACATCAGACAGATTATCTGGGCCACTGCGGGGGTGATCATCGCCATGGCGCTGTCCATGGTCGATTACAAACGTATCCGGGATATTTCTTTTTATCTCTACCTTGGTACCCTGGCCCTTCTGGTTTATACCTGTATTAACGGCCGTTATGTAAGCGGCGCCCGCGCCTGGATAGGGATCGGCATCTTCGGGATTCAGCCTTCGGAGTTTGCCAAGATCACCACCATCATCTTCCTTGCCCGCTATCTGGATGATTCAAAGCGGACCCCGGAATCTTTTTTCCGTTTCTTTATCTCCTGCATCATCGTGTTTGTCCCCATGGCCGTGATCCTGATCCAGCCCGATTTCGGTACCTCCCTGGTCTTTATTCCCATACTTTTGGTGATGACCTTTATCGCCGGGGTGGCGATAAAGTATGTATTCTTTTTGACGGCGGTTATAGGCTTTACCGGTGTCCTCATGGTGCTGCCCCTCTGGCAGAGTTATATTTTAAAGAATACCATCCCCGCCCTTTTAATTCTGACCAATGCCCGGTTCACCGCCATTGCCATCATGGCCCTGGGTATTATCGCGGTCATCGCCCTTTTTGGCTTTATCCGTTTCAAGAAGCAGTACTTTTACTGGATCGTCTTCGGCGTCGCCGTGGTTATCATCTCCCTGGGCGCCTCCTTTATGTCCCACAAGGTGCTCAAGGATTATCAGCTCCAGCGGCTCATCGTGTTCATGGACCCCGATGTGGACCCCCGGGGTGCAGGGTGGAACATCAAACAGTCCCTTACCGCCATCGGTTCCGGTGGGCTTTCCGGGAAGGGTTATCTTCAGGGAACCCAGAGCCATTACCGCTTCCTCCCCCAGCAGAGCACGGACTTTATCTTCTCGATCTTTACCGAAGAATGGGGCTTCATGGGGGGGCTCCTGGTATTCGCCCTCTTTCTGCTGATCTGCCTGCGTCTGGTGCGGATCATGAAGACCACCACCGATTCCTTTGGGGCCTACATCGCGGCGGGCTTATCCGGCATGTTTATCTTTCATTTTTTGATTAATGTGGGGATGACCATGGGAATCATGCCCATCACGGGAATTCCCCTGCTCTTTATGTCCTACGGCGGTTCTTCGGTTCTCTCCGCTATGAGTGGGATTGGCCTTGCCTTGAGTATCTACGTCAGACGGTTCCGGCATTAGGGACCGGAAAGAAGAAGAGGAACACGGATTACACGGAAAAGAGCACGGATTACACGAATTATGAGGAAAAAAAGAGTAAAATCTGTGTAATTTCTTCAATTTGTGTAATCCGTGGATATCCTTCTCTGAACGGAGCAATACTTGGCAATTAACTATATAAATGTTGAAAAGGATCTGGGGCGGTTTTTGCTAGGAGTGGAAAAGCCGGGCCGCTATACCGGGGGCGAGTACGGCCGTCTTGCAAAACGGGATGCTGATTTTCAGACCGCAATCGCCTTCCCCGACCTTTACGAAATCGGTATGTCAAACCAGGCCATGCGTATCCTCTATAACCGGCTTAACGCCATTTTTGGCATATCCTGTGACCGGGTCTTTGCCCCTGCCCCGGATTTTGAGGCGCTCCTCCGCTCCAGGGACCTTCCGCTTTACGGCCTTGATACGGGAATTCCCCTGGGAAACCTCGACCTTCTGCTTTTTACCCTGGGCTATGAATTGGGGATTACCTCAGTTCTGAGCATCCTGGACAGCGCCGGTATCCCCATCCATGCGTCAGACCGGATGGGAGGAGCAGGGGAGGGGGATTACCCTGTCGTGATTATGGGCGGGCCCTGTGTTTCCAACCCCCTGCCGTATGCCCCCTTTATCGACGCCTTCTGGATAGGGGAGGCTGAGGCCGGTTTTTTTAAACTAACAGAGGAACTGCGGGACCGGAAAAGGGCCGGGCAGACCAGAGCGGAGCTTCTGGCACATATCGCAAGCCATCCTTCGGTGTGGGTTACGGGCAAGGAAAGTGCCGTCCGGGCTATTGATACAAATTTTGCGGACCGGAGCCCCGCAGCCGCCGTTTTCCCGGTCCCCAGCATGAAGGTGGTCCAGCACCACGGCGCGGTGGAGATCATGCGGGGCTGTCCCAACGGCTGCCGTTTCTGCCATGCCGGCTACTGGTACCGGCCCATGCGGCAGAAAAGCGCCGAAACAATCAAAGCCGAAGTTTCCGATTTTATAAAAATTGGCGGCTACCGGGAGATCAGTCTTTCATCCCTTTCCAGCGGCGATTATTCCCACATTGATTCCCTGGTGGAATCCCTTAACACTGCCTTTGGTTCCCGGCACATTTCATTCCAGCTTCCCAGCCTCAAGGTTTCCACCTTCTCCCTGCCCCTGCTCGAAAAAATATCCGAGGTGCGGAGAAGCGGCCTTACCTTTGCGGTGGAGACCCCCGAAGAATTCTGGCAGCATGCCATCAACAAAGAAGTATCCCTTCAGAGCGTGGTCTCCATAATCAGGGAAGCAAAAAAGCAGGGCTGGCGGGGGGTCAAGTTTTATTTCATGATAGGTCTTCCCCTGGAAGAATTAAATGAAGAGGAGGCCATCGTCGATTTTATCCTCCGGGCAGCCAAAGAAACCAATATGAACTTCAACGTGAATGTGGGAACCTTTGTCCCAAAGCCCCATACGCCGTATCAACGGGCCGGCCAGCTTGATGAAGAAACGGCCGGTAAAAAGCTTAAATTTATCAGGGAAAAATTAAAAAGCCGCGGGCATAAGGTCGGGGTCCAGGATCCCTTTGTTTCCGTTATCGAGGGGCTTATTTCCCGGGGCGATACCCGCTCAGGCGCTCTCATTGAAGAAGCCTGGAAAAAAGGCTGCCGTCTTGACGCTTGGACTGAATTTTTTAAAAGGGACGCCTGGAAGGAAATTTTTGAAATTTACGGCGATTATGTTTCAGAAATTATGGGGCCCAAAATTCAGGATCTGCCCTGGGATTGCATCAAACCCGGCACGGGGTCTCATTATCTTGAAAACGAAGCAGGGAAATCCAAGTCCGCAGAATTTACTTTGCCCTGTATTGAAAAATGCACACATCCCTGCGGAATTTGCGGTGGGAATAATAAAATTGTGCATAATATCATACATGATGATGATTTGCTTTATCCGATAAGCGAAAAAATTCAAGAAAACCCCTCGTCGGCAGCCAAAAATCCTTCCACATATAAGATCATTTTTTCTTTTTCCAAAAGCGGCCTCGGCCTCTTTTATTCGCACCTGACCCTTATTGAAATGTTATCCATGGCCATGGTCAGGGCGGAAATTCCCGTCTCATACACCGGGGGCTTTAACCCCTTGCCGCATCTTGAGATAGCTTCTCCTCTTGCCATGGGGATCGCGGCGGATGGTGAAATCGCAGCCATAGAAACCCAATGCTTCCTTAATGGCGAAGAATTTATGGCGCGGATGAACAAGGTTTTGCCCGAGGGTATTATCATCCATGAAGCGATGAATTTCCTGGTGCCTTCGGGGACAAAAAAGTATTCCCTCTCAGCCTTGCTCTGGGGCGGGGTTTATGGACCCCGGGCAGACAGCGCGGAGGCTGTTTCCTTTGAAGATGAAAAAAAATACCGCCTGGACCATATAGAAAAAGAAGGCTCCCTTTACGGCATGAAGCGCCTGGGGGTGCTGGCGAAAAATCAGGATGATCCCGCCAAAGGGGTTCCGTATTTCGAAGCCTTCAAGAAACTTTACCCTGAAACAGGCGGACAAGGGGGTCAGGGGATAAGAACCACCTTAATTGAATCTTCTCCTTAACCATAAATATCGAAGTTAATACAGAACTTATCATCCGTTCCAGCGTTTATGATATATAACAAAGCAGACAGAATATACATTATGAATAGTAACTAATGCAGGTTTATTAGAGGAGGCAAGATTGGCCCTACTCTTGTTTTAAAATGGCTAATTAATTTGAGTGGTCAGGAAGGCGGAAAATCCCGATAAAGGTTGGGATGCTGTAGATTGGCGTATAGGCTGCTGTGTCGATGCCGGTTGATACAATATACATGGCTACGTATGTATACCGGTCGCCGGTAATGCCGGTTTTGTTTGCCACATCTCCATTTTTGGCAGGAATGGCGTTGTCACTATTATTGATCCCATCGGTATTGCGAAAATATCGATCCGGAACCGGGCTGAATGATCCGTTGCCGTTGCTGGTGGAACGGTACAGGCGCCAGGGCGAACCGTCATCAATGGTAAGGTACGGTATGCTGCCCGGTGTTTGAGGAAAATCAATGACCAATTTATTGCGATTAGGGGAATTTATCACATCAGTTTCTACAGAACCCTGTTCATAGCTAAGGGTCTGATAATTCCTGAACAGCGAACTGATGGTGCTGGTTTCGGGGGTGGTCTTACTGCTTGTTGTCTTGGGCTCAATGGTTCGATAGTCCGAAGCCAGGGTTGAATTTATTTTGTTTAGGTCCGTGGTCTGAATGGTACCCGATTCTGGAAAATCACTGATATAGATACGATAAAAGATGGTATAATGGGTAAAATAGGTGCGGACGGATGACTCGAGACTCTCCAACCATATGGTAGCCTGGTTATTGAACTGAACCGTAATATTTCCCACCGGAACCGCAGGGAGATACTGGTACTCATCAATCCCGCAGGAAAGGAATACCCCTGCGGCAAAAAGAAGGAGACAAAATTTAAAAACAAAGGACTTTAACCGATTCGTTGGTTTCATCATTAATTTAATTGTAATGCAATGATCCGGTTTTGCGCAAGGCTTGTCCAGACAGGATCCTTGGGCCATTTGCTGACCAGCGCCCGGTATGCTTCAAGGGCCGCAGCCGAATTACTTTGGGATTCCCGGAGGCGGCCGATGGAAAATTGAGCCCTGGCTGCCGCCGGGAAGATATCCGCACGTGCAAGACATTCGGTATAGAGCCTGATGGCATCTTCGGTGTTCCCCTGCTCTTCTGCGGCAGCGGCTGCGTTAAAAAGGGCAACCGGGGCAAGGTAGGTTTTAGAAGCCGCCTTTGCCGCGCTGGACCATGCCTGTTCCGCTTGGGGCCATTCTTTTTTGTCCCCCCGGATTCCCGCTATGATCGCCCATGCCCGCCCACCGGCATAGCCGGAAGTTTTTTCCGCAAAGGCGGCCAGATCATCAAGCAGGGCGGTAACTTCTTCGGCCTTTTCCCCCTCGCTGATATCCCAGCGCAGCTCTTCGTAACGGGTGTTGAATTCCTCTACCCTGCTTATGGTCTTGTCCCGGACCGCATCCCGTATGGCAAGTCCCCCGATGAAACCGGCAAGCAGCACCACAATGACGCCGAAACAAACAAGTATCCCCTTCCGGTTCTTCTGGATAAAATTGTTGATCCCCTCACCCAGGCTCACTTTTTCATTAATCTTCTCTTCGATTTTCTCATTGCCCGACATAATTACTCCTTGGTATTGATGATATTCAATTCTTTGATTAGCCTGGAGAGGTAGGTCCTCTGTATATCCAGGGCCTTTGCTGATTCCGTCTGGTTCCAGTTGTTTTCTTCCAAAACTTTCCGTATAAAATGAGCCTTGAAGGTGTTGATGGCGGTTTTTAAGTTCCGGTTCCCCTCATCCTGCTCCGAGGAGGCTGTGATCTTTAAAAAGAGATCCTCCCGCTGTATCCAGGGTTTCTTTCCGATAACACAGGCCCGCTCGACGCAGTTTTCAAGTTCCCTGATATTTCCCGGCCAGGAATAGGAAAGCATGGTCTCCATGGCTTCGTTGGAAAAACCTTCAATTTGTTTTTTGGTCTCCGCCATGAATTTTTTCAGGAAGAAATGCGCCAGTTCGGGAATATCCTCTTGCCGCTGCCGGAGCGGCGGGACATATATGGGGAGCACATTGAGGCGGTAGTACAGATCGTTCCTGAACTCACCCTTTTCCACCAGGGTTTCAATATCCTTATTAGTGGCCGCCAGAATCCGCACATTAACGGTAATGGAAATATCGGAACCCACCTTTTCAAAGGTTTTTTTCTGGATAACCCGGAGCAGCTTGGCCTGAAGCGGCAGGGGGATATCGGCAATTTCGTCCAAAAATATGGTCCCGCCGTTGGCCAGTTCAAAACGGCCCTGACGGTTTGCCACGGCGCTGGTAAAGGCCCCCTTCACATGACCGAAGAGTTCACTTTCCAGGAGCCCCTCGGGTATGGCGGCGCAGTTTACCCGGATAAAGGGCTTTTTGGCGCGGGGGCTGCGGAGGTGTATCTGCTCGGCAAAGAGCTCCTTCCCTACCCCGCTTTCTCCCAGGATAAGCACCGAGGAATCGGTCTTGGCTATCTTATCGACGATCTCAAGCTTTTCCAAAATGACCGGGCTCTTTGCCACCAGGGTATGATAATGGGTATTCAATTTTTGGACGTCGGTTTGTGACGGCATACAAATGCGGTCTGTTAGTCAGTGCCCTTGGACTTTAAAAAATCTCCCAGGGTGAAGGTTGAACCATCGGATTCCTCCGCCGCCATGTACTGGGAAATTTCTTCCCGCTGTACCTTCTTCTGGTAGTCCCGGATGGAAAAGGCCACCTTCTGCTTGTCGCCCTGTATTTCCAGGACAACCGCCTTGATCTTGTCCCCGACATGGTACTTTTTAAGAGCCTCATCGGGATCATCTTCCCGGTTTTCCGTCAGGTTCGACTTGTGGATAAGCCCTTCGATGCCCCCCGGAACCCGCACAAAAATCCCGAAGTCGGTAATGGAGGAGACTTCCCCTTCCACCTGGGTTCCCGGTTTGTAGGTATCCGCAAAGCTCTGCCAGGGATCTTCGGAAAGCTGCTTGATACCCAACCGGATGCTCCGGTTTTCCTTCTCGACCGCAATGACCATGATTTCAATTTCCTGATCAACTGCGAGCTCGCTGCCAGGGTGCTTTATCTTCTTGGTCCAGGAAATATCATCCGCATGGAGGAACCCGTCGATCCCCTCTTCCAGGTAGATAAAGGCCCCGGCGTTGGTGACTTTGACCACCTTCCGGGTAAGCCGGGTACCCACAGGGTACTTTTCCTCGATTTCAGCCCAGGGATTGGCGGTGACCTGTTTGAGTCCCAGGGACACCCTCCCCGCCTGGAGATCGTAACCCAGGATCATGCACTCCACTTCGTCACCGTTGTGAACCATGTCCTCGGGTTTCTGGATTTTCTTGACCCAGGAGAATTCGGAAATATGGGCCAGCCCTTCGATCCCCTCTTCCAGCTCAATAAAGGCGCCGAAATCGGTGAGCTTGGTGACCTTGCCCTTGACGATATCGTTCACATGGTACTTGTCCTCAAAGTGTACCCAGGGATCGTCGGAGAAGTGCTTAAGGGAGAGGTTGATCCGTTTTTCTTTCTGGTCGATGCGGATAACCTTGAGGTGGATCTCCTGGCCCTTTTTGACAAAGTCCTTGGGCCGGGTCACGTGGCCCCAGCTCATGTCGTTGATGTGGAGGAGGCCGTCAAAGCCCCCGAGGTCGATAAAGGCCCCAAATGAGGTAAAGCTCTTTACAACCCCATCCACATCGGAACCGATCGGGGTATGTTCAAAGAAATCATTCCGTTTCCGTTCAATTTCTTCTTCCAAAAATTTGCGGCGGTTCACCACAATGTTGACTTTACCGTCAGAATAGAGCCGCTCCACATAGAACTGGGCCTTCATCCCAAGGAATTTTTCCGGCTTGTCCACTTTTTGGGCGTCAGACTGGCTGATGGGAAGGAAGGCCCGCCCGCCGGAACCCATATTGACATCAAAACCGCCTTTGACGAGCTTTTCGATGGTTCCTTCCACCACGGCATGATCCTGAAAGGCCTGCCGGAGGTTCTTCCAGAAAACCTTGACATCGGCTTTCTGCTTGGAAACGATCACTTCCCCGTGTTTGTTTTCCTTGGCGACGAGAATTACCGATACCGCATCCCCCACTTTGGGGATTTCGGTAAATTCCTCAATGGGAATTTTTCCCTCGGACTTGTAGCCCACATCGATGAACACCTGATCCTGGGTAACCTGGATGACAACACCATCCACAAGCTGCCCTTCTTCAAGCTGTTCAAGGGATTTGAGGTACTCTTCCTGTAATTGCGTCTGGATGTTGCCGGCGGATTTGCCTCCGTCTGATTCATCCTGCGGACTAGTGTCCGAATCCACTTCCATCTGGGCCATGTTGATCGTTCCTTCTATCTTTATTCTTTCTATCAATTTGTCATAAACTTGGTTTAAGGTCAAGTCCGATGTGTCCAAATACTCCACCCCGGGGGCGATTTTAAGGCTTCCTTCAGCTTTGTTTTTGTCGATTTCATCCCGTTCCTGGATAGTTCTGCGGATTTCTTCCAGGCTGAGCTCCGATACTCCCTGCCCGTGCCGCCGCTGCGCACGGGATTCCACCGAGGCGTCCAGGTAGAACCGGTGTTCCGCATTGGGGAACACCACGGTGGTGATGTCCCTCCCCTCCACCACCGCGTCAATATTGGCGGCGATTTTACGGATAAGATCGTTTACCACATGCCGGATGGGTACGATGGCGGAAAGGGGAGCGGTAAATTTATCAATTTCGTCCGTATGAAGGGCATCGGACACGTCCTCCCCGTCCAGAAAGACATTCCCGTTACGGTATTCGATGGCCGCAGTCTTGGCGTATTCCAGAGCCTTATCGCTTTCATCAAAGCCGATATGCCGCCTGATACAGCCCAAGGCGATTGCGCGGTAGAGGCTGCCTGAGTTGATATAGGTGACGGGCTTCCCGGAGGGAAGCTTCAATTTTTCGGCCAGGAGGCGCGCTATGGTGCTTTTTCCGGACCCCGCAGGACCGTCGATGGCGATTACCATGAAAACTCCTTAATTAAGAAATGAAGAGGAAGAATTAACCACAAGGAACCGAAGGTTCCAGGACACAGAGGGAAGAACACAGAGGGCACAGAGAAAGATTAAAAATAATTTTCTCTTCTCTGTGTCCTCTGTGTAAACTCTGTGCTCTCTGTGGTTAATCTTCATTCTTTTTCATTCCTGCTAATTCACGCAGTTCTTTATCCGTAAGCGCCCTTGATTCCCCGGACGGTAATCCGCCGAGCAGGACCGGCCCGATGCGTATCCGGTGGAGCTTCCGGGGGTGGAGGTGAAAATGAGAGAAAACCCGGCGGATTTCCCGGTTTTTACCCTCCACCAAACAGATCCGCAGGGTCTTTCGGCCTATTTTTTCAATCTCCCGGGATCGGTAATAGACCCCGTCGATGGTGATGCCCTCCGCAAAGGCCTGGGGAACCGAATCGGGGATGATCCCGGTGGCCTCCACGAGGTATTCCTTCTCGATCTCCGCCGAGGGATGGCCGATTTTTGCGGCAAATTCCCCGTCATTGGTAAAAAGTATGAGCCCGGAGGATAAAAAGTCCAGGCGGCCCACGCTGTAGAGCCGTTCTTTTATCTCCGCCGGGAGCAGTTCCAGGGCCAGGGGCCGGTTTTGCGGGTCGGCGGAACTGCAAATATACTCAGGCGGCTTGTTGAGGGCCAGATAGCGCAGCCGGTCCTCCGGCTTGACCGGTTTGCCGTCAAGGCTTACCTCATCACCGCTCAGGACCTTCTCCCCCAGGACCGTAATGACCCGGCCGTTTACCGCAACCCGCCCTTCGGTAATCAACTTTTCCGAGGACCGGCGAGATGCGACACCCGCATGGGCAAGGTAAGCTTGGAGTCGTACCGGCGCATCTGCTGCTGCCAGCCCTGGTTTGCTATCCCGGCGGGCCGGGTCAGCATTATTCCTGTCCTTCAAGCTCAAACCTGTCGGTCTCCCGTTCGTTTAGTTTGGGAAGGTCGGCGATACTGTCCAGGCGGAAGAGTTTTAAAAATTCCCGCGTAGTGCCCCACTGGGCCGGTTTTCCCGGAATGTCCTTTTGGCCCACCTCTTTGACAAGATCCTTTTCCTTCAAAAGATGGATCATGTTATCCGCGGAAACGCCCCGGATCTGTTCGATTTCGGCCCGGGTGATGGGCTGGGAATAGGCGATGATCGAAAGGGTCTCCATGGCCGCCCGGGAAAGCCGGGATTCGTTCCGCTTGCCGTAGCGGTCCCGGAGGTTTTCCCAATATTCCTTTTTTGGGGAAATGGTGATCCCCCCGCCGATGCGGGAAAGTTCCAGCCCGGAATTTTCCTGGGCATATTTGGCGGCCAGGTTTTCCAACGCCGTATCCACCACATCACGGGCAAGCCCCGAAATGCTGACCAGTTTGGCTTCCCCAACCGGTTCCGCCTCCAGGTAGAGGATTGCTTCGATTAGCGCAGTCTCTTTTTCCAAGTCGTGCACGACATGTATCTCCATGGTGAATTATACGGCCCCGGCCGCCGGGTTCGGCCTGATCATTATATCCCCGAACATGCGGTTCTGTAATACCTGGATCACGCGGAGCTTTACCGATTCGAGGATCGCCAGAAAGGCGCAGACAATGTCCATCACCGAGCCCTTGCGGACCACGAGGTCGGCAAAACTGCACTCCCCCCTCTTTTCCAGCAGTTCCGAAAGGAGGGTGATCTTTTCGTTCACCGTTACCTCTTCGTACATGTCGTAGATCCGTTCTCCGGGCATATTGGACATGAGCTTGGAAAAAGTCTTGAGCAGATCCCAGATATCCACCTTTTCCCAAAGTCCCTCGTCGGTAAAAGGAAGAGCCCGCTGAAGCTTCTGCCGCTCCACGATCCACTCCGCTTCTTTTTCCTTTTCTTCCATCAGTTCTGAAAGTTTTTTAAACTTTTGATATTCGATGAGCCGTTCCACCAATTCCTGCCGGGGGTCTGCCGAGTCGTCGTCCAAGTCCACCTCCACCGGCAGGAGTGTGCGGGACTTGATATAGAGCAGGTACGCCGCCATGGCGTGGAATTCCGTCACATCGTCCAGGTCCAGCTCTTCCGCATAACTTAGGTAACCCAGGTACTGTTCGGTGATCTGGGCTACCGGGATGTCGTAGATATTGATTTCGTTTTTCTTGATTAAAAAAAGAAGAAGGTCCAAGGGGCCTTCAAATTCATTTAACTTGAAGCTGCGGCCGGAACTTTTTACGGGTGTTTCCATTAGTACGCATAGTATACCCTTACGGGGCCGGGTAGTAAATCCCCTGATCCGGCAGGCCGTCAAGTATGCTTTGATAGGAGATTCCCGTCAGAGGATCCAGCGCGCCGGGGAGCAGTTCCAGCAAAGGAAGGAGGGCGAAACAACGCTCCCTGAGCCGGGGATGGGGTATTTCCAGCAGGGGCGGCAGGGAAATGATCTGATCGCCAAAGAGCAGTATGTCGATGTCCAGGGTACGTTCCCCCCAGCGCCGCTCCCGGCTCCGGTCCCGTCCAAAGGACGCCTCGATCTTGTGGATGCTGTCCAGCAGTTTCAGGGCCTCCCCCAGGTAAAAGCCCGATACGGCGGTGTTGAAGAATCGGCTCTGGTCAGTTACATGAAGGGGCTCCGACTGGAACACAGAGGCCTCCCGGAGATCTTCCAGAAGGCCCCTTAGCGCCGTTATTGCATCCCGGAGAATATTAGGGGGATCACCATAGATGGAGTCCCCCCGATTGGAACCGAGCCCCAGGACCGTCAGAACAGCCCCAGGGTATTCCCGGCGGGGAACCTCGGTCCTTGCGGACATCGGCGGAAGGTTCAGCCTTCCCTCCGGGGCCTTCCCGGGCCGCGATGTTCACTTGCCGGGGCCGCCGGTGCGGGAGCTGCTTCACGGGGAGGTCTGCCCGGTCCCCGGTGGATGGCCTCACCCTGGGGAACAGGCGCCGTCGGCCGGGGTGGGGCAACGGGCGGTCTGACCGGGGGAGCCGTTGGTCTGGGCGGAGCTTCAGTAACCACAGATCCGATATGAGTCGGCGCGTCATCACCCTCTCCGGCCTCCCCTGCCGAATCTGCAGCCGGTTCAGGAACAGAAGGAGCTATCCTTGTGGATGGGGAACTTTCGGACGGGGAGCTTGCCGTTACCGGAGCAGCCGCTATTTTGGCGGCGGCCTTTACAACAGGGGCCTGAAATTCCCGGCCGGGAAAGATGAGCTTCCGCAGCTTAATCTCAACTTCACGGGCAAATTCGGCATTGGTTTCCAGGTATTCGCGGGCGCTGTCCCGGCCCTGGCCGACCTTTTCTTCCCCATAAGCATACCATGCGCCCTTTTTGTCGATGATCTCGTACTTTACCGCTGCGTCCAGCAGGCTTCCGATAGCGGAAACACCCTTGCCGAACATGATTTCCAGTTCCGCCCGGCGGAAAGGCGGCGCGACCTTGTTCTTGACCACCTTGACCCGGACCCGGTTGCCCACCGCATCTGAATCCTTGCCCCCTTCGATGGTTTCGGTTTTGCGGACCTCAAGGCGTACCGAGGCGTAAAATTTGAGGGCATTGCCCCCGGTGGTGGTTTCGGGGTTTCCGAACATGACCCCGATCTTCATGCGGATCTGGTTGATGAAAATCAAAATGGTCCGGGACTTGCCGATGATGGCGGTGAGCTTCCGCATGGCCTGGCTCATGAGCCGGGCCTGGAGCCCCATCTGGGCGTCCCCCATGTCGCCGTCTATTTCCGCCTGGGGGGTTAGGGCCGCCACGGAGTCCACCACGATGACGTCCACCGCGCCGGAACGGACCAGGTTTTCGGTGATCTCCAGGGCCTGTTCCCCGCTGTCCGGCTGGGAGAGCCAGAGTTCATCGGTGTTGACCCCAAGGTTCTTGGCGTACACCGGGTCCAGGGCGTGTTCGGCGTCCACAAACGCGGCGATTCCCCCCAGCTTTTGGGCCTCCGCGATGGCGTGGAGCGCCAGGGTGGTCTTTCCCGAAGATTCCGGACCGTAGATCTCGATGATCCGGCCCCGTGGGTAGCCCCCGATGCCCAGGGCCTCGTCCAGGAGGATGGACCCCGAGGGGATTACCTCAATCCCCGTTGCGTTGGTGGTGTCCCCCAGTTTTATCAGGGAGCCCGAGCCAAACTGTTTTTCAATCTGGAGCCGGGCGGCTTCCAGAGCCTTTTCTTTGTCCTCCGCAGAGGCCAGGGGGTTCCCCCGGGTTTTTTCGCTTTCGTTCTTTGCCATATGTTACCTCCCGATATATAGGGCACTCACCTGTGTGGCGATTCAATGGATTTGATAAAAATAACATAAGTTTTTATTTTTTTCTATAGCAAAGGGTAAAAAATACTTAAATTTTGTTTAGATATTTTTTGCCCCTATATTTTAAGCGGCCCTTATGATAGGCTTAAATCCAATGGGGGATAAATCAGGATGAATGAGTTTGTCATCGCCGCCACCCGGTCCATGCGGGATTATGCGTCCCGGGTCACCGGGCATTTGATAAAATTTCCCAGTTTTCTTTCCCGGGCCGATTCCATCAATGGGGTGGAGAGCCTCAACACGGACCGCTTCGCCGATGGTGAAATGGAGGTCTCCGTGAAAAATTCCGTCCGGGGAAAAAATGTGATCCTCTTTGCCTGTTGTTCCCGGAATGAGGGGGGCCTCAGTGTCGAGGAGGCCAAAATCGAATTGTACCACGCCGTAGACGCCCTCAAGCGGTGCCAGGCAGGGGATATCATCGTATTTGAGCCCTTTATTTCCTGCTCCCGGTCGGACCGGACCACCCGCCGCAACTCCGTGGGGCTCTGGGTTCATTTCAAAATCCTCAGCAGCCTGGGGACAAAGCATATCATTACCTATCAGCTCCATTCAAATAAATCCGAATCCATGCTGGACCCCACGGTCTGTACGATTGATGATATTCCGGCTTTGACCCTTCTGGAACAGTACCTCTGCAACGCCTATATCCAGAATATGGACACCCTGGAAAAGGTGGTCCGCCCCAATTGGGCCTTCTGTTCCGTGGACGCCGGGGGAGAAAAACTGGCCCGGGGCTTTGCCAATGCCTTCGGGGCGCCCCTGGTGGTGGCCCATAAGCAGCGGGACTATTCAAAATGTAATACTATCGAATCGATCAATATCCTTTCCGCAGAGCCCATTGAGGGAAAGGTCCTCTGGATTGTGGATGATATGGTGGATACCGCCGGTTCCGTAGAAAGCCTTATCCGCGCCCTGGGGCGCCTGAAACCGGCGGAGATCAACATCATCGCCGTGCATGCCCTCTTCTCCCCCCCGGCGGCACAGCGGCTCACGGCGCTTTCCAAAGAGGGCCTTTTGAATCGTATCATGGTCACCGATACGGTGTGCCCCGGCGCCCTGCCGGACAAAATCCCCGGCCTGGTGGTGGTTCCATCCTCGGAATTATCTGCACGGATCATCAGGACCATCATGACCAACGGCCCCATGGGCAAAATCCTCCGTACTTTTGACGCGGAGATCTATTTGAAGTCCCCGAATTTGTTTAATCAATAAAAAAGATATAATTTTTTATACAAGGTTAAGTAATTTCTTTGGTGTCCAAAATGATGGTTACCGGCCCGTCGTTGGTGTAGGCCACCTGCATGTGGGCCTGAAAGATTCCGCTTTCGCAGGGAAGGCCCTGTTCACGGATTTTATTCATAAAATATTCGTAGAGTTTTTTTGCGGTCTCAGGATCTGCAGCATCGCCGTAATAGGGACGCCGGCCCTTGCGGGCGTCCGCAAGGAGGGTGAATTGGGAGACCGCAAGGATGCCGCCCCCAATATCCTTTACCGAAAGGTTCATCTTTTCATTTTCATCTTTAAATATCCGTAAAGTGGCGGTTTTTTCCGCGAGCCAATCGGCGTCGGATTGGGTATCCCCCGATGCAACCCCCAAGTATACCAAAAGACCGGAATCTATTTTCCCGGAAACAAGGCCATCCACCGAAACCGAGGCGTTAATAACCCGCTGAATTACGGCTTTCATTTTTGTTCCAGAAGGCCCGTCTGGTGGATTGCTACCCCTTCAATGCGTATGTCAAGTCCATTGGCGCTTGATATGAGCACGATACGGCCCAGAACTTCCAGGGGCTTTTCAGGGTTAAGGGTCACAGCCTGGTCAAATTCAACATGGACAATTCCTTCCAGGACTTTTTTGGTATCATACCCCACCAGGAGATCAAAGGAAGTCCGGTTTTGGAGGGTTTCCACATTGGTGGCCATTCCCGACCAGATTACATGGCAATCCCGGTACAGGGTAGGTTCCTTTATGACATCGGCATAGCTCAGGTTATCCCGCTTGTTAAAAGTATCAAAGCCGGGAACTTCCATATTGGAGACAAGAAGGCGGCACCTGTTTTTGATCCCCTCGGAGGCGTTGGATTCGAGCAGCCGGTTCAATTCAATTTTTGCCGCCTCGTCCCGGTAGGCGTTAAAAAGGGAAAAGGCCCTTTCGTAGGTTTCCACTACCTGGCTTTGAGTCAGGATGTACTGGTAAAGCCCCCCAATTTCCACGGGCTTCTCCCGATCCGCCCGTTCCAGGGCGGCGCCGGAAATCGCCGGCCGCTTCCCCCTGGTTCCCGGAATACGGATCAAACCGGTCAGGATCAGAATGAGGCAGGCGATCAGCGCCGAAGCGAAAACTGCAACGGCGGGTTTGATCAGTTTGTCCGCACTGAAAGGCAGACGAGGCAGGGGGGGATAAAGGCGGTGGAGTTCCCCCGATTCGATCCATGCGGATATATTGTCCTGCCCGGCATATTTACGGATAATTTTCAGGGCCTTTACGGCGATTCGGTTCTTTGGGTCCAGTTCCTGGACCTCAAGGTAGAAATCCACCGCCCGGTCGGTTTGCCCCCTGCTGAGGTACAAGGCGGCCATGCCTAAAAGAACCTGAGAGTTCCGGATCTTTACATCCCGTGCAGCCTTGAAGTACGTCATGGCGTACTTGTCATTCTTTATGTGGAGATAGCAAACCGCCAAAAGATAGTTATACAGGAATGAGCCGACATAGCGGTTTACCTCCACCTCCAGGCTTGTTATGGCCCCCTGATAATTACGGCGCCGTGCAAGGCGGATTGCTTTGGTTAAGATGGGGTCCAGTTTCATTTACCATACCGGGATTGTAGCTGTAAAATTTCCCGTTCCAGGACTGCCAGATCCTCATCGCCGATCAAGATACCGGAATGAACATAGGCATTGATTCTGGCGATCATACTCTGAAGATTGTTCAGATCTGCCTGTACCACGGTGGTACTATCCATGAGGACAGCAATGGCAGCGGCATCGTGGGTAACACTGGTACCGCTAAAAATGGTTACCCTGGGGATGGGACTCAGATCCGTTATAAAGGGCGTTATGGTCCCGTCCTCTCCCAGGCCGGTATCCAAAAGCAGATGGAGCCCCACATCGGCGCTGCGGCTGCTTTTGTTTTCAGCCTTTAGGGTGATTTTTACCCCGTTGGCCGCCGGGGAACCGGTGGTTTTAATAAAGAAAAATTCTTCAGTTATTGTCAGTACGGGGGATTCAAATATCAAGGAAGGGTTGATTTGACTGCCCCCAATGCGAACCGTGAAAGAGTCGGAATCCCCCAAGCGGTATTGTTCATCGTTTAAGTTGACCGTGAGCAGGCCGATCCGGGGGTCCTGAGAGGCAAAAAGAGGCTCGTATTGGGATTTTGTAACATCGGTCATATAGTACAGTGAAAAACGGCCGGTGTTTTCATCCAGGGTGAGCCGTATCCGCCCTTCGGTATAATCCGCTGCCCGAAGGGAAGAGAGGGCCATAAAGAGAACTAAAAAAAATAAGGGGGATTTCCCTGTCATTTTCACCGAGCCCCCTCCCCGGCAAGAAGCTGGGTAAGTTCACTACTTAATTCCACCGCCGATGATTTGACTGCCTGGAGCCGCCTGTTTTTTACCTGTTCTGAAAGGACGGACTGCTGATCCGGCGCCTGACCCGGCGCCGGGAATACTTCAGATCTGGCGGAACCCCCGGTAAGTTCGGCGATCCGTTTCTGATAGGCGATAATGGCCTGGTCATAGGATCGTTCCCGTCGTTGGTATTCCTCAATGGTTTTGAGGGATTCCTCATGGCTCCACTGTAAAAGGGAGAGCAATTCTTCTTCTATCTTTTTCTGGGAAATAAGTCCCAGCCGGTAAGAGGCGGCTTCAAATTTTGCGCTCTGGGGGTATTCTCTGATGACGATTGCAAAAAATTCCCGGGCATAGTCCAGCTGGCCCATAGCATAGAGGCTTTCCCCCAGCCAAAACAGGGCGGCGGATTTGCGGGCCGCCGCCTCGCTTCCGGGGGCGGGGGCATAAATGCCGTCGGCATAATATTTCAGAAGCATGATTGCCTCATCATAGCGGCCCAGATAATACAGGGCCCGGCCTTTATGATAGGGCAGCTCCTGCAGCCGTCCGCTTTTGGGAGCCATGGTTTCAATTTCATCCATATCTTTGAGGGAGGTGGCGTAATCACCGGCGGAAATTTCCGCAAGGGCTATCCAGTAGAGGGCTTCCGCCTTGAGTTCCCGATCCACCGCTTCTGCCCTGGCACGGCGCAATTCCGCAACCGACTCCTGCCAGCGGCCTTCCTGATACAGGGCCAGCCCACTCTGGAGCCGGGTATAGCCCGGCGCACTTTGGGCTTGCCTGGTTTGAGGGTAAGCATAATTTGCCGAAAAAAGCAGCAGGAGGGCCGAAATTAAAGGGAAGAAGCGAGCCTTTCTAATCATCACAATACTCCTCATTCGATTTTCGGCAGAAAAGCATCCAAACATAAGGATTATATGCCCTTGAGGAGCTTCACAAGGGCTTTTTTATCCCCGGCCCTGAAAAAAGCGGAGCCTGCCACCAGAACATCCACGCCGGCGTCACGGGCAGACGGGGCCGTATCGGCGTTGATCCCCCCATCTACGGAAATCAGAAAGGAAAGTCTTTTCTGTTCCCGCCTCTGTTTTAAGGCCCGTACCTTTTCAAGGCACTCCCCTATCAGGGTCTGGCCGCCGAAACCGGGGTTTACGGTCATCACCAGAACCAGGTCCGCAAAGGGCAGCAGCTCTTCGATAAGGGACACCGGGGTAGAGGGGACAATGCTTACCCCGGCTTTTTTCCCCAAATCGCGGATCTGCGTCAGAACCCGGTGGGTGTGGATCGCCGCCTCGACATGGAAGGTGATGTAATCCGCCCCTGCCTCTGCGAATGCAGGGATCAGAGAGCCCGGATCCTCGGTCATCAGATGAACATCGAAGACGGATCTGCTGTGGGGCCGCAGGTCCGATACCAGCTTGGGGCCGAAGGTAAGGTTAGGCACAAACCGGCCGTCCATCACATCCAGATGGACCCACTCCGCACCGGAATCGTCAATATCCGCCGCAGCAGCGGCAAAATGGGAAAAATCCGCCGCCAGCACCGACGGGGCAATAATAGTTTCCTTCATGGGATGATCATACCAGAGGCCCCGGCTCCCCTGCAACCGAAGATCACTAAAAAGGACGGGCGAAAAGTATATGGCTTAGCTACCCCTTCCCCCAGAAATTTTCCTCAAAATCATTCAATCTGCCGGAAATAACCGCCTCAATATCCGCTGAAATATCTTTCCGCAGCTTCCGCACCGCCCCAATCTGCATGGGTTCCATGGAAAACAGCTCCGGGGAGTCAATTTCCAGGGCCTGGGCAAGCCGTTCAAGCATCTCAGGAGAGGGAAATTGGCGTTCGGCCTCGATCATACCGATATAAGTGGTCGCCGTGTCTACCTTTTCCGCGAGTTTGGCCTGGGAAAGACCGAGGTTTTTCCGGTGTTCCTTTATGTTGGAAGCCAACAAATGCCTAAGACTGGTCATCAAAATTCAACCTTATTAGTAATAAAATCAATATATCCACCTAATAAGTATTGACAATTAATGAATTACTATGATTTAATCTTTTATAACTGATTAAGTGATTATTTTGATATCAGTATCATGGTCAAGGTAGGAATAAAAATGAAGAATGTATTTGGTAAATTGTTGCATGGATTAAAAGATCCCCGATGGGCGATGAATAGGATTTGCGAAAAATATTACGAAAAATACATAGTATCAGCAGCAAATACGTTTTACGGGTATGGGGGGATTAGCAACAGAAATGTTGGAAAACGTAAACGTGATTATAAAATAAGTAATGAATGGGACTCGTATTCTGAAAAAATATTATCAGAATTAAAGGCGTCACCCATGGGGTTTTTACGGCAGCCAATGACCTCGACATGCCTTCACCCAAATATGCCGGAAGCAGCCGGAAAGTTTTTTAATGACTTGGTGGAAGATGATTTTTGCCGTTCTCAAATTTTACCCAGATTATATGATTTACCTATTGGAAATCCACATTTTTCACCCTGTTTTCATTTAGCAAGCCCATTAACAATACAGCATGCGCATCATTATATGCTGATGAAAAAATATTTGGATATATTCATACCGGAGAATAAAATAACGAACGTTGTTGAATTTGGCGGTGGATATGGCAATTTTTCAAGATTGGCATTTTCATGGGGTTATACCGGGAATTGGGATATAATTGACATTCCTGAAATGCATAATTTACAGGAATATTATTTATCTTATGCAATAAATGAACCTTTGCGTTCACATATAAAATATCAGATAGTAAGAGATGAAAGCTTTTGGAATACAATTAAACAAAACAGCGAAACATTGTTTATTGCAACATTTAGTTTAAGCGAAACACCGTCTGAAGTCAGAAATTATATGGAAGAAAAACTAAAAGGATTCAAATACATCTTTTTTGCGTACAACGGGATTTTTGGAGAAACAGATTGTTTGAAATATTTTGATGAATTGAGAAAAAAACTGGACGATATTTTTACGATAAGCAACTTTTGTAATTTGGGACAATATTACATGACATGTACAAAAAAAGACAATCAATACTGAAGTTATTGAACAAGTCCAATATTATTTCGCTCCAGCGGGCGCTGGATTCGGCTCTTGAACATCTTGACCGTTTGATCCAACATTCCCTCGGCAGCGTTGACTGCCCGAAGGCTCATGGTTAGATTTTACCATGAGATTCCACAAGCCCTTCGGTTAGATTTTTACGTGAGACATCACGGGAGCCCTGATTACACTCACATTGCCAAAACTACTTTTTTGCGGCACTATAAACCCATGGCATCATATATCGAACCTAAAATTTTGAAGGGTTTCCGGGACTTTTTACCCCCCGCGGAGATTACCCGCCGGGATCTGCTTGAAAAGATTGAAGCCAGTTTCCGGTCCTTCGGCTTCCTCCCCATCGACACCCCGGCGCTTGAGTACGCGGAAATTCTGCTGGGCAAGGGCGGCGGGGAGACTGAAAAACAGATCTACCGCTTTAAGGACAACGGGGACCGGGATGTGGCGCTCCGCTTCGATCTCACCGTGCCCTTTGCCCGGTTCATTGCCCAGTACCGGGGGGAGCTTACCCTCCCCTTCAAGCGCTACCATATCGCCAAGGTCTGGCGGGGGGAAAACACCCAGCGGGGCCGCTACCGGGAATTTACCCAGTGCGATTTCGACATCGTGGGGAGCGACAGCCCCGCCGCGGATTTTGAAATCCTTTTGATGATGCGGAACACCCTCAAGGCGCTCGGCGGCGATGTAAGCATCCGGCTGAACCACCGGGGGCTGTTCAATCGCTTTCTTAACAAGCTCGGCGTCGCCGAAAAATCCGTAGAAATACTGCGCACCGTGGACAAGCTCGCCAAAATCGGACAGGACGAAACCCGGAGGCTCCTTGCGGAAATTACCGGGGAAGAGGCGGCGGGAAAAATCTTACAGTACACCGGCTCCCATGGTACTTTTGAAGAAACCCTCGCCGCCATCACTGCCCTTTCCGGCGGGGAATCGGCGGAATCGCAGCGGCTCAAGATCCTCCGCAAAGACATGATCGACAGCGGGACCGAAGCGTCCTTTGAGCTTGACCCCTCCATCACCCGGGGGCTGGATTACTACACCGGCATCGTCTACGAAACCTTTTTAAAGGAAGATCCCGCCATCGGTTCGGTTTGTTCCGGGGGCCGTTACGACAATCTGGCGGGGCTTTACTCGAAGGACGCTATCAGCGGGGTTGGCTCATCCATCGGCCTGGACCGCCTTATCGCCGCACTGGAAAGTCTGGGCAAACTCAAGCCCCGCGGCTCCTATGCGGAACTCATCATTGCCTGCATCAAAGAAGAAGACGCCGGGGCCTATCAGACCCTGGCGGGAAAATTCCGGGCAGCGGGAATTCCCTGCGAAGTGTTGCTTGAGGCGGCGGGTTCCACTGACGGAAAACAGCTTACCAAACAGTTCATGCTGGCGGAAAAAAAGGGCGCCCGGTGGATCATCATCCCCGGCGAAAATCCACTCAAGGACCCCCTCACCCTGAGGGAACTCAAAAACCGGCAAAACCGGGAAGGGCTTACCCTTGAAAATGTCATCGACCATATTTCTTGAATTCCGGGATATAGCTTAATGCACACGCAATGGGAAGAATAATAGCGTGTGCATCCTGATTTTGCTGAAAAAACACCGGGAATATTTTTATTAACAGGGTAAAAACACCCGCAATAAAAACATAGGTCCACAGTATGCGAAGGCATTTTTCCGGCATTATACGCCATGGTTTATTCATTGCCGCAAGAATACCCAGAGGTACTGCCGCCAATAGCAACGGATTTATAAATAGAAGATTGCTGTTTTGCTGGAAATAATCATATTTCATAAAAAACAATGCGAAGACCAGGACACAGCCGGAAATGCCAAAGAAAAGGCCCAGCAGACTTTGGGTGATACCCCACAGTATCCTGCCTGCAACGGGCTTTTTTTTACGCAGAATAGTAATGAGCGCTATAAATAGTACCACCATCATACTGAGCATCAAATTAACCGGCCATTGCCGTAATGGTTTATTTAAAACCGGAGGCCGGTTCTTTGTTGAGTTTACTATTTCAACTTTGCTTACCAGTTTGCGTTCAGCGCCTGATATGCCGATGTATTGAAAATCAACAAGATTGCGTCCAATTTCAACCGGCAAAAACATTTCTTCCCAGACGGTAACAGGCTCGTCAAGGTCCTGTCCCATTAAAAAAGTAAGGAACCAGTCGGAAAACGGCCTAAACCAGGTGAAACGCCGTATATGCTGCCGGATGGTGAAACGTCCGGGAGTTTCGGCATATAACTCTTTTAACTGTCCCCCTGTTCCGATATCAACAATATCACGGATCCGCGTGGAACAATTATCGTGAAACTCATGATAGCTATAAAAACAATTTTCAGGGAGTACATTGTTTTCCGCATAATTCAGAATGGCTTCTTTCTTTTCCGTATCAAGATCGAGGGTATATATCGTAATATCACGATCCTCTTCAATGTACCCATTCATGGATGCGGTATCAACGGTACATTTATACCGCACCCGGTTATTAACAAATTCCCAGAGAAAACTATCGCCCGGATACGTAAATATACCCCAGTCAAATACCCGCGAATATCCCCATTTGGTATTTTCTACAATTAAGGCGGCATGGCCCCACCAGATAAATATTTCATCGCTCGGCCCATATACTGCAACCTTGAATACCAAATCATCGGCAGGTTTCCTTTCAGGGACGGTTTGTCCATACAATGAACCATGTGCATATATAAGTAATATGACAATAAATTTTAAAACTTTATTCGTATTGAGGGGTCTAATCCCCCGAATATAGGGTATTTGATTGCCTTTCATAAAACACTTCGCGGTTTTGGGCTTTGGAGGCGGCGTTTAAGGACTATCATCCAGGAAAGCGCCGAAAACCCAGCCGGTTTCATTAACGAAAAACCACCTGTCAGTGAGGCCCCCCACGGTATAGGTTTGTACCGTCTCGCTGCTTACGTGAACATCCTGACCCGCCATTAACTGTGCTACCACCGGGCTGGTTGCATTGGGCCGTTCCCGGACATTCACATTGTTGTCGTTGATAACAAGATAGATGGAGGTGGCCTGGATGGCAACATCATCGTCGGGGTACAGGAGCCCCCTGATTTCTGCGGTAAAAGCCGAATCGGGGTAATCCTCCAGGGCGGCTTTCAACAAAGCCTCCCGGCGGACCTGTTCCTTCGCATCCAGGGCCAGCGCGGTTTGGAGCAGAATGGATGCCTGTACATCGTCGTCCCTGGTTGAATAGGCCCCGGTTCTGATAAAGACGTCCTTCCGGTATGCCGTCTTCTCCGGATCGTAGGCTGAAAACTCGATAAAATTGTCCTTCATGGTTTCCGGGAAAATCACCAGAATTGTCTTAATAGGCAGGATATTGTCGGTAACATCCACATTCTTGGGAGTCCTGTAGAGATTGGCCTTTTCATCGATGATCACCGCAAGCTGTCCTCCGGCTGCTATCTGATTGGCGAAAACCAGGCCTTCTTTCCCCGTATCCCGCCGCACATGGATATACTCATAGGGCTTGCTGTCGTAGCTATTCGTTGCCCTTCGGGGGTTTCCTTCGTCCAGTATCGTAAGCTGTTCCCCCAGAGAAAGGGCTTCAAGAGCCTTCGCAACATCCTTCTCTGCTCCGGTATCCTCCGCCAGGGTATAGAGCCACATCCCCGTGCGCAGGGTATATCCATAGCTTGAACTCTCCGTAATCTCTGCGGTAATTCCAGGGGCGGGAGATTTTGATTCATTTTTTGAACAAGCGGCAAAAGAAAATAAAAGAAAAATGACCGCAAGATACGATACTGGTTTCCGCATACAAACACCTCCATATATTGGCTAGAATATACCAGAACCATTAAAGTTAAACAATACTAGGGTTGTTCAATAACTTCAGTTATTGAACAACTTCCGCTAATAAACGCAAAATACGGAGTATTTTGCAAGACTTATTTAAGAACCAACCGGGTTCTTAAATAAGTCCACTATTCTTCTACCAGCTTTCCATGGCCTTCTTAAACGCCGCAGCGCTGGCGCGGATGAGCTTCTCGTCCACGCAGTAGGCGAAGCGCAGCCAGCCCGGTTTGCCAAAACCTGAACCGGGAACCCCCAGGATGAGGTGCCGCTTGAGGTGATCCGCAAAGGCTTTGTCATCCCCAACTTCACCGGCGGAACCGCCTTTTTTCGGCGGCGCCTTGCAGAACAAATAAAAGGCCCCCTCCGGCTCCGCATAGGAGATGCCCGCCGCGTCAAGGGCCTCTTTGAAGGCGGCCAGGCGCTTTGCATAGATGGTTACGTCAACCGCGGCAAAGGTGAGTTCCGCCACGATCCGCTGCATCAGGGCCGGGGCGTTGACGTAGCCCAGGATACGGGTGGCGTAGATAAGGCCGTTCATCAAATCGTCCTTGCCTGAGATGTCGGGGCTTACCGCGATATAGCCGATCCGCTCGCCGGGGAGGGAGAGGCTTTTTGAATAGGAGTTTACCACGATGGATTCGCTGTAGACGCCGAGAACCGGCGGCACCTTGATGTTGTTGTAGGCGATTTCCCGGTAGGGTTCATCGGCCACGAGGTAGGGCAGGCGGCCCGATGCTTTGCCGTGGGCGCGCAGCAAGTCCGCCAGGGCGGCGATGGCTGCCGCCGGGTAGACCCGGCCCGTGGGATTGTGGGGGGAGTTGATCAGCACCGCAGCGGTCTTTGAAGAAAGTTTGGCCTTGATGGCTTCGATATCCAGGTTGAAATCCGGGAGGGTATCAACTTCGACAAGGCGGCCGCCATGGTTCCCCACGTATGACCGGTATTCCATGAAGTAGGGCCGGGAAACGATCACCTCGTCCCCGGGATTGAGGATGGTCTTGAAGACCACGTTGAGCCCGCCGGCGGCGCCCACGGCCATCACCAAATGGGAACCGTCGATGTTTACATGATGCTCGCGGGACGCCTTTTTTGCCAGGGCATCCCGTACATCGGGATAGCCCGCGTTGGGCATATACCCGTGGGAACCCTTCCGGTCCTCTTTGGCAAGTTTGAGAAAGACCCGGTGGAACGCGGGGGGCGGCTCGATATCGGGATTTCCGATGGAAAAATCAAAGACCTTATCCGCCCCATGCTGTTTTTTGAGCTGATTCCCCTCTTCAAACATTTTACGGATCATCGATGATGATCCAAGGGCTTCTTTTACCGCTGTGGCTATAGGCATGGCATCGCCTCCTTCGCCCCTTCAATATACTCCATAAAATGTGATACAGTAAACCATGAATACCAATATACCTACCCTCGCGGACTGTTTAAAGGCCGCAGATGAAACACGGGAACTCCTGGTTAGCAGGGGTTGCTATGCTGAAATTCCGGCGCTGCTTGACAAGTACTACAAGTACGGCGCCGTTTACCTGGTCTCCGATGGAAACACCTGGGAGGCGGCGGGCAAGCGGGTCAAGGAAGTTCTGGACGGGGCGCAGATAAAAATCGCTGGAGAATTCCGGTTCCCCGCCGAACCCCGGCTCCATGCGGAATATTCCAACATCGGCCTGCTAAAAGAAAAATTTTCTGCCCTAAGCGGCCTTAAAGAAACGGTCCCCATCGCCATCGGCGGGGGCACCGTGAACGACCTCGTCAAGCGGGCGGTGTCGGAGCTGGGCATCCCCTACCTCTGCGTGCCGACTGCGGCTTCCGTGGACGGCTACACCGCCTACGGCGCGGCAATTTTATTAAACGGCTGCAAAGAGACCCTTGAATGCCCGGCTCCCCTCACCCTTGCCGCCGACCCGGATGTACTGGCAAAGGCCCCGGCTTACCTTTCATCCTCAGGCTTTGGGGATCTTGCCAGCAAGATCATTGCCGGTGCGGATTGGATCATCGCCAGTATCGCGGGCCCCCAGGGCGCTCCTGTGGCGGAACAGATTAACGAAAAAATCTGGAACATGACCCAGCCGGGACTGCTGGATGTGCTTAACCATTCGGTCAACGCCGCAAAGGGAGACGCCGATGCAGTAAGGGCCCTTTTTGAAGGCCTGGCGATCACGGGCTTTGCCATGCAGGCCTTCAAGGGCTCCCGGCCGGTCTCCGGCTCGGAACACCTCTTCAGCCACGTCTGGGAGATGGACGATCTTTCGGTAGACGGCGTTCCCGTCACCCACGGCCACAAGGTAACCATCGGCACCCTGGCGGCCACGGCCTTTACGGAAATTTTCTTTGCGGACCCCAATGGTCCCCCTGTGCCGCCCAAAGGCTTCCAGCGCCTTACCCCCTCCCAGCGGATGCTGGAGGTGTCCAACGCCTTTAAGGGAAGCCGCGCCCACGACTCGGTGGTGAAAACCGCCCTTGAAAAGTTGGTTGACGATAAGACGGCGGAAAAGATCGGCCAAACCTTCCGGGACAACTGGAAGGATATTCGCAGCCGCATCCTTGACCGGCTTCTTCCCTACGCTGAACTCAAGGCGCTCCTCGGCAGCGCAGGTTGTCCCCTGCAGCCTGAAGTTGTCAACCTGAGCCGCCATGACGCCATTGCCACGGCCCGCCGCGCCCAGATGATGCGGAACAAGTACTGCATCCTGGATCTGGCCTGGGACATGGGTGCTTTTGAAGGGGTGCTGGCGAAGATGGAAGAGTCGCCGGTATATCTGAGGTAAAAAGCGTTCCAAAATAGAAATTAATTAACCACAAGCCGCCTACTGGCGGCACAACACGAACCACACCAAAAAGATCATTTAGTTCGTGTGGTTCGTCTATGATAAAAGTCAAGCACTTTTTTGCAAAAATGTTTGACTTTTCAACAGTTTTGTATAGGCAGCCAGCTTTGCCTCATGCTTTTTCGTCTATGATAAAAGTCAAGCACTTTTTTGCAAAAATGTTTGACTTTTCAACAGTTTTGTATAGGCAGCCAGCTTTGCCTCATGCTTTTTCGCGTCCCGTGCATAGTGATATTCCCCCTTCTTCAAC
>BOAV01000005.1 GCA_026002045.1 Spirochaetia bacterium | reverse complement strand
GAACCCCGTTTCTCCCACCATCTCTTTGATCGCTATAAGCTTCCTGCTCTTTTTTGCCATACCCCCTCCCTCCGGGGTATTTTATCATGGTTTTACGTCTATGAGGAATTTCTATGCGTTTATCCTGGCACGCACCCCTTTCGGCTAGATTAATTTTGAGGCATTGCGGTACATTGATTTTTTGGATATTTTGGGGTAAGGTGTATTTGTGGGTGTAAATAGCAAGTACAAGGACAGCCTGTTTTCCTGGCTTTTCAGCGATCCCGACACCCTGCGGGAGCTATATGGCGCCATCGAAGGCGTTCACCTTGATCCGGCTACGCCTATCACCATAAACACCCTGGAAGGGATCCTCTATATGGAATTGACGGCCAAAGTATATAATATCAATAAAGACCACAATAACCCCATTGTCCGGGGCTGCCAAAGACTATCCTGGTACAGCGCCTTCATTGCCAAGGTCCGTGAGTGCGAAGAAACCGTTCCTGATAAAGAAACGGCCATGAAAATGGCCATAAATTACTGTATTAAACACGATATCATGAAAGAATTTTTTGAAGCAAACGCCTCGGAGGTTGTAAATATGTTGTTAACCGAATGGAATTGGGACGATGCAAAAGAAGTCTGGCAGGAAGAAGCCCGGGAAGAAGGCGAAAAGATAGGCGAAAACAAGGTTCTGGAACTTATGGAACAGGGATACACCCCAGAACAAATTAAAACAAAATTGTCCACCAGAACAGAAACCGCCGGTAAATAGCTGATATACTCTAACTCAATGGAAACCCCAAAGCTTACCGTCAGCGAACTTACGGATCTCATACGCCGGACCCTGGAGGGGAGTTTTCCCGAAGTAATTGTGGAGGGGGAGCTTTCCAACTACCGGCCCTCAAGCGCGGGACACCTCTATTTTACCCTCAAGGACAGCGGGGCGGTGCTTTCCGCGGTGATGTTCAAAAACCGCAGCCGCTTCCTCAACTTTGAACCGAAAGACGGGATGCTCCTGCGGGTAAGGGGGAACATTTCGGTCTACCCCCAGCGGGGAAACTACCAGATAATCTGCGAGGAGATGGAGCTTGCCGGGGCCGGGGACATCCTGGCCATGCTGGAAAAGCGGAAACGCCAACTTGCCGCCGAAGGGCTCTTTGATGAAGGCCGCAAGCGGCCCATCCCCCGGTTCCCCGAAACCATTGGGGTGGTAAGTTCCCCCACCGGGGCGGCGGTGCGGGACATCCTCAACATTTTGCGCCGCAGGGCCGGGGGGGTACGGGTGATCATCCTCCCCGCCCTGGTGCAGGGGAACGAGGCCGCCGCCCAGATCGCCCGGCGGATCGAACAGGCCAACCAGTGGCAGCTGGCGGACGTGCTTATCGTGGGCCGGGGGGGCGGTTCCCTGGAGGACCTGCTTCCCTTTTCCGAGGAAATCGTAGTACGGGCGGTGGCGGCGTCTGTTATTCCCGTGGTAAGCGCCGTGGGACACGAAATCGACTGGGCCTTAAGCGACTTTGCCGCGGACCTCCGGGCCCCTACCCCGTCGGCGGCGGCGGAACTGGTAAGCGAAAACCGGGCAGCGGTGCTGGAAACGATCCGGGATTTGGGGGAAGATCTGGGGCGAAGTATGAGGGCCAAGATTGAACGGGCTCGGCTTTTGGCCAAGCCCTTCAGCCTTGAGGACCTGGAATACCGGTTCCGCAGCATACTCCAGCCCCGGCTGGTACGCTTTGACGATGCCAAGGAAGCGCTCCTCTCCAACTTTACCGAAAGGGCGGCGGAGTTGCGCCGCAGACTGGAACTGGCCCGGACCGCCCTTGAAGCGGGCAGCCCCCTCTCAATACTGGAACGGGGCTTTTCGGTTACGGTGAATCAACGGACCGGCAAGGTGGTGCGCCGGGCTGCGGAGGTTAAGGCCGGGGACCAGCTCAGCATCCGGCCCCTGGAAGGGATGATTACGGCGACAGTTAAGGAATAAGAAGAATAACCACAGAGGGCACGGAGGAAGAACACAGAGGACACAGAGAATATATAAATGTTTTTCATCTTCCTCTGTGAACTCTGTGCCTCCTCTGTGCCTCCTCTGTGTTCTCTGTGGTAAATTCTTCTTTAGTAGTAGTGTATGTATGGAGGAAAGGTGAAAACTGGCGAAAAGGGCATGAAGAATTTTGAAGATCGGCTGGAACGGCTGGAAAGCCTGGGGGAAAAGATCCGCAAGACCGATATCCCCCTGGACGAGGCCCTGAAGGCCTTTGAGGAAGGGATCAAGCTGGCCCGGACCCTGGAGAAGGACCTTGAAAAGGTGGAAAGCCGTATCGAGGTATTGATGAACAGCAGCGAGGCGTCGCCGGAGGAAAACCCCGAATTGAGCCTCTTTGACGAAGAAGACTGATGATACAAGTACTCCCCCCGGAGGAGGCCCGGAAGATCGCCGCCGGGGAGGTGATCGACCGCCCCGCCGCCCTGGTGCGGGAATTCCTGGATAACGCCATCGACGCCGGGGGTGAGCAGATCGAGGTGCTCATCGAGGAAGGGGGCGGCCGCCGGACCGAGGTAATCGACGACGGCGCGGGAATGAACAAAGACGACCTGGGCCTCTGCTGGCTGACCCACGCAACCAGCAAGATCCGATCCCTGGACGATCTGGCGCAAGCGGAAACCCTGGGCTTCCGGGGGGAGGCCCTGGCGGCGGCGGCGGCGGTGGCGCGACTCGAAATCCTCACCAGCACCGACGGCCGGGAAGCCTGGCAGCTTGAGGTCGGCCCCGGGAAAACAGAGCCCCGCATTGAACAGGCCCGGCGGAACCGGGGAACCAGCGTCCGCGCCCTGGGCCTTTTCGACACCATCCCCGTGCGGAAGCGTTTTTTGAAGCGGGAGGGAACCGAGGCCATCCTGTGCCGGCAGGCCTTTATCGACAAGGCCCTGGCCTTCCCGGAACGGAGCTTCCGCTTTACCCAGGACGGCAAACTCAAAACCTGGCTCCCCGCGGCTAAAAGTTTGAAGGAACGGTTTATCCAATGCCTCCTTGATTCAATGGAAGGTAATTTTCTCCACGAAATCCACGGAGCGGGTCCGGGCTTTTCGGTGACCCTGGTGACAGGCGGACCCGAACTCTACCGGAATGATCGGCGGCAGCAGTACGTCTTTGCCAACCGCCGCCGGATTCAGGATTACGGTCTGCTGCAGGCCCTGGAATATGGCGTCCAGGGCTGGTTCCCCAATGGGGTGCATCCGGTGGGGGCGGTCTATGTGGAAATCGATCCCAGTCTGGCGGACTTTAATATCCATCCCGCCAAACGGGAAGTCCGTTTTGCCGATCCCGGCGTCATCCATCATCTGATAACACAAACACTGCGGGAATTCACCCGTCACGACAGCGCCCGCCGCATGGAAGAAAACAGCCATACTACCGAAATCAATTATGAGAACATCGATACTATATTCAACAATCCCGGCAATAGTAATCCGGGATATGGGGATCGTCATGCGGGCGCCCTTGCACTGGAGGCGCTGCTGGATCAGAAACCCGCATTTGCCCCCCTTCCCGGACGGGGATCAACCGAACCGGCACGGTCACCGGATCGCAGTTTTGCTGTGGCGGAAGCAAGCCCTCAATATGGGGGCATACGGCTTGTAGGCCGGGTGTTTGAGCTGTTCATTCTGGTTGAATCCGGGGATAAGCTCTTTATCATTGACCAGCACGCCGCCCACGAGCGGATCCTCTACGATGCCTTTCTTTCAAAGCCCATCCCCAAACAGGAACTGCTGGTGCCCATACCCTTCAGCACCGCAAGCGCCGATGAGGACCGGTTCCTCAGCTCACACCGGACAGAACTGGCAAACCTGGGTCTTATAATAGAAGAAGATGAAGGGGGCTGGCGCATTGCCGCCCTGCCCGCAAACTGGAAGCTTGGGGACGCGGAAACGGTACGGGAAATTCTTGAACTGCGGACAGCGGGGGAAAACATGGCGGAACGATGGGCTGAGACCCTCTCCTGCCACGCCGCGGTAAAGGACGGGGACTACCTGGACGACACAGGTGCCCTGGCCCTGGCAAAAGAAGCCCTGTCGCTCCCGCAGCCCCGCTGCCCCCACGGCCGCCCTGTCTGGACAACCCTCACCCAAGAAAATTTGTATCGGGCCGTCCGCCGGCTCTAGCGCGGGAAGGGCGCATAGAACATTTTTTTCTTGACGGCTCCCCTAACCCGGAGTAAACTACTATGTTATTAAAAAAGTTATCGTTTATATTAAAGGGAGGCTTGCATATGCTTACAGGAATTACTCACTTGGCGCTGACCGTAAAGGATATGGATAAGGCGGTAGATTTCTACTGCCGGGTGCTGGGCTTAAAAAAAGTTTTTGAAATCCCCGAACCGAATACCGGGGCGCCCTGGATTGTGTACCTTCACCTGGCCGGGAATCAATTTGTGGAACTCTTCTACAACGGAACTAAAGACAATCCCTGGGATGCTTCACTCCGCGGTTTTAATCACATCTGTTTTGAAGTCGATGACATACAAAAGACCGCCGATCAGATCAGGAAAGCAGGATATAAACTGGATAAGGAACCGAAATTGGGGGTTGATAACAACTGGCAGTCCTGGGTTACCGATCCTGACGGGGTACGCATTGAACTGATGCAGATCAGTCCCGATTCTCCCCATGGAAAAGTTGCGGCGGGTCTGCCGCTGTAAGATCAGGGTAATAGCCCGGGGCCGGCCCAAAGGAGGCGTTGCGGGATGTTATAAAACCGGAGCATTATTGCTTTGGTGAAATCTTTTTTAGGAGTAGACTATGAAGATGAAGCTGACAAAAAAAGCATTACTGTTGATTTTGGGTATGGTTCTGGCTGCGGGTTCCCTCTTCGCGGGCGGCGGGCAGGCTGGGGGCGGCGGCGCTGCCGGCGGGACAACGACTATCAATTTCTGGCATATTGCGACCGGAGATAACCGGAGAATCCCCCTGGAAAATGCGGCCAAACGTTTTGAAGCGGCAAACCCCGGGGTTAAAGTACAGATAGAAGTATATGCCAATGACGCCTATAAGACCAAGCTTAAGACCGTCAGCGGCGACGACTTCCCCGATGTGTTCCACTCCTGGGGCGGCGGCTGGCTTAAGTCCTTTATTGACGCCGGGCTTGTGGCGGACATTACCGATGATGCAAAAGGTTTGGCCCCCCTTATCGGCCAGAACAATCTGGATTTTGCGAAATACGGAACCAAGACCTACGGTATTCCCTACATTGGGGGTTCTACGGTGTTTTACTATAATAAGGACCTCTTTGCTAAATACAATCTCCAGTTCCCCAAGACCCTGGCGGAATTGGATAACGTTGCCAAGGTCTTCATTGCTAACGGCATTACCCCCTTTACGGTGGCTAACCGGTCAAAGTGGCCCGGAGCCCAGTACTTCGTACTCCTTTCCATGCGGCTTGGAGGCGCGGACATTTTCCAGCAGGCCATGGACAAAAAAGTCAAGTTTACCGACCCCACCTTTATCCGGGCGGCGGAGATCCTTCAGGAACAGATCGCCAAGGGTTATTTCCCCGCCGGCGCCAACGGGCTTAACTCCGACCAGGGTCAGGACCGTATGATGTTCTACCAGGAACAGGCCGCCATGATGATCATGACCAGCGGTACTATTTCTTCCATCGCCGACGAGAATAAAGATTTCTTCGACAAAAAACTGGCCATAGGCCTGTACCCGGCAATAGACGGGGGCAAGGGCAAGACCACGGACCTCCTGGCCGGGAACAACGTGCTTTCCGTTTCTGCCAACTGCAAGAACAAGGCCGTGGCTGCGAAGTTTGCCGCCTTTATCGCTACCGATAAGGAGCTCCAGACCGCATTGATGGAAACCGGAGCTATCCCCATTCTACAGGGGCTTACGGCGAATAACCCCATCAGCCAGGAACTGTTAAGGGAAGTGGCGGCAGCGACCTATCTGCAGAACTATATCGATCAGACCTTAACTGCCGAGCTTGCGGAACTCCACAAAGATACGGTTCAGGCCCTGTTTGGTAACACCATGACTCCCCGGCAGGCTGCGGAGGAAATGCAGAAGGCCTACGATGCTGCTAATTAGCATAGTCGGTATTTCGGGAAAGAACAGAATGTAAAGTAAATGATCCCTGCCAAATTGCGTTGATTTGGCAGGGACTTTTTTAAGTCTGATCATTAAGGGGTAATCCGGTGGCTTCCTTAACCCAAAAATCAAGACGGCAGCTTATCAGTGGGGTAACAATTTTTCTGTTTCTCCTGCCTGCCCTGTTGGTGTATTGTTCCTATACCCTGAACGGGATAATACGAACCTTTTATTTCAGCACCTTTCAGTGGAACGGTGTGGGCCCCGCATCACGGGCCTTGAACATCGGGCTGGGGAATTTCGTTACCCTGATGCAGGACGGGCGGTTCTGGCATGCGGTACGGAACAACATGCTGCTGGTGGTGGTGTCCATCGTATTCCAGCTGGGCTTCGGCATGATCCTGGCGCTTCTTATTAACACCGATTTTAAGGGAACCAAAATATTCCGGACCGTCTATTTTATGCCCCTGCTCCTTTCCACGGTGGCCACCGGTACTTTCTGGCAGCTTATCTACGATCCCTTCAGCGGTATTTTTAACGGGGTTTTAAAAATGATAAGCCCTACTAAGCCCCTTTCCTGGCTGGGGTCCGAAGAGGTGGTTATGTTTGCCGTCCTCTTTGTAATCTGCTGGCAATACACCCCTCAATACATGATCCTGCTGCGGGCCGGTATGACCGGTATTCCCGATGAACTTTACGAAGCCGCCACCATAGACGGCGCGACCCGGAGCCAGCAGTTTTGGACCATGACCCTGCCCCTCCTTTCGGGGACCCTTAAAACCTCTGCGGTGCTTTCCATTATAGGCTCCCTTAAATATTTTGACCTCTTCTGGATCATGACATTGGGGGGACCTAACGGCTATTCGGAGTTGATGGCTACCTTTATGTATAAAAAGGCCTTTAACGAAGACCGGATGGGTTACGGCAGCGCCGTCGCGGCATGTATGGTGATCATCTCATTTATTGTTATTGCCATATTCCGGTTTATGACCCGGAACAAGGAGGAAAGCGCATCATGACCATTCAGAAAATTAATCCCGTTGCAATGCTGGGCTATTATATTGTGGCTTTGTTTTTCCTGGTCCTCTTTGGGTTTCCCTTTGTGCTTACCACCATCATGTCCTTTAAGTCCATGAACGATTATATGGGCGGGGATTTTTGGGGCCTGCCCAAGAAACTGTACTTTGGAAATTTTGATAAAGTGCTGCGGTCAAAATTCAATATTTATTTCCTGAACAGCCTTATTGTTGCGGGGTTCGCCACCTTTTTTACCACCATTGTTGCGTCCCTGGCGAGTTATGCCCTGGCAAAAATAAAATTTCGTTTTTCCGAATTGGTCCTGATGATCTTTGTTATCGGGATGATGATACCGGTCCACACCACCCTTATCCCCATCTATCAGATGACCAAGTCCCTGCGTTTAACGAACACCTTCCCCGGCTTAATTATACCCTATATCAGCTTTGGCCTGCCGGTGGCGATTTATATTATGACCAGTTTTTTTAAGGAAGTTTCCAACAGTATTCAGGAATCGGCGGTGATAGATGGGGCTTCCCCCTTAAGGATATACTGGAGTATCATGCTTCCCATTTCGGTGCCCGCTGTTTCTACGGCGGCTATCTTAAATTTTTTGGGATTCTGGAACGAGTTTATTATGGCCATGACCATGATCAATTCTACCAGTAAAAAAACCCTGCCCCTGGGCTTGAGGGATTTCTATGGTACCGAATCTATCAATATTCCCTCGGTACTGACGGCGGTCTTTGTAGGATCTTTACCGGTCATTCTGTTCTATGTGTTTGCCCAGGAAAAGGTGATCAACGGGCTCTCCGCCGGGGCGGTTAAAGGATAAGGACTGGAAATTGACAGGTCATTATCATATACTGGATTTAGAGAGGATCAAAAACATGAAAGAAATTTTTCTTATCTTCGCGAAGTACAATGAAGCCGCCAACAAGGCCATTGTCACTATTCTGAATACCCTGTCCAACGATGACCGGGAAAAGTCCCGCAAGAGTTATTTCGGGAGCCTGTCGGGGCTTGTCCGGCATATCCTGGAGGGGCAGGTGTATATCCTGGGAATGTTTAAAGACGCGGCTGCGGGTAACGCCGCCGCCTCAAAGGCCCTGGCGTCCCTGGCAAAGATCGAAATCCCCGAGGGGAAGAAGCTGGGCGAAGAACAATGGAAGGCGGTTACCGCGGGTCTTAAGGCGGCAGACAAGGCGTACATCAATTTTATCGACGCCCTGGAGGAAAAGGATTTTAACGCCCCGGTTGCGGTAGAATGGTACAAGGGCAAGCCCCCCACGGCGCCCCTTTATTTTATGCTCCAGAGCCTTGAAGCCCATGGAACCCATCACCGGGGACAGGTCTCGCAGATTCTGGACTCCCTCAAAATCGACAACGATTGGTCGGGGATCAGTCCCGCGTTTCTGCCCAAATAACAAGGGTGTCCAATGACCGATCAGGAGATTTTGAGCCGCATCGATCATACCCTGCTCAAGGCAACTTCAACATGGGAGGGGATTGCGAAACTCTGCGGCGAGGCGGTTCAGTATAAAACCGCATCGGTGTGCATACCCCCTTCCTTTGTAAAACCGGTTCACGAAGAATACGGCGGCAGGGTGAATATCTGCACCGTCATCGGCTTTCCCCTGGGCTACAGTATTACTGCGGCCAAAGTGCTGGAGGCGGAGCGGGCCATCCTGAGCGGCGCAAATGAAATCGACATGGTGATCAATATCGGGGACCTAAAGGGAGGCCATTTTGACTGGGTCCGGGAGGAGATAATTCTTCTGCGCCAGGCCGCCGCCGGGCATATCCTCAAAGTGATCATCGAGACCTGCTACCTTACGGAAGATGAAAAGATCCGGCTCTGCGAAATCGTCACCGATGCGGGGGCGGACTACATCAAGACTTCTACCGGCTTCGGGACCGCCGGGGCAACCCGTGAGGATGTGCTGCTCTTTAAAAAACACATCGGGCCAAAGGTAAAAATTAAGGCCGCCGGGGGAGTCAAAACCCGTGAGGATCTGGTACAATTTATCGAAGCAGGCGCAAGCCGGATCGGTACCAGTTCCGCGGTGAGCCTTTTGGCGGGCGGCGCGGCAAAGGGATATTAAGACAAGAAAAAGGAGGTTTTATGAGAAAGGCATTGATTTTGTGCGGCGGCTGGGATGGCCATGAACCGAAACTGATAACGGCGCGGTTCAAAAAATTTCTTGAGTCCGAGGATTTTGAAGTTACGGTTACTGAAACCTTGGACACCTTGCAGGATTTGCCCTTGTTGAAATCCCAAGACCTGATTGTTCCGGTGTGGACCATGTGTAAAGAGGATCTGCCCAAACCTTTTTTTGAAGTTGTTTCCGAGGCCATCGGTTCCGGGGTGGGCCTCGCGGGTAACCATGGCGGCATGTGCGACGCTTTCCGTAATAATGTCCTTTGGCAGTTTATCACCGGCGCAAACTGGGTTGCCCATCCGGGCTGTGACGGTACGCCTTACCGGGTAAACATCATCAGCAAATCAAATCCTCTTACCGATGGGGTAAAGGACTTTGATGTCTCTTCGGAGCAATACTACCTCCACACGGACCCCGCCAACGAAGTTCTGGCGACCACCCGTTTCCCCGTGGTCCATTGGTACCATTCGGCAAACGGCGAGGTGGATGTGCCCCAGGTGTGGACCCGTAAATGGGGCCATGGCCGGGTGTTTTACAATGCTTTAGGTCATCACGATGATGTGTTTAATATTCCTGAAGCCTGGATCATGATGGCACGGGGCCTGCTTTGGGCCGCCGATGGCAAACGGATCGCGGTGGAGAAGGGACTTTCCACCGATGAATTCAAAAACGAAAAGGGGATGTATTAACATGGCCGAATTGAAGAAACCGCGTATCGGTATTGTAGGTATTGGAAATATCAGCGGCATTTATCTTAAGAATTTAACCGGGATGCACAGTAAACATGTGCAGGTTACGGCGGTAACGGACCTGATCCATGAACGGGCCGCAAAGGCCAATACGGATTATGGCATTCCCCATATCCTGAAAACTCAGGACCTCATCGAGAGCCCTGATGTGGACATCATCCTCAACATTACCCAGCCCCCGGATCATTACGGGGTTGCCCTTGCGGCGGTAAAAGCGGGCAAGCATGTGTACGATGAAAAGCCCCTCTGCGCAAAGCGGGAGGAGGCTCAGGAGGTTCTCAAAGTTGCCGCCGCCAACAAGGTGAAGGTGGGCGGTTCCCCGGACACTTTCCTGGGCGCGGGAGGCCAAACCTGCCGCAAGCTCCTGGATGACGGCTGGATCGGGAAGCCCGTGGCGGCCACCGCTTTTATGGCGAACCACGGCCATGAGCATTGGCATCCGGGGCCGGAATTTTATTACAAAAAGGGCGGCGGCCCCATGTTCGATATGGGCCCCTACTACCTTACCGCACTGGTAAATCTCCTTGGGCCCATCGCCCGTGTTTCCGGTTCCGCAAAGACACCCATCAAACAGCGGACCATCACCAGTGAGCCCCTGAACGGCACGGTTATCGACGTTGAAGTACCTACTACCATCGCCGGGGTACTGGACTTTGCATCAGGCGCGGTGGGAACCATTATCACCAGTTTTGATGTGTATTCCCATACCCTGCCTTTTATCGAAATCTACGGCACCGAGGGAACCCTGCGTGTGCCGGACCCCAACACCTTTGGCGGTCCGGTGTATGTAAAACGCTACCGGGAAGAAAACTGGTCCGAGATACCCCTCCTGCGGGAGTACAAGGAAAACAGCCGGGGCCTTGGCATCACAGACCTTGCGCTGTCCATAGGCGAAAACCGGCCCCACCGGGCAAACGGCGAAATGGCCTACCATGTGCTGGACGTGATGCACGGCATCCACGACGCTTCCGCATCGGGCAGCTACTACGATGTAAAGAGTACCTGCACCCGGCCGGAGCCGTTTAACGGGTTCTAAAACAAAACTTAGGGACACAAAAAAAGGAAGAGGGATTTTTATCTCCCTTCCTTTTTTATTTAATTACCTTCTTTGATGATCTCGATCTTGATGCCGTCATTCTGATCCGGTTCATCCTTGGGGGGGATGCACACCTTGAGGATGCCGTTTTTGTAGACGGCCTTGACATTCTCCTGGGCGTATTTGTCCAGGGGAACAAAGTATTTCTGCTTTTCAATGTCCTTTAATTTGAGACGGCGCTTGAAGTACCGCAGATTCTCTTCTGGCAGATCCGTGTTTTCGCCTTCTGCGATTTTTGCGGAGAAGACCATGTAATCACCCTGGAAGGAGAGGCTGATATCCTTTTCGTCGAAGCCCGCCAAGGCGAATTCAAAGATCATGCTGCGATCCTGCGTCATGTAGACGTTCATCGGCGGATAGGAATAGTTGGGGTAGTAATCGGTGTTTTCGTCGAAGGCGCCCTTGCCGAAGGGACCGAATGGCCCCCGGCCTCCAAAGTGACCCTGGGGGCCGCAGCCCTCGCCGTTTAAGCCGCCCCCAAACTGGTTAAAATTGCGGTGAAATTCGTCACTGAAATCCCTGGCGGCATCGAAGATCTCGTCGAAGATCGTCCCCAGATCCATGTAACTCTTGCCCTTCATAAGTGGCTCCTTTGTGCAGGGGTTTCTTCCCTGCGCGTGTACCGGCCTTTCGGCCCGGCAAAAATTGAACCCTCCTGCGAGCGGTTCAGAGGGCGGATATTACCGACCCTCATATATAATATAACCAAATTTCGTGGAACTGACAACAGCCTTTATTTCGGTATTACCCGTAAAATTTGGGGTACGATTTTTGGGGGGAACCGTTTACGGAAAAAATAAAAGCCCAGGGCAGCGGCAAAAAGAAGGAACGCCCCGCAGGCGGCTCGGAGTCCGTCAGCGGATTGGGGAAAGAATATGCCTGAAAGAAGGAAGCCCGCGATGAAGCCCAGGAGGGGAGGGCTGAGTGCCGCCGCTCCCTGACGCAGCAGGGTACGGTTGCCGGAACCGGTTTCCACCAGCCGGCCGGGGGCCAAGTCCAGATTGTCCGAATTTTCTGCAGTGATGGGGGCAAAGCCTTTAGCACATTCCTGGTGCATACAGCCGAAACATCCTGCGGGTTTGTCCGGCTCAATGACGGCCATCTTGCCCGAGATGGAAAGAACCTTCCCTATCATGTCTCGACCGTATCCTCCGCCGTTGTTTCCGGTTGGGGGGCCTCCGGTACTTTCTCCCTGATCCGTTCTATTGAAAGGGCCTTGCCGTCCCGGCCGATGTCGATGAGGACGCCTTGGAGTTCCGGCCCGGCCCAGGCGTCGCGGGTCCAATCGGGGATACCCGTGAAGTATTCCTGCAGCCGGGATTTGATCTCGCAGCCGCCGATTGATTCGGCGCTGCCGGTGCGGCCCGCGTCTGTGATGACTGCGGTCCCACCGGGCATCACCTTTTCGTCCGCAGTCTGGACACGGTTGTGGGAGCCGATCATGGCGGAACAGCGTCCGTCTGCGGCGAAGCAGAGGGTCCGCTTTTCAGCGGTGGCCTCGGCGTGGAAGTCGATGATCACGTAAGGGGTTTCCTGGTGGAGCCGTTCCAGCAGGCTGGGGAGCATGGAGATGGGGTTGTTCCCGTGGACCCGCCCAAAGCTGCTCTGGCCCAGGATCACCGCCACCGCGACCTTGTCATTCCCCACCTTGTACACCCGCGAACCGAAGCCCGGCGCTTCCGGGTTGAAGTTTGCGGGGCGCAGCACGTAGGGAATTTTTTCGATGTTCTCGGTGAGGTCCTTCTTGTAAAAGCAGCATTCCCCGGTGGTGAGCACATTAGCCCCCAGCTTGTGGAGATAGGCGGCATGGTTCCGGCCCAGGCCGTTCCCGCCGGTGGCCCCATCGGCGCAGGCAATCACAAAATCTATTCTGTACCGTTTTTTCAGTTCCGGGAGCCCCTTTTTGAAGGCATAAACCCCGGCTTTACCCACCAATTCGGCAATATAAAGAATCTTCATTTTTTACTTCCTGTTCTGCCCGGCGAGGACCCGCTCAAATTCTGCGGCGGCCCGGTAATCCTCAAGCTCCCGGCAGACATCCCGGAGGTTGAACAGGGCTTCGTAATACGCAGGGGAGAGGCTCACTGCTTCCTCAAAACAATGGCGGGCCTCCTCAAAGCCCCCCTCCGCAAAGTAGAGCACCCCCAAATTGTTCCAGGTTTTGGGGGCGCAGTCATCCCGCATCAGGGCGCCGTGGTAGCATTCTTCGGATAATTCAAACCGTTCAAGTTCGTAATAGATGAGCCCCATACTGGCCCAGGCTTCCGCAAGATCATCCTGAATAAAAACAGCGCGGGAAAAACTGTTGATGGCCTCATCGTAATCACCGGTGCGCTGTTGGGCGATCCCCAGATTCAGCCAGAGCAGGGGATTTTCGGGCTCCATGCTTAGGGCCTTCCGGAACAGGGGTATCGCGTCATTGGGCCGCTTGGCTTCTGTCAATGCGATGCCGGAATCATTCAAATAAGCAGCCGTTTCCATCGTGCCCCCTCACATAAATATAGCTCAAAAATTGCCCGGTAACCATTTCTTTTCATATTGATCTGATCTTGGCGCTCTCCGCATGGCCTGCAAGGCCCTCCGCATGGGCGATAATTTCCGCCGCGCGCCGCGCCTGTTCCCAGCCTTCCCCTTCCGCACAGCGGAGGGTGGTGACGGTCTTGAGAAAATGCCGCACCGATAAACCGCCTGAAAACCGGGCGCTCCCCGATGTGGGCAGGGTGTGGTTGATCCCCGCAGAATAATCCCCCAGAACCTCCGCCGATTTTTCCCCGATGAAAAGGGAGCCGTAATTTTTAAGCGCGGGTATCCAGCTTTCAGTATCCGCTGTCTGTAACTCAAGATGTTCCGGCGCAATGACATTAGCAATTCTAATGGCTTCTTCCTGTGAAGTATAGATAATGATGAGCCCCCCCGCATCCAGGGAAGCCTGAGCGGTCTTTGCAGTGGGAAGCGTCCGCAGCCGCCGTTCCAGGGCCGCGGTGATTTGATCGGCCAGAGCGCGGCTGGGGACCAGGACACGGGCGCGGGCATCGGGATCATGTTCCGCCTGGGCGAGCATGTCTGCAGCCACAAGATCTGCGGAATTTACCGCCCCATCAGCAATGATGAGCACATCGGTGGGGCCCGCGACAAAGTCGATACCCACTTCGCCAAAGAGGAGCCGTTTCGCGGCGGCCACATACTTGTTCCCCGGACCGGCGATAATGTCAACACGGGGAATGGTTTCGGTGCCGATGGCGAGCGCGGCAATTGCCTGTGCGCCGCCGATTGCAAAAATCCGTTCCACGCCGGCAAGGTGGGCGGCGGCGAGAATGCGGGAGTCCGGGAGACCGTCATCACCCGGCGGGGACGCAAGTACCACCTCCCCCACTCCGGCGCAAAGGGCAGGGATCACCCCCATAAGGACCGTGGAGATAAGGGGAAAACGGCCGCCGGGAACATAGACGCCTGCCCGTTCCACCGGAATAACCCGCTGGCCCGTGACAAGCCCGCCATCCATCACATACTCAAAATCAACAAACTGTTTTTTTTGTTCCATGGAAAAACGCCGGATATGATCCGAGGCAAATTCAAGGGCGGCGGCAAGTTCGCCGTCATCGGCTTTAAGTTTTTCCCATGCCTCCGCAGCAATACTGCGTGGAACCTCAAGCTTTTCCGGGGAACTTCTATCGAACTGTGATGCGAAGCGCCGCACCGCAATATCCCCCTCGGCGCGGACCGCAGCGATAATGTTTTGTACCGCGGCGGTGACCTTCTCATCATCACTTCGCAGGGCAAGACTCTTCCAGTACGCATCAAATTCAGAACCGGTAATGATCTTCATAACACCTCATCATATTTTAACCACAAGGACGAAGAATAATTAACCACTAAGGAACCTGGAACCATAGGTTCCTTGGGGTTCCGGGACACAAAGGACACAAAGGAAGAAGGGAAAGGTATCTATCTTTTTTCTTCCCTTTGTGTTCTTCGTGCCCCGCTGTCCCTGGACAGCTTTGTGGTTAAATTTTCCTTAAGACCTTCCTATTTCTTCACAGGCTTCCAAAAAACTATCCATTTCCGCATCCGTACCGATGCTTACACGCAGGTAATCTGCAATCCGCTCTTTGTTGAAGTGCCGCACCAAAATACCCTTTTCCCGAAGTGCGGCGAAGGCGGCGCTCCCGGTTTTATTGGGGAAGCGGATAAAAATAAAATTTGCCGATGATGGAATAACATCAAAACCCTGTACGGAAAGCACGACGGAAACCCGGTCCCGTGTGGCGATCACCCTGCCGTTTATTTCATCGTAATAGGACGCATCGGAAACAGCGGCGGCGGCTCCCGCAAGGGCAAGCCGGTCCAATGTGTAAGAGTTAAAGGAATCACGAATTCGGCAGAGCCCTTCAATAAGTTCTTCGTTCCCGATGGCGAAGCCCACCCGCAGCCCCGCAAGTGAGGCTGATTTTGAAAGGGTATGAACCGTGAGCAGGTTGGGATGATCATTGATATGGGGAACCGCCGATTCCACCCCCGGCGTATTGGCAAAGGCTATATAGGCCTCGTCCACAATCACCACACAATTACTGTTTTTCTGATAGTCCGCAATGGAAAGGATGCTGTTCAGGGGCAGGGCCAGGCCGGTAGGCGCGTTGGGATTAGAAAAAATCACGCCCCCACAGGGAATTTTATAATCATCAATATTGATGGAAAAATCTTCCGCAAGCGGAATGGTGCGAAAAGGCACATCCCAGAGACCTGCATAGACGGGATAAAAACTGTAGGTGATATCGGGAAACAGTATCGGCAGCGCAGCATTGCTGCCGACAGTATTACTGTTGAAAAAAGCGGCGAAGGCAAAGGCCAGCACTTCATCCGAACCGTTCCCCGCAAAAACCTGTTCCCTCTTGACATGATACCGGGCGGCGATTGCCTCCCGTAGGTCAGTACAGGCCGGGTCCGGGTAGAGCCTGAGCTTTGCTCCCGCGGTATCGGCCTTTTCCGCAGCAATAGTGTTACTAATTGCCGCCATTACCTTAGGCGAAGGCGGATAGGGATTCTCGTTGGTGTTGAGTTTGATAAACTTCCGATCCCGGGGCTGTTCGCCGGGAACATAGGGAGATAGATTTTTTACGCGCTCATTCCAATAGATACTCATTTCTTGTGCCTTCTGTCCAGCTCTTGCAAAACTTCAGCGACACTTACCCCTGCGCGGGTCATAAGGACCGTGGTGAAATACAATAAATCCGCCGCTTCCCAGACAACTTCATCGTGGGTTTTGGCGGTGCAGACCTCATCGGCTTCTTCCATCACCTTTTCCCGGACCAGTTCATCGTCCAGGGTGGCGGTGTAGGAACCGGGGGCGGGATTGCGGAAACGCTCGGTGATTATTGACTGGAGGAATTCCCAGGTGTATCGCCGGTCCTGGGTGAAGCAGGAAAAAGCGCCGGTGTGGCAGACCGGCCCCGCAGGCTCCACCACGGCGAGGATCGCGTCCCGATCGCAGTCGGCCCGAAGCCGTTGCAGTTTTAGTGTGTTGCCGGAATTTTCGCCCTTCATCCAGAGCTTGTTTCGGGTGCGGCTATGGAAACAGAGATTTCCCCGCTTGAAGGTTTCCGCAACCACTTCCCGGTCGGCAAAGCCGGTCATTAAAACCTGGCCATCGGGGGCTTGGGCGATAACCGGAAGCATGCCACCCTCAGCCTTCTTCCAATTCAGGGAACGCACAAAGGCATCCGCCAGATTTATCTTGCCGGTATAGAGGGCCATGCCAAGCTGCACGTCACAGCCCAATGCGGCGATGGCTTCGATCTCTTCCAGGGTGGTGACGCCTCCGGCAACAGTAATACTGCACGAAACCGCTTCCCGCAGCGCCCTGACCGGTTCCAGATCGATGCCGGTCATGGTTCCCTCCCGCTCCACGCAGGTAAAGAGGAGTTCCGCCGCATAGGGCTCCACCGCTTTGGCGGCGTCAATAAGCTTAAGAGCGGTGGGGGTCTTCCAGCCGTCAACCACAATCTCGCCGTTCCGGGCATCCACCGCAACGATGATCCGTTCACGGCTGATTTTTTTTACCATGGCTTCCAGAAATTCAGTGTTGACTTTAAATTCGCCCCCCGCGATCCCTGAGCCTTTTTTTGCAGGGTCCCGAAAAGCGGCGGAACCGAGGATGATCTTTTGCGCCCCAAGGCTTACCAGTTCCTTCGCCTGTTCAGGGGTTCTGATGCCCCCGCCCACGCGGCATTCGGCCTTGCGAAGCAGGGGCTTTATCATTTCGATATTGCTTCCTTTGTTCATAGCGGCGTCCAGATCGATCACCGCCACTTCGCCGTAGCGGTCAAACTCTTCTGCCAGTTCAACGGCGTTATCCCGCTGTAATATTAATTCAGAACCCTGTTTCAACTGGACGACCTTGCCGTCCTGCACATCAATCGAAGCGACTACCATCTGACACAAACTCCCTTTGATTCAGCGTGTTTCTTGATCTCACGGATCGTGGTTTTTCCAAAGTGTAACAGTGATGCTACGAGGGCGGCGTCTGCTCCCGCAGCATCCACCCCGGTGGACAGCAGTACATTTGCGATCTGGTCCAGATCCCCCGCACCCCCGCTGGCAATTACCGGCACGGGCGCCGCTTCGAGGATCGCTGCGGTCAGTTCCAGATCGTAGCCCGCACCGGTGCCGTCGGCGTCTATCGAGTTGAGGAGAATCTCACCGGCCCCCAGCTCTACCGCCTGTATGGCCCACTGTACGGCGTCAATACCGGTGTCGGTGCGGCCCCCGTGGGAATAGGCATTCCATCTGGGCCTGATACTTTGCATGGAGTTTTCGCAAGGCGAAAACTCCGAGCGAAACGCGCAGCGTTTCGCATCTATCGACAGCACCACGCACTGGCTGCCGTAGGCGCGGGCCATCTCGGAAAGGAGCTGCGGATTTTGAAGGGCAGATGTGCAGACAGAAACCTTGTCGGCCCCGGCGTTCATGGCCTCCCGCATGTCATCCACGGTGCGGATGCCGCCGCCCACGCAGAGGGGGATAAAGACTTCGGCGGCAACCCGGCGGACCACCTCAAGAAGGGTGGCGCGGCTTTTGTAGGATGCGCCGATGTCAAGGAAGGTAAGCTCGTCAGCGCCATCATCGTTGTAACGCCGGGCCAGCTCCACCGGGTCTCCGGCATCCTGTATCCCTTTAAACTTTATTCCCTTGACCACCCGGCCGTCGTCCACATCAAGACAGGGAATTATCCGCTTCGCCTGCATCATTCCCCCTTTAAAAATCAGCCCAGTTTTCCAAAAGCTTGAGGCCCAGGGCCCCGGACTTTTCCGGGTGAAACTGGACCGCCGCCAATGCGCCGCGCTCGACCGCCGAACAGTAACGCAGATAATATTCCGCCTCCGCAGCAGTAACGCTGCTGTCGGCGGGATCGGTGTAGTAGGAATGGATGTAATAAAAAAAAGTGTCCGCAGGAATACTGCGGAAAAGACGGGAATTCAGTTTTGCTGCGGTTTGGTTCCAGCCGATCTGGGGGACCTTGCGGCCGGGAAATTTTTTCACCGTACCGGGGATCACCGAAAGGCCCTGCACCGCTTTACCGTCCACCGGGGGCGCTTCTTCGGAACTGTCGAACAGAAGCTGAAGGCCGATGCAGATTCCCAGAAAGGGCTTATCCGCCTTGATCCAGCCTTTAATCGCCTCGGCGTAGCCTGATTGTGTCAAAGAAGCCATGGCGGTGGCGAAGTGTCCGTCACCGGGGAAGATGATCCCCGCAAATGGCGAGGCACGGTTTGCCGCAGAGTCGCCTGAAACAAGTTCCTCCGGCCCTGATGCGAAGCGGGCGTTTAAGTTCAGCCGCTTGAGGGCGTTCATCACCGAGCCGAGATTTCCTGCGCCGTAATCGATGACCCCGATAAGGCCGTTCACGCTATCATCCCCTTGGTGGAGGGAATCAAATCCAGAGAACGGTTATCGTATTCGCAGGCCTCCCGCAGGGCGCGGGCGGCGGCTTTAAAAAGCGCCTCGATCTTGTGATGATCGCTGCGGCCCCGGAGTATGTCCAGGTGGAGTGCCAGCCCCGCAGCATTACTAAAGCCCTGCCAAAAATCTTCCACCGTATCGGTCTGGAACCTGTCCAGCGGAACACAGGAAAGCTGCGCGTCAAACACAAGGTAGGCGCGGCCTGAAATATCCACCGCCGCACGGGCCAGGGTTTCGTCCATGGGGAAAAGGCAGCTCCCGGCGCGGCGTATCCCCCGCTTGTCCCCCAGGGCCTTTGCGAAACATTGCCCCAGCACAATCCCCGTATCTTCAACCAGATGATGCTGATCAACTTCCAGGTCACCGGATGCCCGTATCTCCAAATCAAAAAGCCCGTGCCGGCTAAAAGTGTTGAGCATGTGGACCATGAAGCCGATGGGATAATCCAGCTTCACCTCCCCGGTCCCGTCAATGTTCAGCTTTACTGTGATATCAGTTTCTTTAGTAGTCCTGCTGACTTCCGCAATTCTCGCCATACGCCCCCCTTATGGAACAACTTTCCGCAAATCGTATTCCACGATATCCACCGCGCCGAGTTTTTTTAGCCGCGGGATGATGTCCGGCACCTCGTGTTTTTTCACGGCGATTTTTACCGCGTAACCCTCGTCCCCGTGAAGGGGGGCGACAGTGGGGCTCCGCATGGCGGGAAGCCCCGCGATGACTTCGGAGAACCGCGCCTTTGGCACGTTCATCTCCAGCATCACCCGGTCCCGGCCGTCAAGCACCGCCTTAAAAAGCATGGCCAGTTCTTCGATGCGGCTCCGCTTTTCCTTATCCGCCATTGCCGCCCTGCCTGCCACAAAGCGGGTTGAGGATTCCAGAATCGTATCGATGATCCGCAGGCCGTTGTCCCGCAGGGTCTGCCCCGATGAGGTGTTGTCGATGATCATGTCCGCGTCATCCGGGGGGAAGACCTCGGTGGCCCCGTAGGTACGGAGGATGCGGTATTGGTAGCCCTGTTTTTTGAGCCAGCCTTCGGCGATGTTGACGTACTCGGTGGCGGCCACGAGCTTCTTTGAGCGTAGCCGCTCATCGTCCACCTCCTGGGGAACCGCCGCCACGATGCGGACCTTGTCGAAGCCCAGGTCAAGAATTTCTTCCACATCGGCGCCGCTTTCTTTGATCCAGTCGATCCCGGTAAAGCCCGCGTCGTGGCTGCCGATTTCCAGCAGTTCCCCCACGTTCTGGGGCTTCATGATCTTTGCGTCAAGCCATGCCGCGCCAAGTACCGGCCGGTAGGTCCGGTCCGCCAAAGAGATGGGAAACCCCGCCTCAGAAAAAAGCCGGGATACGTTGTCAAAAATCCGCCCTTTCGGAATCAGTATTCGCAGTTTGTCCATGCGTCCTCCGTCCGCTTTCAGAGCGGAATGGATTCAGGCGCCTCCATACGGAGGCGCGGCATCATTCATTACTCCAAAAAAAAACCGTGAACCCCGCCGGAAATGCTCCGGGAGTCCACGGCTCAATTACCGCTATATGCGCCTACCGCGCACAAGACCCCGGGGTTTGCGAAAAACCGTGATAATGGTGATGTATGCCGCCGGGGGCAAAGGTCAGATTCATGAAATCAGTCTACCGGCCAAGCCCATTCATGTCAATCACCATAAACCCGGCGGCGCCGATGTTCCAATCCTGCTGTTCCTCCCAGGCGGCAAAGACCGTGTCCCCCACGAGGCCGAGGCCGGTATACACAAAATTCTCAGGCAGAGGGGGCAGGGAAAAACTTTCTATCCGGGCCGCCTCTCCGGCGGCATCCTTTTCTGTCTGCTCGGAATCACGATAAACCCCAACAGAAATCTCCTCCCCCGCCTGCCCCAGGTCTGCGGTGCGGTAATACCGGACCGCCTGCCCGCCTCCCTCCCGGTGAATTCCCCGGTAATACCAAAGGCCGTCACTGCCGGGCCGCAAAGCGTCTACTTCCCAGCCATCCGCAAAGGGGATATTCCCCAGTGCGGGAAGCTCAAGGCCCTCAAAGCCGGAAAGGTCGCCCTTCAGGGCCCACACCGGGGGGGACGGAGCCGGGGCCGTTAGATCGGTAAAAAAATCATCCCGGTACAGGAGCGCCGCTGTTTTTCCCCCATAAAAAAAGAGGCTCCCCAGGGTGTAATTTTCCCAAAACGGAACATCTGCGATACGGTACAGCGCGAGCCCCCCTGCCCCATCGCCGGGTTCCTCCCATGGCCGAAGGAGCAGCAGGCCATCCCGGTTCACCCCGGCGGCAAGCTCATCCCCTTGGGTAAGCATGCCCCGGATATGCCGGGTTAAGGGCCAGGGGGTAAAGGGGGAAAGGGCCGCCTCTTCAGGGCCGCTTATCAGCCGGGGCCCCCCCTCTGCCAATTCAAACCACAGGGGGCTTTCCCCCGGCTTAAGTATGGCAAAAAGATTCGCCGGGATCGATACCGGGACAGGCGCATCAGCGGCGGCTTCCGGCGCAGGCGCCCTGGTACAGGATGCGGACAAAAATAAAACCAGCAGAACAGCGGCGCAGCGGCGAATCATACGGAGGATTTTAACCAAGATGGGGAATAATGAATAGTAAATGAGATTGCCCTTTTGCCGCAGAATTCATTCCCAGGGCCGGAACACCCATGTCTTCCCTGCGCAGCGAAGGACCCCTTCGGCGGAGTACCAGGTGTCACATTCTGTTCCGGGCCTGACCGGAAATACGGGGCCAGTATCTTCAAAAGAAAGGGGAGATGCAAAGGGGGATGTCCCTATCCAGGGGCCTCCTGATACGGGGATTTCCAGTTCCACAGAGGCTATGGGTTTGAATCGGCGCTTGTCAAAGCCCGATTGCACTACCTTGACGGCGATGCCCCGCAAGTCTGCGGTCCAGGGATCGGTACAGACCTCTGCGGAAACGGCCGGGTCCTCAAATACTGAGCGGAACCGGGGCCAGTCAAAGTTTTGGGGAACCCTGACGCCGACGGTCTCTTCAGCGGCAGCTGCGGCCTTCAGGAGGGCATGGTAGAAAAAAGCGTCCACCCCGCCCTGCCGACTCAAGCTGATCCGGCCGCCGGCAGCGTCAAAGGGGAAGATGGCCCCTACAGGGCGGAAGATCCCGGGATTAATGCCCTTGGCCGGCCAGAATGGCCAGGCAAGGATCGGGCTTGCCTCTGTGGGGGAGATGTTTACCTCCACCCGCTCGCCGGGGGCGCTTGTTTCCACAAATTCCCGGGTCCCCGCCGGGCTTATCCATTCGACACGCCACCGGGGCGGGCCGAACAGTTCCGTCCAGGCCGGAGGAAGGGCCGGAAAATCAAGGACAAAGCGGGGATCCACCAGGGAATTCCCGCAGCCGCCAAGGAGCAGGACCGCAGACAGGATCAATAATATGATTTTCACACCCTATATAGGGCATCAACTATGGGTTTTGCTTGCATCGGAACACATTTTTTAAATTTTTTTCAAGAAAATGATGATTTTAAAGGGTATGAAAAATATTTACCAATATTCGATCCGCCACCCATGCGAGCGCCCTATTAGGAATGAATTGATGCATCGTTTTGAGTATTACGATAAGGGTAATTGCTTAAATATTTGATCTATTTCATACTCATTCTAAGGAAAAAGAAGAACAAATGAAAAAGCTCGGCCTTGGTCCCTGGTTTCGATCACTTCTGCTTGCCCTTTCTTTCTGTCTTGCGCTTGAATCCCTTGTTTCCCAGGAAAATCCTGAGGAACCGGAATTTGCGGAGACCCGGCCCCGGCAGCTTATCCGGGACGAACTTACCGCCGTCTTTTCCCACGGGGACATTGAACTGGACTTCCGTAAATCCTACCTGGCAAGCGAAGCCCAGCTTTTTACCGCCCTTTACGAGGGGCTTTTTTCCTATCATCCCCTTACCATGGAACCGCTTCCGGGGACGGCGGAAAAATGGGAAGTCTCGGAGGACAAAAAAACCTGGACCTTTACCATCCGTTCCAACGCCCGGTACTGGAACGGCGATACCGTGAAGGCGGAGGATTTCCGTTCCGCATGGCTTTCCCTGCTGGAGCCCAAACGGGAATCCCCCTATTCAAGCCTTTTTGATGTGATCGAAGGGGCACGGGAATACCGCATGGGCCTTTTGAAGGACAAATCCAGGGTCGGCATCGAGGTAAATGGGGACAAAACCCTGATCGTCCGTCTTGCCACTCCGGCAAGTTTCTTTCCCAGTATGCTCTGTCATCATTCCTTCAGCCCCATTCACCCTTCCCTGATCAACCGGGAAGACTGGTCCGGAACTCCCCCCATTTCCAACGGGCCCTTTTATATCACCCAACAGGAAGATGACCGCATCGTCCTCTCAAAAAATAACCTTTACTGGGACGCGTCACGGGTAAGCCTGAACCGGATCATCCTCCGCTTTTCCCAAGACGGGGATGAAGCTTCGGCGATGTGGAATTCCGGGGAGGCCCGGTGGATATCCGGGGATGTAAACCTGGACACCCTGACCGACAGGAGCGGTATCATGGTAAACGCCATGTTCGCCACCCATTACTACTTTATCCGCTCCGCTAAAAAGCCCTGGAACGATTACCGTCTTCGCCGGGCACTGATCCTGGTCCTCCCCTGGGAGCAAATGCGGGAAGGGCACTACCTCCCGGCAAAAACCCTCATCTACCCCATCCCCGGTTACCCCAAAGTTGATGGCCTGGAAGCGGCCGATGAGGATGAGGCGAAACGGCTCCTTGCGGAAGCGGGTTATCCCGGCGGGAAGGGATTGCCGGAAATGGTGATCCGCCTGACCCCCTCCATGGACGCCGCCCGGATCGGCGCGCTCATAGCATCATCCTGGAAGGAAAAGCTGGGGGTTCCCGTACGGGTTGAGGTGATCCCCTTCAACCGGTATTTCCAGGCCCTCAAGGGCGATGATTACGATGTGGGCTTTTCCACCTGGATCGGTGATTTTGCGGACCCCTATACTTTTCTGCAGATGTGGCGCCGGGACTCCAACCTGAACGACGCCAAGTACAACGACGCAGACTACGAAAATTTAATGGAAAAGTCCATGTCCGAAGACGGGGATAAACGGTGGGCCACCCTGGCGGAAGCGGAAAAGCTCCTCCTCGACCGGGGTTCGGTGCTTCCCATTTCCTTTAGCCCTGCCATCAACATCGTGGACACCGGTGAAATCGAAGGCTGGTACCGCAACGCCCTGGACATCCACCCCTTTAAGTACCTGTCATTTAAAGCCTACCGTCCGCTGCCGGGGGTTGTGTACCTCCCCCACGGGAGAGATGTGGCTAAATAAACCCGAAGAGGTCCTGGAGTTCTATATCCTGAGTAGAATTTCCTGTTCTGCGGATACCGGGTTCCCTTTGGGATAGGTTCTGATTTCCAAACCCATACCTAAACTATCCAGATAATCAATAAGGGTTGAAATTTTAATATCCTTCCGGTTTTCCAATTTTGAAACCGCCGTTTGGGTAAAGCTGGATACATCATTTTGTCTTATCCCATGTTTTTCCCTAAGCTGACCAAGTTTGATATTAAGGCGTTCCCTTTCGTAGAGCATCCGCGCCTTTTCCAACACCTCAGGTTTCATTTTTGCATCCAGTTCACTTATAGGATGGGCTTTTTTAGTCATTTTTTTACTCCTTCTTCTCAAGATATAAATTATATATTTGTTCCGCCTGTTTTATGAGGCTCTTATAAAACCGTTTTTCATTCTTTCCCTTTTTATCCCCGCCAATAAGAAGCAGGGCCTTCTGTTCCGGGTCAAACAGATAGGCGACCCTTAACACATGGGCTTCCGTCTGTGCCCGTAATTCCTTCAGGTTTTTTAAGGAACTGCCTTTGAGATGATCTGCGTAAGGCCGCCTAATTGAGGCCCCTTTTCTGCAAGCAGGAATACCCGTGAACGGATAATAGCCTGATCCTCTTCCGTCTGCTGCAAAAACCATGCGGCATATTCATCGGTGTTGGTTACTTCCCACATATCCATAACAAATTATATGAATCATAGTTCATATTGTCAATTAACAATCATCTTGACTTATCCACACCGTTTCGCCGGCAGTATTTTGTTATCACGCATTTGGAGCAGAAGGGACTCACCGGGCGGCAGAGGTTCTGGCCGTAAAGAACCAAAAGGGCATTGATGCCCTTCCAGTATTTTTCGGGCAGATCCCGGCGCAGGGCCATTTCGGTTTCTTCGGGGTTTTTTGTGGCGGCAATCCAGCCTGCGCGGTTGCAGATCCGGTGCACATGAACATCCACGCAGATACCCGGCAGATCAAAGGCTTCGATGAGTACCAAATTCGCCGTTTTCCGGCCCACTCCGGGGAGGGCCAGCAGGGCCTCCATGTCGGCGGGAACCTTGCCGCCGTATTCATCCAAAAGAATTGCGGCGATTTTTTTTAGACTGGCCGCCTTGGTCCGGTAGAACCCCGCCGGGTAGACAAGGCGGGCAACCTCTTCCTCCGCCATGCGGTTCAGTTCCGCAGGCCCCGGCGCCTTTTCCAGCAGCCGTCTCGAAGTGACCCGTGTAACCTCGTCCTTGGTACGCAGACTGAGGACCGTGGAGACCAGAACGGCCCAAGCGTCCCGGTGGTACTTTTCCGCCACGGTGGTCACCGAAGGGTCCTCCAGATTAATCCGCCATGATTCCAGGGCAGGGAGGACTTTGTCCCACGCAACAGGTTTTTTTTCGCTCAATTCGCGCCTCCTTATCTTTCCAACAGGCAGACCGCTTCGGCTTCCACCGCCGCGCCTTCGCCGATGGGGCCCAGGCCCTCGGCGGTTTTGCCCTTTATAAAGATCACTTCAGGGCCGACATCCAGGGCGGCGGCAAGGGCGGCGCGGATGCGCTCCCGGTAGGGGATGAGTTTGGGCCTTTCGCAGGTGACCACACAGTCCAGGTTCGAGAGACGCCAGCCCTGTTCTTTGACCTTGCTGAAGGCAAGCCGTAAAAGCTCCATGGAATCCGCATCCTTCCACTTTGGGTCCGAAGGGGGAAAGAGCGTCCCAATGTCCCCCAGGGCGGCGGCCCCCAGAACAGCGTCAATTACCGCGTGGGCCAGCACATCCCCATCGGAATGGCCCAATTCCCCCCGGTCCGCTTCAAGCTCCACCCCCGCCAAAAGGAAACGCCGAAGCGGAACCAGGCGGTGTAAATCCCACCCCAAGCCTATTCGTATCATTAGGTTAAATCCTCCGGAAAGGTGATTTTACGGTTTTCCGGGACGCCTTTTACCACCGCCACGGGGCCGCAGAATTCACCCCAGACTTCGGCGTCATCGGTGTATTCAAATTTTTCCCGAAGTTCCCGTTCGGCGGCCTTTTCGTGGGCGTGAAGAATTTCCGGGAAGGCAAAGGCCTGTGGGGTTTGGGCGGCGCCGATGTTGGCACGGCGGATGTGGCGCTTGACGAAACCATCTTCACCAATTTCCTTGGGAGTTTCCAAAAGGGGCAGCAGGGGAAGGGCGGCCCGGTGTTTTTGGACCGCAGCGATGACTTCTTCGATAAGGGCGGCTGTTACCCAGGGCCGGGCGCCATCGTGGATAAGCACGAATGCGGGATTATAGGCGGCAAGGAATGAAAGGGCGTGATATACCGATGAACGCCGGGTAGGGCCGCCGGGGACAAGGAGGATTTCCGGTACATGGGAGGACGCAAAAAACCGGGCGGGAATCGCCTGCCGGGCGGCCGGTTCACCACCCGCGGGGATGGTGATGACGATGGTCCTTATTTCGGGGAATGCGGCAAAGGCAATAAGGGATGCCCCCAGCACCGTAAGGGGCTTACCATCATCATCAAGAATATCCGGCCCAAGCGGCAGGTACTCTTTTTTTACCCCGCCGCCTGTCTTGCCCACATTCATGCGGGAGGAGGAGCCCCCTGCGGTGATAATGGCCGCCAGGGCGCCCATGATACTATTTGGACTCCAGACGGGTAAAGATCAGGTTTTCTACCTCTTCACGGGTTTTGTGGAGGGAATAGGAGACCTCATCTTCCAGCAGCTTGAGGGCCGAATCGTAGAGCTTCCGTTCCAGGATGGGCAGTTCCTTGACCTTGCTCCGGTGGTAGAGGGACCGGACGATAGAGGCAATATCGGTGACGCTGCCCTTTTTTAAAAGGTCCAAGTTCATCTGGTAGCGCAGCTTCCAGTCAGAAGGGATGGGCTCATAATCTTCACCGATAAGTTCCAGAGCCCTTTCGGCTTCTTCCTTGGGGACAATGGGGCGAATCCCCAGCCCTTCGGCCTTATCCACCGGAACCATGATGGTCATATCCGTTACTTCAAGGTAAATGACATAGTAAGAGACCTTTTCTCCCTTAAATTCCTTTTTCTCAATGGCATTAATGATACCCACACCCTGGCTGGGATACACTACCTTTTGTTTTACCTGAAAACCCTTCACCGCCTTGCTCATATTAGTAGAGTATACCACAAAAAAAGAGTTTTGTGAATGGCTTTTTCCGGTCTATTCCTTCATTTTAGTGACAAGTATATTATAGGTAAGATGATCGCAAACAATTTTACCGGCCGCTCCGCTTTACGGATATTCGCCGGGTATTACCGGCCCCACTGGAAGCTCTTCGCTGCGGATATGCTCTGCGCCTCCCTCATCTCCGCCGTGGACCTTGCCTTTCCCATGATGACCAAGTATACGATTGAAAAGCTCCTCCCCGGGGAACTCTACCGGTTCTTCTTCATCATGATTTTTCTGATGGTCGGCATCTATGTGCTCCGCATGGGCTTTACTTATTTTGTTACCTACTGGGGACACAGCGTGGGGGCCTATATCGAGGCGGACATGCGGCGGGATCTTTTTAACCACCTGCAGCAGCTGTCATTTTCATTTTACGATAACAACCGCACCGGGCAGATCATGTCGCGGGTTACCACGGACCTTTTTGAAATAACCGAACTTTCCCACCACGGCCCGGAGGATCTTTTCATTTCTTTCCTCACCCTCTTTGGTTCATTTATCCTGGTGTTCACCATCAGTTGGGAAATGGCCCTGGTGCTGATCATTGCGGTGCCCCTGATGCTGGCCATTACCATCCTCTCCCGGCAGAATATGAAGCAGGCGTCCCGAAAGGTAAAAGAGCGGACCGCGGAAATAAACGCATCCCTGGAATCGAGCATCTCCGGGGCGCGGGTGGCCAAGGCCTTTACCAACGAAGATTACGAGACCAGCAAGTTCAAAGGCGGAAACGAGAATTTCAAGTCCGCAAAAAAATCCTATTATAAAACCATGGCGGGTTTCCACAGTAAAGTTGAACTCATGACCAACCTCCTTACGGTGGTGATCATCGCCACCGGCGGTCTTTTGATCATGCAGCATAAGATGACCCTGGCGGAACTTATCGCCTGCAATCTTTTTGTAAACGCATTCCTGCAGCCCGTGAGGCGGCTCCAGAATTTTGTGGAACAGTTTACCACCGGCATGGCCGGCTTCAACCGCTTCCTGGAGATCATGCGGATACAGCCCGATATTACCGATAAACCCGGCGCCGTTGTTCTGGATAATATTCAGGGGGACATCAATTATAAAGATGTGAGTTTTGCCTATAACCACGAAGTAACGGTTCTGCGGAATATCAACCTTACTATTCCTGCGGGCAGCACCGTTGCGCTGGTCGGCCCGTCGGGGGGCGGCAAGACCACCCTCTGCCACCTGCTCCCCCGTTTTTACGAAATCCGGGAAGGCAGTATTACTATTGACGGCCAGGATATCCGGGACGTAACCGTAGAATCACTGCGGAGGAACATCGGCATTGTGCAGCAGGATGTGTTTCTCTTTGCGGGGACTATAAATGAAAATATCGGCTACGGCAGGATCGGCGCTACGGAAGATGAAATTATTGAAGCGGCAAGGCGGGCGGAGATCCACGATGATGTTATCAAGATGCCCCAGGGCTACGACACTCCGGTGGGTGAACGGGGAATAACCCTTTCAGGCGGGCAAAAACAGCGGGTAAGCATCGCCCGAATTTTCCTTAAAAACCCGCCCATTCTGATTCTGGATGAGGCCACATCGGCGCTGGATTCCGCCACGGAGCTCAAGATCCAGCGCGCCCTGGAAGAACTCTCACGGGGCCGTACCACCCTGATCATCGCCCACCGGCTCTCCACCATCCGCAGTGCGGACCGCATCATCGTAATTGATGACGAGGGCATACGTCAGGAAGGCAGCCACGAGGAGCTGCTCCGGCAGGGTGGGCTTTACGCGGAATTGTATAAATCGCAGTTTAACCCGGCTATGGTGGTACCGGCGGAGTGATCCGGAAATTTATTCCAGGGAAATGGAGGCAGTTATTTTAAAGCCCGTATTATCACTTTGTATAATGAGCGTACCCTTATGTTGATTCAGGAAATCTTCTATGGCGGAAATACCGATACCCTTTTTAATGGAAGAATTCATGCCCTCTCCATTGTCGGATACACGCATTGAAACCCGTGAAGCATTATCCCAGCACATAATGGTTATGGCGGAAGCGTGTCCGTGCTTGAGGGCGTTGGTTAATGCTTCCTGCATAAAAGATTTAAAAAACGAATCAAGCTCATTGGAAAAGGACGCCGGCCAATTCCCGAATTCGATGGTCAGGGCCACATCGGTTGCCTTTCGAAATGACTCTCCTATATCGAACAGCTCATTCTGCAGGCTTATCTCTGCCGGCATATAATCGCGGATATTCCGCAATATATGGCGGATTTCGTTTATCCCCCGTTCCGCATAATCCCTGGCATCGTTGATAAGCTTTTCCGCCTTCCCGATATCCTTGTATAAAATTGCCGAAGCCGCCTGAAGCATCATAATAAGATTTATAAATACATATCCTGCGGTATCGTGTATTTCCTTGCTTATCCGCTTCCGTTCTTCAAGGGTGGTATCATTTTGAAGGCTGAACATTTTATCGGTAACCTGACGGTTTATTTTTTCAAGTTTAAGATTGATATTTTCAAGGGCATTGGTTCTTTCCCGGAGCTTTTTCGTATAAAAACTCATGCGGCCTATGGCGGTCGATAAAACGGTAACCGGCACATAATAAAACAAAGATGCTATATAATAGGGATATTCATGACCGCCGATGTTAATGGCAATATTATAACAAAAACCGTAACTTAAAAGAAGACTGCAGGGAACACCCAATAAAAACGTAAAGGGGACAGAAAAAGGCGCAGGAACGATGAGGGCTATGGCTGTCAAAATCTGCGGCATCCAAAGCACTTCCATAAATATATAATGGGGCGCGTAGTATTGATACAGAAGTACGGCAAAATAATCAAGCATAATCAAGCCGAAAATGAACGGCAGGTTATTGAAAAAAAGAAGATGCATAAACATGCCGACAGCTAAAAACAAAAGAAACACGAAGGAATGATGGTACATGATGCTGTCAACGCCGCCCGCAGCAGGGATAATGATAACAAGGGCGGTAATGATCAAACAGAAAAACCGGTAAACAAAAGCCAGCCTGAGCATCAATAATTGCGTGCCGCCATCCATACCCCCGCCGTTATTCTTTTTCAATATGCACCCTCTGGGCAATGGACATAACCTGGAGCCTGTCTTTGGAACCGACCTTCGCGTATATTGAGCTGATATAATTACGGACCGTAGGCTCTGAAATAAAAAGGGTATCTGCGATTTTTTTGTTGTTATATCCTTTGGCAACGAGTTTTAAAATTTCCTTTTCCCGGTTTCCAAGGTGGGCTATAATTTCGTGGTATTCATTATCGTGTTCATCATGATCAAGGCGGGGGATAAGTTTCTGCAATATGTCCGGGGAAAAAAGCACCGAGCCCCGATAGATTGCCCGCAGGGACGCGATGAGATCTTCTGAGCGGATGTTTTTGAGAATATACCCATAGGCGCCGTACTGTAACGCTTCTTCCACATAGGTATCATCAAGAAAAGTCGTCAGCATTACTATCTTGATTTCAGGATGTCTTTGATGAATTATCTTTGCGGCCTGTACACCGTCTATTCCGGGCATCCTGACATCCATCAGGATAAGGTCCGGTATGACTTTTTCAACCATGTCGATAACTTCCTGCCCGTCCGCGGCTATGCCGGTTACCTTGATGTCATCCGTAAGGGTCTCCAGCATGAGCTTCAGGTTATCCGAAAAAAGCTGCTGATCGTCGGCAAGCAGTATTTCCATTGGCGATCTCCCCTGATAATTCTACCATAGTCAGCAGAACTGTGACAATTGTCATAGAAAATTATGATAAATTTGACAGAAATTATGATTGCGGGGGTCTGATTTCGGGTTTATATATATAGATAGTATTTTGCAGCATATGGGGGAAATTACCGTGAAATTTGAATTTGTGCCGATTGATTTTACCATCAGGAAGATGCCCGACGTTTCCGGGGTAGCGGTGGATTCCCAGGATAACATCTACTATACCACACGGGCGGATACACCGGTGATAGTGACAGACCCCAAGGGCAGGTATCTCAGGGGCTTTGGTACCGGGATGACCCGCAACGCCCACGGTATCGGCATCGATCTTAAAGATAATGTCTATGTGGTAGACGGCAGGCGGAACTGTGTCTTTAAGTTTTCCTCAGGGGGGAAGCACATCGGGACCATCGGTACGCCGGACAGCCCCGAGGATTCAGGGTGCATCAATTATGACTACCGGACCATCGTTAAAAGCACGGATTCCTTTAACCACCCCGCCAAAATCGCCGTCCTGGACAAGGGGGATCTTTTTATCGCCGACGGTTACGGCAATGCCCGTGTTCATCATTACAGCGGGGACGGCAGGCATATCAAATCCTGGGGAGACCCGGGTGACGGGCCGGGGCAGTTCAACGTGGTGCACGGCGTGGGGGTGGACAATCAGAACGGCGATGTCTATGTCTGCGACCGCGAGAACGAACGGGTACAGATCTTTACCTATGACGGGGAACTCAAGGCCATTTGGAAGGACATCTGGCGCCCCACGGACCTATGTATCCGGGGCGATCTGGTTTATGTTGCCGAATTGGGAGAAATCATGTTCATCGACAACGTGCTCTATACCCCCGGAACCAGGTTTCACCATTCACAGGTACGGGTATTTGACCGCACGGGAAAGGAGCTGGCCCAAATCGGCACGGCGGACTCCGGCGCTCCGGGCAGTTTCTTTTCCGCCCATTGTATAACCCTTAATCATGCTAATGAAGTGCTGGTAGGGGAGGTAAACTTCCCCCGGGAAGATGTCTGGATCGCCTACCCGGAAGGGAAGGGAATGTCCGGCAAATTCCATCCGTCACTCCAAAAATTCAGGCAAGTGTGAGGAATTGAATGAACACTGCGGCACCGGCGCTTACACAAAAGAAATACTCATGGGTTTTGAGAACCCTGAAAAAGGATCGCTGGCTTTATATCATGCTGATCCCGGGGATCATATACTATATCCTTTTCCGCTTTGGCCCGATGTTCGGGCTGCTGGCGGCCTTTGAGAACTATATGCCCTTCCTGGGATTCAGCGGCAGCAAGTGGGTGGGGCTTTCCCACTTTCACCGTTTATTCGGGGATTTCATGTTCCCAACCATGCTGCGGAACACCCTTGTTTTAGGGGTGATGAATATCTTTTTATTCTTCCCGGTTCCCATCATCCTCGCCTTAATGATAAACGAAGCCCGCCGCCATTTTTTCAGGAACATGGTACAAACCATTATCTATATTCCCCACCTGGTCAGCTGGGTTGTGGTTGCGGGCCTTACCTATACCCTCTTTACTACCGAGGGCGGCATCGTCAACGAGGTGCTCGTCATGGCGGGGTTCCAGAAAATCAACCCCCTGCTTTCGATTGGCGCTTTCAGGCCCATGATCCTGCTGCAACTAATGTGGAAAGAATCCGGGTGGGGAACCATTATGTTCCTGGCCGCCATTGCCGCCATCGATCCCGGTCTGTACGAAGCGGCCCAGATAGACGGGGCCGGCCGCTGGCAGCAGCTCAAAAGCATCACCTTTCCTTCTATTAAATCCACCGTGGTAACCATGCTGATCCTGCGTATCGGCCAATTTTTGGATACCGGCTTTGAACAGATTATGCTGATGATCAATCCCATTAACCGCAGTGTCGGCGAGGTCTTCGATACCTATATTTACGAACTCGGCATCAAGGGCGGGCAGTTCAGTTATTCTACCGCAACGGGGCTGTTCAAATCCATGATCGCCTTTACCCTGGTTATCCTGGCGAATAACTTCGTCAAGAAGATGGGTGAGGAGGGAATATTTTGACCGCGGCAGCAGCAGCCCTTAAAAAATCTGACGCAAAAAGGCCGGCCAAAATACGCGCCGGTTTTGGAAGCAACCTCTTTGACGCGGTAAACTATTTCCTCCTGGCACTGGTGTCCCTGGTTATGATACTGCCCTTTATCCACGTGCTGGCGGCATCCCTCACCCCTATTGAAGATCTCCTGAAACGGGACTTTATCCTTTTCCCCACCAGGTTATCCCTGGATGCGTACCGGTATGTATTTTCCACCCCCATCGTTGCCCGGGGTCTGCTCATTTCCATATTCATTACGGTAAGCGGCACCACCCTGAATCTGCTCCTCTCATCCCTGACCGCCTATCCGCTGGCCCACCGCAATCTTTTAGGGGGCAAGGTAATGTCCCTGCTGGTGGTCTTTACCCTCATCTTCAACGGCGGGATGATCCCCATGTTTATCATGGTACAAAAGCTGCGTCTGCTTAATACCTATTGGGCCCTGATATTGCCCTATGTGATAAGCTCCTTCAACCTGATGCTTTTCCGCAACTACTTCAGGGAAATGCCCGATGAACTGGAGGAGGCCGCGAAGATCGAAGGCTACAATGATCTCAGCATCCTCTTCCGCATTATCCTTCCCCTTGCCAAACCGCTGCTTGCGACCTTCGCCATCATCTTTGGGGTGGACCACTGGAATTCATGGTTCAACGCGACCCTGTACCTGAGCAATTCCCGCATGTGGCCCATTCAGGTCATCCTTCGCCAGGTTATCACCTCCATGTCCCAGGTGGGGGACGCTATGGGCGGGACCAACTATATCCCTCCAATGACGGTGAGGATGTGTACCATTGTAGTAGCTACGGTCCCCATTTTGTTAGTCTATCCGTTTCTCACAAAATATTTTTCCAAGGGGATTCTGGCGGGTTCAGTCAAGGGTTGATTGGACTTGTTCGAGAACCCGGTTGGTTCTCTCACAAGTCTCGCAAAATGCAGAGCATTTTGCATTTTTTAATGGAAGTTACCGGTATCGAAAAATACCGGCTTCAAATATTTTCCAATGTTTTAGGAGGAAGTCTATGAAAAAGAGTATTTTCCTGGGGTTGGCGCTGCTATTGGCGGCGGGAACCGTATTTGCCGGACTATTTTCATGCACTCGCCAATCAGGGGGTTCTCAGCAGCAGAAAGGCGCATCGCCGTCATCGTCCCCGATAACCATTATGCTGCCCCTGTACTATCAGGAGGCGCCCCCATCGGGCAGCCCCATGGAGAAGGCCATTGAGGCTTTTACCGGGCTGGATGTTGAATTCCAGTTTGTCCCGATAGACAGCTATGATGAACGGCTGACACTGGCGATAACATCAAACCAGATGCCGGATGTAATTGCGGTCTTGAATCCCAAGCTGCCTGTGTACATCAACGCCGTCCGCGGCGGAATGTTCTGGGACATTGACGGCCGCTTTGGTCAGCTTCCCGCTCTCAAGGAACATTATGACGCGCAGACACTGATCAACGCCCAGGTTGACGGCAAGCTCTACGGCTTACCCCGCGGCCGGGCCTTAACCCGGGACGGTATCGTTATCCGAAAGGATTGGCTTAAGAATGTCGGTATTAACAAGGACCTTACCCAGCCGGTTACGCTGGATGATGTGTATACCATTGTCAAAGCATTCGCCCTTAACGATCCCGACAAAAACGGCAGGAACGATACCACCGGCCTCCTGCTCTGCGTAGGCCAGGACGGGAATATCGCCGGTTATGTTCTGAACATGCTGGATGTCGCAAACGGCGGCGGAAACGGATGGGAAGCGGCGGCGGACGGAAATTTGGTTTATACCTATACCACTCCGGCCCATCTTGCAAGTTTGAACTTCCTTAAAAAATTGTACAACGAAGGAATCGTCAATAAGGACTTTGCCACCATGCGCGCCGCCCAGTTTTACGAGGCGATTGACAAGGAACAGGCGGGTTTCTATTTCCAGACCGTAACCGATGCCCATGAACGCTGGGACAATGTTACCAAAACCATTCAGGCCAGGGACCCGGTACTTGCGAAATTAACGCCTCCGGAAGCGAAATACGAGTTCCTCGATATTATTACCAAGATACAGGATGTAAACGGCAAAATCCGCGCCAGCACTGAACCCGGTTTTAACGGCGTTCTTTCATTCCCCAAGAGCAGCCTCAAGTCGGAAGCCGATTTAATGAAGGTGCTGCAATTCTTTGACAAACTTGATACCCCGGATGGTCAGTCGGTAATCGAGTGGGGTGTAAAGGACCGGCATTATACCCTGGATAGCAATGGACGCGCCGATGTGGTCAGCAATTCCCTGCTGCTTTCCGCGGAAGTCCAGCCTTTCTGGCAGATGTTCTGCACGAACCGCGTCATTGACCGGGCTTCCCTCAAGGGCAATGTCGCACCCATGTACACCAAGGTTTATACCCAGATGGCGGCTTTGATGCCCTATGCGGTTTACAACCCCACCATCCCTTTGATTTCCGACACCTACTCCACCATCGGGGCAAATCTGGACAAGATTATTTTTGACGCCCAGGCCCAGTACATCATGGGAGTTATCGATGAAGCAGGCTGGCAGGCCGCAGTAAATCGGTGGAAGCAGTCCGGGGGCGACAAGATCACCGCCGAATACTCCGCCCTGTATAAACAGTTCAAAAAATAGATTCGTAAGGATCTGTGCAAGTCCCCGCCTGAAAAAGGGCGGGGATTTTTTTATTGCCAGATATTGTATTCACCCCGGTAGTTGGATGCGTTATAGGTCGGATATTTGCGGGGAGCGCAAACGGACAGGGGGGAAGGACCATCCTGGGTGTATATCCAGAGGCTTTTCCGGTCCCAGAGCACAATTTCATCACGGCAGTCTCCGGTAATGTCAAGGACCTCCGCGCAGAGTTCCGGATGTCCGTCATCGGGAAAATTCACCACCCTGTCGCCTGAGCCGTCTATCATGCCGCCGTGGGTGGTATTGCCGTTCAGCAGAATAAGATCCGTGCCCGTACCGTCCCAGTTGACGGGGCTGATGATATTTCCATTGCAGCGCTGTTCCCGGCGCCAGATCTCATTCCCCTTACCGTCATAAAGATAAATGATCCCCTGGTTTTCCCAGAAGGTGGTGGTGCAGATTTCATAGCCCGGCCGTTCCGGGCAGAAGTTTCCCGTACTGATCCGCTGGGCGTGCCCGTTGATGTCCCTGAAAAGAATTTTGCCCCCAAGGTCAGCCAGCATAAATCCTTCCCAGCCTGAAACAATGGCAAGTATACCTTCGGCGAAAAGAATTTCGTCGGTGTGATCATCTTTAATGGGGAGCTTCCAGAGCAATTTACCCGAGCTGTCAATCATGTTATAGCAGCTAAAAATTTCATCTTTTCCATCGTTGTTAAAATCAAAGCTATAAGGAAAATGTCCCGTATTATTGTGGCTGAACTTCCAGAGCGGGCGGAGTTCATCATCGTAGATCCAGATGCGGGCATAACGGTCCTTGATAAGGATATCCGAGGGCCGCTTCTTACCCGAAACATTGGCAATACTGATGGCATCCACATTGAGCCTTTTAAAGGCGTGGCGGTTAAAATCAATCCCGGTCAGTGTTTCCGGGGCTTCGGTGTTTTCCGGCGTGGGAATTTCCCTTTTTACCCTGCCGGTTTTCCCGTCCAGTATCATCAGCTTAAAATCCCAGGAACAGATCACTTCGTCTATTCCATCGTGATCAATGTCGTACACTTGAAACGGAAGATCCGTGGTCAGGTGGATCACATCCTCCGCGTCCCGGGGGCTGCCCCGCTGCCAGAGCACCTGGCCGGATTCTACACTCACCGCAGTCATACAGCTGATGCAGGGGTACCGGTCCTTGAATACCCGGCGCTGGTGCTGACATATTACAAAGAACATCTCCCCTGTTCCGGTCAGATGCCCAAAACGTATCTGCCTGCCCGCCCCAAAATCCTGTAAATCGATCCGCTTCCACAATAGAGGCCGGGGGTGTTCGGCCTGTTTTTTTGCGATTACCTGTTTTTTTGCAAGGGCCGCCGCTTCCAGCGCCTTGACCGTTTCGGTCTCGGCGCTTACCGTAACGGAGGCATACTGCGAAGGCATGCAGGCGCAAAGGGCGATACACCCTGTTTCATACTGCGTATCGGTACATTCCAGAACGGTATTACCGTCAAGGCCCGCAGTAATACTGTTCCCCTTTACCGTTACGGTAAGATCATGGAAACAGTCGCAGTCCCAATCCAGGTCGCAGGAAACCAATACCGTCCGTTCAAGCTTATTAATGCGCACCAGCTCGGCGCCGCCGGGAACCAGAAAGAAGCCGTAATGCATCAGGCTAGTCTGATAACGGAACAGAAACCCGCAGGGTTCCATGGCGCTTAAAACCCGGGCACTTACCCTGACCGTGTAATCGGTCCATCCAATGTCGCCCGCGCAAAGGGTCGGCGCCGCCTGTTTTTCTTTGGGGCTTTCGATCCGCGTTTGTTCCATGCAATGCCGCCCGTCCATAAAAGGGGCGGTAATAATCCACGAAGGGCCCCGGTAACGGTAACTTTCCACCGGATCATGCCAGGCGCCATGGTCTCCCCTGTTCGGGAAAAAATGATACTCCCCCATTGCCGAATGGGAAGGATCATAGGGAAAGGGTCCCGGGGTAAAATGTGAAAAGTCATCAAAAAACAGGATGCTGTCCATGCTGAAATTATACGGGGCAGGATTCAAACTGTCGTTACCGGAAACGGGGGAAACATTTATACTTTTTCGTACTTGTGGGCAGCACATTCAATAATCGGTCCGTATCGTGGAACGGACATTGCGGCTGTACTCGGAGGGAGGAATGCCCGCACATTCTTTGAAAAAACGGGAGAAGTACTGCAGGGTTTCAAACCCCAGATTCCAGGCGATTTCCGACAGGGATAATTCGGTATGCATGATAAGCTGCTTTGCCCATTCAAATTTTTTCCGGTTGATATAGCCGATAGCCGAAACCCCCGTCTGTTTACGGATCATGCGGTACAGGTAATCCTGATTGTACCCGCAGGCCGCTGCGATATCTACGGGAGATATTTTGTTATGCATGTTCCGCACGATATAGTCATCCACCATATCCATAAGGCCTGCCGTACTTTTTCCACGGCTTTCATTTTCCGCCGGGGATGTCTCAAATACCGATATTGATGTCCGATGAACCATGCGGTAGAGGATCAAAATACATTCCAGAAGCAGGGCGTTGGACATTTCCCGGTAAAAGGAAATTTTCCGCTGCCCCTCAAGTACGATGCGGGACATGATATCAAAAATTTTTCCGTTATCCGTCATACATATATCCATCTGCGAAATGAGGGCATCCATTTCAGGATCGGAACTCACAAACTTCAATTCTACGGTCTTCATCCCCTCTTCCGAACTGACCCGGAAATCGTGGGTTGATCCCCGGGGAACCAATATGAGGGAACCCTTGGCCATCCTGAAGGGTTTTCCGTTAACATGGGATTCTCCCTCACCTGAATACACAAGCTGTATCTGATAATCCGCATGGTAATGCGGCGCAATGGCAAACCCCGCACGATAGGTAAACCTTCCGGAAAATGTGATGTTGTATTCCATCCCCTAACCCCTGAACAGTATACCGCATAGACGCCCTCCCGTCAGCCTTTGATGCCCCCAACCATGAGGCCGGACACAAAGTGTTTCTGTATAAAGGGATAGATGATCAGAACCGGAAGCATACCCAGCACCATCACCGCCATCTTAAGGTTATTGTACACATAGTTTCCCCCGCCCAGTGAATCGTCCGCCTGAAATATCAGGCTGCGGAGTATAACCTGCAGCGTATACTTCCGGCTGTCATTAATGAACATGACCACCTCAAAGTAACGGTTCCAGTGTCCCACGAAATAAAAGAGGGTAACCGCCGCGATAATCGGCACCGAAAGGGGCAGCACTATTTTGATAAGGACGCTGAGATCATCGTAACCGTCCAGGGTGGCGGATTCGATCAGCGAGACAGGAATGCCCGCCATGAAATTTTTTACAATAATAAGGTTAAACGTGGAAAGCCCCACGGGAATAATGATTGACGCCCAGGTGTTAATAAGCCCCAGGAGACGGACAACCATATAAAAAGGCATGATCCCCACATCAAACACCAGGGTAAAGACAACAAGCTTCATGATAATGTTTCTGCCGATTAACTGTTTTTGCGCCAGCGCATAGCCCATGGGCACGGTAACCGCAATTGAGAATATCGTCCCGAGGGTAGCCGTAAACAGTGAATTCCTGAAGGCGATCATATAGCCTGAATTCAATACCCGCACATAGTTGATAAGGGTAAAGGAATGGGGGATAAGCAGGTATTCATTTCCCATAACATCCGCATCTACCGCCAGGGAAGTAATAAGCACATTCCATATGGGGACAACCACCACAAAACAGATACCACCCAAAAGTATCCTGTTGATGATTGTGAATATCCTGCGTCCCCGGGATTCCCGAAAGGCATTTTTCTTCATGGTGTTTTCGTTTCCTTACAGAATTGGTTCATCAAGAAATTTAGCGCTGATTTTATTGGTTGATAAAACCAGGGTCAGGCTGATGATCGAGGTGAACATACCCACCGCAATGGAATAGCCGATATCGCCCTGCAGTACCCCTTCACGGAACACATAGGTCTGGAGCACATCCGCCACATCGTAAACCGCCGCATTGTACATGACCAGCACCTGCTCGAAGATCAAAAGTACGTGGGACAGGTTAAGGAGCAGCATGGTCACAATGGTAGACCGGATGCTGGGCAGGGTTACATGAAACATCTGCGCCCATCTGCCCGCGCCGTCTACTATGGCAGCCTCGTAAAGCTCCGGTTCCACGGTGGTCAGGGCCGCCACATAGATAACCGCCCCGTACCCCATCTGCCGCCAGATATAGGAGATCACCAGCACCGGACGGAAGAAAAAGGTACTTGCCATAAAGTACACGGGTTTACCCCCAAAGAACGTGATAATACCATTGATCAGTCCCGAGGAAGGCGAAAGGAGGGTAACAAAAATACTGCCCACAACAACCCAGGAAAAAAAGTAGGGAATATAGATCAAGAATTGTATGATCCGTTTTGACTTGACGCTTTTAAGTTCATTAATGAGGAGCGCCACAATGAGGGGCGCAGGAAAATAAAACACAATATTGGCAAGGCTGATGATCAGGGTATTCCTGAAGGCGTTCCAGAAAATTGACGACATGAGCAGCCTGCGGAAATTCTCAAGACCGATAAAGGAAACCCGGGCGCGGAACCCGTAATCGGTAAAGGCAAGCCCAAGTCCCAACAGGGGAAGGTATTTAAACAGGATATACCATACCATGCCGGGCAGCAGCATAAGGAGCAGATACTTTTGACGCCGAAACACTATGCCGGGCTCTTTCCTCACCGGGAGTTCTCCTTCTGCACCACAAAAAACAGGGGATGCCCGGCGGGTTCCGCGGAACATCCCCCTTAAAGATTTACAATAGAGGCAATTCCAAAACTAACCGAGTTTTGGAACCGGCTCAATTACTTTGCGTTCAATTCGTTAAGAAGCTGCGCGCCGTTAATACTCTTCCAGAAATTTTCGTACTCCGCCATTCCGGCGTCCAGGCTTACACTGCCGATGATAATTTTTGCGGCGATGGATTCACGGGTGCTTTTAATGGAAGGCGCTACACGGTCATAGGCTTCCGACTTGCCCACCGGAACATCCGCAGAATAGTTAGGACCGGTATGGGGCTGGGAGGAACTTATCTCCGCAACCTGCTGGTTGATCCCGGCGGAAAGATTCTTGTCCAATCCAAAAGACAGATTGTCAATATTAAAGGGATAAAGGAAGTCGCTGATAAAGTTCAGCGTGTACTTGTACCCTGAATTGGCCGCCTTTGCCGCAGGGACAATGACCCGGTTGGCATCCAGCGTATAATGCTGGCCCTCAAGGCCGATGCCGTAGAACGCCTGATACACATCCATGTTTGAAATGATCGTCTCCGCCACTTTTATGGCCGCATCAGGATTTTTGGTTCTTGATGAAATGACCCATGCGGTCTGGGTAGCTTCATTGAGGGAACCCCCTGCGCCGCCGGGACCAAGGAGCTTGTATATCAGGAACATCTCGGAGGGCTTGCCTGCGGCCTGGTTATTCTGCACATAGTTGATGTAGTTGCTCACATAATCTATGTCGCTCGCCGCCTTTGCGGTGTATACTTTTTCCCGCATATCGTTATTTTCGGTGGTGATGAATTCCTGATTCAGTACGCCATCCTTGTAAAGCTGCGTAAGGTACGCAAGGGCATTCCTCATCTCCTGAGTCTGGAACCCGTCAATAAAGGCGCCGTCCTTTTTGTACACACCGCCCCAGGCGCCAAAGGAATTATAGAAATACTGAAAATTGTCCACCCACTTGGGGAAGCAGAAGGGAACGATGCCGGTACCGGTGAGTTTTTTCATTTCCCTGCTGAATTCCTCAGTAGTCGGCGTATGCGACAGTTTGATTCCGTAGGTATCCATCACATCCTTGCGCAGGTAGATCGCCTTGGTCTTGGGATAGTTATAGGGAATAAAATAAATTTTCCCGTTGATCTTCAGATCCTTGAACAGCACCGGGTCCAGTTTGGAAAGAACCGGGGACTTGGCGATATAATCGGTTAAATCCAGGGCCTGCTCACGGGCAACCATCTGGGGAATTCGGGTCATGCTCTGGGAGACGGAAAACAGATCGGGAATTTCACCGCTGTTGATGAGCGTTGAGAGCTTATCGGTATAACTCGCCACAGGCGGAACAATCGGAGATATTTGAACCCCTGTTTTTTCTTCCAGCATTTTGGTAATCGCTGCCTGCAGATCAGGATCCGTGCTGAGACCATAGGTATTGTCTGCGGTAACCAGCGTAATCGACGGCTTTGCCGCAGGCGCCGAAGCGCTTTTGCCGCTTGCCCATGCCCCGTTCGCAATGATGAATAGAACCAATCCCATCACTATGATTATTTTCTTCACTTTTTTCCTCCTGTAAAGATATGAAGATAGTGTAAAGGCAGCGGGCTTGATCTGTCGTTAGCAAAAAAAAGCAAATGTGTTATACAAATCCGTAGGTGAAACGGTAGAAATATCGAAAAAGGATAAATGCCACGTACCGGTCTTATCTTCCATGATTGCAACAAGTATCGTACAAAACGTCAAGATTTTAATGAAAAAAGGTTTAAAAAAAGCAATTACCGCCAAAAGACCGATCCAAAACGGCAAGTCAGTGCCCTATATACTGAGCGATGGTATAATCGCGCAGTATATCAGTACCTAATTATTGGCTTTGACCCGTTTTTACGGTACATTGTAATCAGGAGGAGACCATGACGACAGCCCAACATGAGGCCGAAGGGCCTGCGACCTTTGAGAAGGTCTGGGAGATGTTCCAGGAGATAGGCCGGAAACAGGCGGAGACCGACCGGAAAATGGAGGCGACGGACCGGCAAATAGAAGCGACGGCCCGGCAAATGAAGGAGACCGACAAACGGGTCGGGGAACTCACCAACCGGTACGGGGAAATTTCCGAGCACATGATTGTCCCGAATCTGAAATTCAGCTTTAACACCCTGGGCTATACCTTTGAAAAATGCAGCGCCAATACGAAGATTGAGGACTTTACCCATGGCATATTCGCCGAAGCCGACGCCTTCCTGGAAAATGGCGATTGTGTCATGGTCGTTGAGATAAAAACGAAGCTCAGAATTGATGATATCAACGACCACGTTACCCGCATGGAAAAATTCCGCGCCCATGCGGATTTCCATAGGGACACACGGAAATATTACGGCGCCATAGCGGGCCTTCTGATGAGCGAAAGCGAAAAAACCTATGCCCTCAAAAAAGGCTTTTACGTGCTGGAACCTGTGGGAGAAACCTTTACCATCACCGCCCCAACAGGGCCCGGCGCGCCTAAAGCGTGGTAGAGCGATCCCAGCCCTGTCTCTAAGGCTTTCAGGTTCATCTCCACAAATTGCGGCGCAAGCCGTTCTTTTATAAGCGCAGCGATATGATCCGCATTAAAAGGAAACAGCCCCTTCGCCAGAGCCGCCCCCAGAAGGGCCACATTAAGCACCCGGGAATTTCCGCAGCGGCGGATCAGTTCCCCGCTGTCAAGCACCGTGAGCCGGCCGGGTACAACAACAGTATTTTTAAGATATGCGATCATCTCTGCGGGATCGTACTTTTTATCGCTCAAGGCGCTGGTCACCGGCGGAATGCCCCGGTTAAGGACGATCATGCTGCCCGACGGAGCAAGAAAGGGAAGCACCCGCACTGCCTCTGCGCTCTCAAAGGCGATAATGATGTCCGCCTCGGCAGGGGCGATCAGGGGGGAATAGATACCGCCATCACCCAGCCGCAGGTGGCTCACCACGCTGCCCCCGCGCTGGGCCATGCCGATGGTCTCGGCGCCCCGGACTTCGAGGCCCGCTTTGATCGCCGCGCCGCCGATGAGCCGGGACATGAGTACCGTCCCCTGGCCGCCCACTCCGGTGATAAGACAGTTCAGTATCATTGTGCGCCACCATCCATTCCCCCCGCGCCGCCAATGGCCCCGGCAGGACAGACCGGCTTGCAAATACCGCAGCCGGTACAGAGCGCCGGATCAATAAGCGCCCGCAGTTTCGGCTTTTCTGCCGGTACGATGGATATCGCAGGACATCCAAGTTTTTTAACGCATATCTGACAGCCGGTACATTGCTCCGCAGTAATACTGCACTTGCCACTGCCGGCCTGAACGGCGATACAGGGACCTTCAAACAGAATTACCCGCACGCCCTTTTTGTCCAGCAGCCCGGTAACCGCATCCTCCGCAGCTTTACTGTCAAAGGGATTTGCCCGGACAATATCCTTTACCCCCAGGGCGCTGACCACATCGTATATGCTGATCTTTTCTGCGGGGGATCCTGTAACAGATTTACCGGTGCCGGGATGGGGCTGGCTGCCGGTCATGGCGGTGGTGTAGTTATCCAGAATAACCACGATGATATCCGCTTTGTTGTACACGGCGTTGACAATGCCGGGAATACCGGTATGGAAAAAAGTTGAGTCACCGATAAAGGCGAAGTTAAGGGTGTCCGGTTCCGCCCGGTTGATGCCCTGCGCTACGGTGATCCCGGCACCCATGCAGAGGCAGGTGTCCACCATGTTAAGGGGCAGGGCGTTCCCTAAAGTATAGCAGCCAATATCGCCGGAAAACACGGTTTTCCTGTTGGCACCGCTTTTTCGCACCGCTTCCTTGACGGCGAAAAAAGATCCCCGGTGGGGACAGCCGGCGCAGAGCACCGGAGGACGCACCGGCAATTCGGGCGGATTAATAATTGAAGAATTATCGCCGGAAGAAGGAGCGGGAAGGCCCAGGAAATCACGAATTTTAACAGTGATATGAGCAACCGTATTTTCACCGGCATTGGGCATGTCGCCGGAAAGTTTGCCCCGAATATTTACCTTGAGGTGATGGATGCCGCAGAGGCGGATGAGCGCATCTTCAATAACCGGGTCCAGTTCTTCTATTACCAGAACCTCGTCAAGGCCCTCAAGAAATTCCTTTCCCAATTTTGACGGGAAGGGAACGGTACTCACCTCAAGCAGCTTGTATGCAGTATTACTGTCAGGTTCTGAAAAAACCATTTTTTCTAAAACTTCGTGAGTATAGGCGCGGCTTACCCCGCCTGCGGCGATACCCCGGCGCGGAGAATTACCAGAGCTCTCCGCAGTAATACTAATTTTATTTCCGGGATAAGCAGAAAATTCATCCCCAAGCTGAATCAAATCCTTTTCAATCTGGATATGGTTACGGTAGCTGAGGCCGGGGAAGATCACCCAAGATGGGGATTTTTCAAATCCGTCAATACTCTTTTGCGGCAGATCCGGGAGGATCTCTACCGAGGCGTAACTGTGGCAGACCCGTGTGGTGGGCCGGAAGATAACCGGGCGGCCGTATTTTTCTGACCAGTCGAAGGCGTCGGCGATCATGGCGTAAGCTTCCGCCGGGGACGCGGGATCGAAGACCATGAGCTTGGCGAAGGCGCCGAAGCGGCGGGTGTCCTGTTCGGTCTGTGAAGAGATGGGGCCCGGATCATCCGCAACGGCAACCACAAGGCCGCCCTTAACGCCCACATAGTTAAGGCTCATTAAGGGGTCCGAAGCAACATTGAGGCCCACCTGTTTCATGGTAACAAGACTGCGGGCCCCCGACATGGCGGCCCCGGCGGCAAGTTCCAGGGCGGCCTTTTCGTTTACCGACCATTCGATGTAAATATGAGGAGCCGGCATCAATACTCCCGCCGCTTTTTCTTTTGCGATGGTTTCGAGGATCTCCGTGGAGGGGGTGCCGGGGTAACCTGCGACCACCCTGACCCCGGCGCGGATGGCGCCCAGGGCAATGGCCTCATTTCCCATGAGTAGTTTTACTTCACGCTGAGCCAAATCACCTTCCATATAATACGAAGTAGCATACCGTAATATCCCATACTTGCCTACGCTTCTCCTCCATACTACAATCTTGACATGAGTAATTCCCTGTCCCAGGTTGACCTTATTCGGGAAGCCTTTCATTACCAGAGCCGTTTTGAAGGCTCCACCATGGTGTTCAAAATCGACTTTCCGGTCACCGAGGACCCGCTTTTCCCCTTTCTGGTGAAGGATCTGGCGCTGCTCGCACAAACGGGGTTCCGGGTGGTGATTGTGCCCGGCGCGAAGGAATGGATCGATTCGGTGCTTGCGGAATACGACATCGTGTCGGCGTACACAGATATAGATGCGGACAGTTTCCGAATTACCACCGCCCGGGCGATTCCCTTTGTGGAGATGGCGGCCTTCCATGTGGCGGCCCGGTTCATGACGGGCCTTGCGGGCAGCCGGGTAGATGCGGTGATCGGCAACTTTGTCCGCGGCCGGGGGCTCGGGGTGGTAAACGGCCGGGACATGGAAAACACCGGCGCGGTGGACAAGATCCTTGTGGATTCCCTCAACAAGGCCCTGAGCCAGGGGATGGTGCCCATCCTTCCCTGCATCGGCTACAGTCCTGCCGGGAAACCCTACAATGTTCCCAGCGACGAAATAGCCCTCACCGTTGCCGCCGCCCTGGGCGCAGTTAAACTCTTCTTTGTTTCCCTTAACGGCGGCTTAAAAACCGGTTCCTATTCCTTTCCAAAAAATCTTGAGACCGGGGATGAGGGCCGCATCATCAGGCTCACCCCCCAGGAAGCGGAGGCGGTACTGGCAGCGAATAGCGGGGCGAATGGATTGCGGCCCCTGCAGGAACTCGGGCTTGCGCTGCGGGCAACACGGGCCGGGGTGGAACGGGTCCACATCATTGATGGCAGGGAAGAGGGCGCCATACTGCGGGAACTTTTTTCCAACCTCGGTTCAGGAACCATGGTCTACGCCGATGAATACGAATCGATCCGGGCGCTGCACAGCAGGGATATCCCCACCATTCTGCGCCTCATGGACCCCCTGATGCAGCAGGGCATTCTGGTACGCCGCACCGCAGAACAGATACTGGAAAAAAAGGCGGATTTCTCGGTCTTTGAAATTGACGAACAGGTCCACGCCTGCGGGGCCCTCCACGAATGGGGAGAGGGTCAGGCCGAAATCGCCGCAGTAGCCACGGACCCCCTCTATTCCGACATAGGTCTTGGGCGGCGAATCGTGGGCTACCTTATCGACAAGGCAAAAAAGAAGGGACTCCGCCGGGTCTTTGTGCTGACCACCCACACCCAGGACTGGTTTGAATTTCTTGGCTTCCAGGAAGTTTCCGTGGAAAGCCTCCCGGTCAAACGGCAGAAGATCTACGACCAGAGCCGCCGGAGCAAGGTCTTCGCACTTCAATTAATCAGCCAAGGAGCATAATATCCCATGATCCATACAATTCTGAATATCAGCGCAGAAGGACAAACCGCGCCCCTTTATACCTATATGTTGGATACCACGGCGGACCTGAACAGCGGGAAACCCCGTCCGGTGGTGCTTATCCTGCCCGGCGGCGCATACCGGAGGACATCGGATCGGGAAGCGGAGCCCATCGCCGTCAGAATGAACGCCGCGGGTTTTCACGCAGCAATACTGCGGTACAGCGTGGCCCCGGTCCGGTTTCCCGCTGCGCTGCTTCAGGTGGCACAGGCGGTGATGCTGCTGCGGGATCATGCGGAAGAATGGCGCATCGATCCCCGGCGTGTTTTTGTGATGGGCTTCTCCGCCGGCGGCCATCTGGCGGCAAGTCTGGGGACCCTCTGGAACAAAAATATAATCGGCCATGAGCTCAAGGCCGATCCCGCCCGGTTCAGACCCGATGGGTTGCTGCTTGCCTATCCGGTAATCACTTCCGGTGAATTCGCCCATCAGGGCAGCATAGACAACCTTATTGCGGACCGGGCGGAACTCAGGGAAACCGTGTCCCTGGAAAAACAGGTTGATAGGGATACGCCTCCGGCCTTCATCTGGCATACCGGGGAAGACGGCTCGGTCCCGGTAGAAAACAGCCTCCTCTTTGCCGAAGCCCTCAGGCGCAGCGGGGTCTCTTTTGAACTCCATATCTACCGGAAAGGGGTGCACGGCCTGTCCCTGGCAAACAGGGAAACCGAAAGTCCCAATTGCCCCACCCCCTTCCCCGGGGTGGATTCCTGGATCGATCTGGCGCTTAACTGGCTGCGGGGATTCTGATTGTCCCGCAGTTTTACCTATCAGGCCCTCGTCCTTAAAACCCACAACTCAGGCGAATCCAACCGTGACGCCTGGTTTCTCACCGCCGAGGAGGGGCTTATCCGGGCCACGGTGTTCGGCGGCCCCAAGAGCAAGCTCCGCGCCCATGTGTCCCCCTTTAACCGGGGAACCCTCTGGATTTACCACGATCCCATCCGGGACTCCCGGAAGGTGAGCGATTTTGATGTTGCGTCCTGGCGGCCGGGGCTGCGGGAACTCTACGAGCGGACCATGGCGGCGGATGCCATGGCGGACACGATCCTTGCAAGCCATGGGGGCGGCGGCAACTGGGAGGAGGCCCTCTCCCTTGCGGATTCCGGTCTCAACGCCCTGGAAAGTGCCGACGAGGCCCTCTGCGTCCGCGTTTTCATCCACTTTTTGTGGAACTGGGCCAACATTCTGGGGCTCCGGCCGGAAATGGACCGTTGCGGCTCCTGCGGTGAAACGTCCGCTAGTACAGCGGGCCCTGATGGATTATTATGGTACGATCAGCATGAGGGGAATTTCCTCTGTTCATCCTGTACAGAGGGTGGTGGTTTAAACGGGCTTTTGCCCTTAAACCCCGGGGGGCGGCGCTGGCTTGCGGCGGTAGGGGATCTTGATCCCGCGCAGCTTGGCCGTTACTCCCTGGATGCCGTTTCTCTTGGGCAGGTACGGGCCGTGCTTACGGCGATTATGGCGGGGATTCTGGGGAAGTATCTGAACACGTGGCACTGGTAGATAAAGAAGGATTTAATTTCAAAAAACCATTGACAAAATCAACAAGCCGAATTAAGCTTTTATTGAAGTCCGCGATCGGGACGTCAATATCGGGGTCCCCGTATTGCGCCAATAGCCCCGCGGACTTTTTTATTTTTTCGACATCCACCGCTTCAATAGCGTATATCCGGATTCCTTTGTCATCTTCCCTGAATTCAATAACAGTAATTTTTACCGGGATATACTCATTTTCATTCTCCATTAGTGTACCAAAACGGTGTACTTTTTCAACTTCCTTTCTTCCATGGGTATCCTTGTGGGTTTTATGTATCTGTGCCCGCTCAAAAAGGATATCCGCATTGGCAACTGCTTTTGCCTGAAGCCTTGGTGAAACAGCCTTTTTGACTATTTTTTCATTGGTCATTTCGCTCAGTGAGTTCCCGGATATGCTTGCCGTTATATTAAATCTTTTATTTGTAAGAGGTTTACCAATAAAACCGGTTTCCTGATTTTTGGCAATATTCTCAGCTTCTGTCAGCGTTTCCGCGTTACGGGGAACGAATGCGTCCTTTTTGAGATCTTGCCGCAGATCGTCCGCCCATGCCTTCTCTTCTTTATCCACTATGCCCCCGATATGGGTAATTTTCCTTACCTATATAGGGCATTCATATGAATGGCGCTTCAATGAAAACGAAAATATTTTGAAATATTTTACCTTTGGGATTAGATGGTATTTCTACCCCATATCATGTATCATATCAGGGTATGGGATCTATGCGGGCAGTCGATATAATTGCGGCAAAACGGGACGGCAAAGAACTTTCGCAGGATGAGATCGCCTTTCTTATCGGCGGCTATGTGGCGGGGGAGATCCCCGACTACCAGGTGTCCGCATGGGCCATGGCGGTCTTTTTCCGGGGGATGAGCCCCGCAGAGACGGCGGCCCTTACCACGGTAATGCTCAAGTCCGGCGCGGTGATGGACCTTGTGGGCATTCCCGGCCCCCTGGTGGACAAGCATTCCACCGGCGGCGTGGGGGACAAAACCAGCCTGATCCTCGCCCCCCTCGTTGCCGGCCTCGGCATCCGGGACCCGATGATGTCGGGCCGCGCCCTGGGCCACACCGGGGGCACCCTGGACAAGCTTGAGGCGATCCCCGGTTACCGCACCAACCTAAGCTCCGCCGAATTCCGGGAGATACTGGCCCGTGACGGCTTTGCCATGACCGGCCAGACAAAGGAAACCGTTCCGGCGGACCGGCTGCTCTACGCCCTGCGGGATGTGACCGGCACGGTGGAATCCATCCCCCTGATCACCGCCAGCATCCTCTCCAAAAAAGCCGCCGAAGGGGCCGGGGCCCTGGTCCTGGATGTAAAATACGGTTCCGGCGCCTTTATGAAGGAAAGCGTGGACGGCGAAAAACTCGCCCGTTCCCTGGTGAACACCGGAACCGCCATGGGGATGCGGATCACCGCCCTCCTCACCGACATGAACGAGCCCTTGGGAAACATGGTGGGGAATTTTCTTGAAGTAGAAGAATGTTTCGACTGTCTTGAAGGAAAAGGGCCTGCCGACTTAATGGAAGTAACATTGGAACTGGCCGCCCGGATGGCGGTGCTGGGGGGCAAGGCCGCCGATGCCGTAGAAGGCCGCAGGCTCTGCGAAGCGGCGCTTGCAAGCGGGAAGCCCCGTGAGCTTTTCCTTGCCAACATCAAAAGCCAGGGGGGGAACCCCGAACAATTTCTCGAAATGAGGGGCAAGTACCGCTCCCCCTACCGCGCAGAAATAAAGGCCGCAGAAGAGGGCTTTATATCCCGGATAGACGCATGGCAGATAGGCCACGCGGGTGTCGGCCTGGGAGTGGGCCGGAACCGTACGACAGACCCGGTGAGCCCCACTGCCGGTCTGCAGTTCCACCGCAAGGGCGGGGATGCGGTAAAAAAGAATGAGCCCGTGATGACCGTGTGGGCAAAGGATGAGGCAAGCCTCGCCGCCGCCCTCCCCCAGCTTGCGGCGGCGGTGGAATATTCAAAAACACCGCCAGTAAAACGTACATTAATCCTTAAGGAAATAACATCATAATGAAATGGGAAAAGAGGGACATCCCTCAGGACATGGTAAAAAATCTCGCGGCGAAATACGGCTGCGATAACCTTACCGCCTCGATTCTGGCCCGCCGGGGAATTACCGGCGGCGAGGACATCCAGTATTTTCTGGAGGACGATCCCCGGTACCTCAGGAACCCCTTTGAACTGCCCGGCATGGAAGACGCGGTGGACCGGATTCTCGCCGCAAAGGAAGAGGGTGAAAAGGTCATGGTCTTTGGGGATCGTGATGTGGACGGCGTCACCGGTACAACCTTGATTACTTCCTATCTTACAAAGCTGGGAATGGATGTCATCTGGCGGATTCCCCTGGGGGACGATCCCTACGGCCTCTCCCTCAAGGCGGTGGAGGAATTCGCCGCCGCCTACGGTACCCTCATCATTACGGTGGACTGCGGCATTTCCAATATGACGGAAATCGCGCGGGCAAACGAGCTGGGTGTGGATGTGATCATCACGGACCACCACAACCCCCAGGATGAAATTCCTGCGGCGCTCTGCATCGTGAACCCAAAACTTGCGGGATCGACCTATCCCTTCCGTGACCTCTGCGGCTGCGGGGTGGCCTTCAAACTGGTGTCCGCGCTGCGTTTCGCGTTGAAGAGCGAACTCTACGGGCAGCAAATTTGCCTCCTCAACACAAGGCCGGTGAACGACGCCTGGATCATCGAAATCGCAAAAATACGCAACCTGGCGGTGACAAGTGAGATGAGTGAAACCGTGATCCCCGGCATGGTCCGCATCAGCGACACCCGGCTCCCGGCCTTTCTTGAGGGGCAGCAGATCTTCACCTGGGACGCGCCGTTGCAGCAGCAGGTGCTCACCCGGATATTCGGCAAGGGCGTTGAAATTGCCATGCTGGATATCGCCCCGGAGATTGCAAAAGAGATACCCCAGACAGCGGGAAAAAGCCTTCTCCGGCTAAAGGAGATTTCCCGAATCGCCCGCTATGCCGCAGAGGAACTGACCGAGCTTGATGTGTTCCTCAATTTATTTACTTCCTTTGTCCGCAAGCGGGAAAAGATCTTTACCGCCGATGATACTGCGGACCTTCAGCTTGCAGCCCTGGGAACCATTGCGGACATCATGCCCTTAAAAGATGAAAACCGGATCATCGTCCGCACGGGCCTTGAGGCCCTTAAGGCAAATCCCCGGCCCGGACTTTCGGATCTTCTCTTTAAGCTGGGCCTTGCGGGCCGGCGCTTTGACACCAAGGATATTTCCTGGCAGCTCTGCCCCGCCATCAACGCAGCGGGCCGCATGGGAAAACCGGAGACAGCAGTAAAACTATTTTTGGAAACCGATCCCATACAGCGGGACAAACTTGCCGCAGAAATCCTTTCAATGAACGATGATCGCAAAAAACTTGGGGAAGATATCTGGAGCATCGTGGAACCCCAGGCGTATAAGAATCTTCCTGATTATGCGGAGAAACTCGCCTTTGCCTGGGGCGAAAATATTTTCCGGGGGGTTACGGGGATCATGGCCACCCGGCTGGTGAAGCAGTTCAAAGTACCCGCCCTGGTGATTTCCTGCGGGCCCGATACGGTCACGGGCTCCCTCCGTTCCGTCAAGGGCTACGATCTCCGCGCCCTCCTTACCCAGTGCGCGGACCTTTTTAATGACTGGGGCGGCCACGACTATGCCGCAGGGTTCAGCATGGAAAAATCCAAATGGGATGAATTGATCCGGCGTCTTAAAAACGCCGCCGCCAATATCGAACTTACCACAGACGACAGCGCGAATACGGTAACGGTTGACGCGGAGCTTCCCCCAACTTACCTTACCCCGGATATCTTTAAAACAATCGATCGCTTTGAACCCTACGGCGCGGAAAACGAGCCCCTGGTTTTCCTCACCCGGAATGTTGCGGTAAAGGAAATCAGTTTTATGGGGAAGACCGATGTCAAACACGTCAAGCTGCTGCTGGACACGGGCAAGCACAAATGGCCCGCCGTGTACTGGCAGGCGGCGGACAAGGTCAACAAAGATTTTATTCTTGGTGATTCGGTGGATCTGGTTTTTAATATATCCCGCAACTGGTTCAACGGAACCGAGACCCCCCAGCTTATCGTCACCGATTTGCGGCGCAGTCCCCCATCCTGAGCTAAACTTGACCCACAGATCAAAAACGAAGAAGAAAAACCGCCCACCCTTAAATATACAAATCAAGCCTCATGCTGATAGTCTTGCGGTATTTGCCGGTTAGTTCGGCGTTGGGAGCGAAACCGTTTTTTTGATAAAACGCCAAAACACCCTCGTCATGCTCTACATCGGCATCAACGGTGAGGAAGCGGGCCGCACAGTAAGGGTTGATGGAATTGCGAGCAATATGACCGGCAAGATAAATCAAGTAAGTGCCCACACCCCGGTATTTTTGCCGGAAGACCTCGGCAACCGCCAGTTTGCCAATCTTCAGAGAGGGAATGGTCTTGAACGGATAGTCGAGTTTATGCAGTTCCTTTTCAGCCGTGGAAAGTTTAACCGCATCGGCGATAAGCGACATGTAGCCGGCAATTCCGCAGCTTTCCCGTTCCCGAAGGAGCCATGTTTGGGCCACATGGTCAGCTTGGGCGTGGAGGGCGTTTTCCCGCAGGTAATCGGTATACTCGCCAATGCGGCACTCGAAAGCCCAAACCGGCGTACCGGCGGCAAGCCGCTCTATGATGAAATACGCATCACCGTTGTCTTCGGTTATGCCGACAGGAGGATTCACTCCTTGCCCGCCTCCGGGGGATCCAATGGCCGAAACGCCCTGGCAAGCTTCCGGTCTCGTTCTTCGATCCGTGCATACACCTCAGGCGGAATGGGTTTGCGAATCTGTGCGATTACTTCCCGAATGATCTTGATGTCTTTAATTTCCGTCGGCTGGACGGGTTTCCATGTTGTTCCCAATATGCGCCTCCATACAAGTTACAGTATATCACAAACAGCAACAACACTCAACTTTTCATTTCGGCCGCGCTGCCCCCGTAGAACCGGAAACCTCACACAAAGCCCACAAAGAATTTAACCACAAGCTGCCCGTAGGGCAGCACCACACTGACCTCACGGACAAAAGGAAAAGAATTCAAAATAAAAGTCCGTGCCCTCCCCCGCGGAAGCGGACAAAAACCGGTGTCAGTCACCTTTTTCTTCCCCAGGAGATTAAGTGAGGTTTAGAAATACCTTGATGGCGTTTTCGACGGAATTCAGATCAGCATCTGATATGCAGCCTATCTTGTTTTTCAGTCGGCTCTTATCGGCGCTCATTATTTGGTCGGACATAGCTTTGTTTTTTGCGCCATTAATCGTCACAACAGCTTCACCGGGCTATACACGGGATGCATTGCACCATTCCTGGGCTTCCTGCTCCCGTTCCGTATCCGCAGCCATTGCTTTATAGTCTTCCTCTAATGCATTCCGGGAAGGCTGGGAACTGACAAGGGATGAAATATATTCGTTCAATTTACCCTGGGCAAGCATCGCCATGGCATTATACACATCTTCTTCAAGGGAAAGGGTCACTTCTTTTAACATTACCGGGCCTCCCAAGAGGGAATATCAACAGTTTGTTGCAAGGCAATCATACCGATCAATATGCCATAAAAGACATCGCATAACAAGAAGGAAGGAGTGTAAAATGGCACTAATTGGACCAAAAGCAGACAAAGGCGCGCGAAGGGGAAAAAGGGTCTTTCCTTCCTTTGTCACCTTCGGCTTCGTGGTTAAAAAATCTTCGTTCTTTTTCATTGGACTTGTTCGACAACCCGGTTGGTTGCCGAACAAGTCTTGCAAAATGCAGAGCATTTTTCATTTTTCAGCGGAAGTTGTTCGATAACTGAAGTTATCGAACAACTCTATTCGTCTCCGCCGGTTTCCATCAATACCGCGAAGGCTTTTTCCACGTCGTCCCTGGACACATAGACATTGAATGCGCAGCCTTCCGCACCGGAGCCGCGCTTGGCGGCGATACCGGCGGCTTTGAGCCGGGCTTCGGTCTGTTCGGTTTCGCGGATGTTGTTGCTGAAAAAGATGGCTTCGTCGGTTTCCGGGTCGATGGGGGCGGCGAGGCGCGAAACGTTTTCCTGCAACAGTGCGCGAAGCTCGGCGGCAAAGGGGGTGCGGGACGCATAGTCCCAGAAGCGGGTGTGGCGGTCGGCGCCGGTATTTTCTTTCCAGGGTTTGTCGCTGTTAAGATGGAGGATGGCGGGGTTGGTTCGGGATTCTTCGTATTCAGCGGCCTGGGCTTCCAGGATCGAGGGGATGTCCCGGTCGAAGACGGTATTCCACTTCATCGGGATGTAGCGCACCCGGCCTTCGCAGAGGACGTTCAGGATGTCCTGGTCGGCATAGATGTAGGTGTTGGCGGCCGCCAGGCGAAGCAGGGCATCCTGGCTAATCAGAGAGTTGAAGGGTTTGATGTTGAACACCATGATCCCGGCGCAAAAATAATTGCGGTAGTCCGCCATGCCGATGCCGATGGCATTTTCCCTTACCCAGGCCCGTTCCGGTTCATCGGAGATAACCGTGTGGGGGGCCCCCAGCACCGCATCGCCGTAGTCGGGGTCCAGGAGGAGCGCAATGTCGGTGAGGCAGATGATATCGCAGTCAAGGTAGATGACCCGCTCGTATTCCCCCAGGAGGCCGGGGATCAAAAAGCGGTAATAGGCGGCCTCCGTAAAGTTCAGGTTCGCAAAGGTGATTCCCGCAACGTGGGCCGACACATCAATGAAGGTGAGGGAACAGTGGGGAAACGCGGCAGCCTGGGCGCGTAATGCTTCCTGATGTTCGCTTGTTATATCGGTGTACAGGATGAAGAAGCGGTATTCATTCCGCTCGGTGTCGGCATTTTCCATGATGGATTGCAGGGCAACCGACAGGGGCGGCACGTAGTTGTCGAGGGAGGTGAACACGATGGGGACTATCGGTTTTTCTGTCATACTCTGTCTCCCAAGGCCGGCGTATTATCAGATTTTTAACCACTAACCACACGAAAAACACGAACTTTTACGCTGAAACCGCTTGCCCTTTTGGTGTGGTTCGTGTGGTTCGTGGTTAAAAATTCTTCATTCCTGCTCTTTAAAAAACCCGCCCCCAAACCGGGGACGGGCCATTCGTTCTACGCGATTACTCTCGCGCGGGGAGATGGACTAGCTATCGTTGCCGGTGACCACGATGGTACTACCGCTGTCGCCGGCATAGTTGTAGGTCTCCCCGGATGTGATGAGGGTTACCCCGGTAATCGGAGCAGGGTTTTCAGTACCAGCCAGAGCTGATGTTCCGGACACGCCTAAGTTGTGGGCGGTAAACACCGTGGCGGTGCCGCCTTGGTTGCCACCGGTATACGAGCCGCCGGTCACGGTCAGGTCGATGTTCGTGCTGCCGGTGGAGACGGTCAATTTATTGGCGGGGGAGCCGGTTACGCCGATGGTCGCAGCCCCGCCGTTAGCGTTAGAGGTGCTTCCGCCGCCGGTCACGCCGATAATGCTGTCACTTCTTACCGTAACGGCGCCGTCTATCAACGCCACGCCGCCGACGTGGGCGCCGCTGCCGCAGCCATCGCCGCCGGTCACTGCTACGGTGCCGCCGTCAACAACCACACTGGCGCTTACCGTGGCAGCGCCGCCAGCAGATACGTTGGCTGACTCGCCGCCGGTTACCGTCAAGGTACCGCCCTTACCTACGGTCAAGGTACCGGTGCCGTCTACGAGAGCTACACTTCCAACAGCATTGCCGCCTGCAACCGTCAGCGTGCCGCCGTCAAGGGTCAGTGCACCCGTTACGGTGAGGGTCCGGGCGCCGGTGGTAATGGTACCGCCGGTCGGAACAATCAGGGTTACGTTGGCCGGTATCTCAAGAGCGCCGTCCATCGTGTTGGCGCCAGCGCCCAGCTTGACGGTGACAGCCGAGGTATGATTGGGGAGCCCGGAGCTCTGCGTTACTGTGTCGGAAACAATAAAGCTGCCGACTTCCGTAAGATAGGCGTTAGCGAGAGCGGCTTTCGGTGTCGAGATCCATGCGCCGGAGCCGATCGTCACGGTGCCTTTCGATAGAGAATTAGTGGCGCCTCCGGTTTTTTCGAGCTCGCCGATATAGGTTGCGAGAATACTGCCATCCGTGGTCGCATTAGCAATCTGGTCGACACCCAGTGTAGCGCCGTCCGCTATGTTGACGATGCCGCCGTCATTTACCGTGAGCTTGTAGGTATTCGTAATACCGCTCAGGCTGACCCCCTTGGTGATGTTCAGGGTACCGTCGACGGTAAAAGCAGCGCCCACTGATATATTGACATAAGCGTTAACCGTAACATCGGCCGGTATTGAATCTGACGCGCCTGTAGCAGCCAACGGTCCAACCAAAGCGAAGGTACCGGTTTCTCCTGCGGCAAGCTTCGCCTTGAGCTCGGTATAGGTTACCGGTGTACCGAGCACGTCAATGCGCTCCGTTGTCGTTGTCGTTTCCGGGTCCTTCGCTTCCGTGGGGCATCCGATAACGATAATCGAGATCGCCAGCAATACTGCGGCAATCGTCCAAAGTTGGTTCTTTTTCATAAAAGAAAACCTCCATGTGTTTATTCCGGGCCCTACGGCCCAGATGTTATAATCTCCGGGTCTCCCCGGGGTTTATACTACATTACTGAGCTCCCGCCGGGCCCGGAGCGCTATCCGCTCCGCGTTCCACCTGTCCAGGTTTGCATGATGGATCACCCGCAGATGTTCATACTCCTCCCCGCCGAAGTTCAGGATGACCCCCAGGGCGATACCCGCTGCGTTCAGGCGGCGCCATATATCTTTACAGAGGGAAGTGCTTTGCTTAATTGACCAGGGGTACACCGTGACCCGCACCAGGATGTGGCGGTAGATAAAAGTAAAATCAGCGGGGTGGAGTAAGCCGGGGAGCGAGACATCCCGTTCGATGCCGTAATGGCCGTCAGGGAACTTTGCCGACAGCGCATCCAGATACCACTTGCGGGATTTCTTGTTTTTGGCGGGGCCGCATTCGGCGTAGACTTCGCTCCCGGCCCGGTATATGGGTTTGAGAGTGTAGTAGGTGGGGGGCCGTTTTATGCAGCGCGTCAGATTCAATACCGGCCGATGTTACGGTTAACGCTTATGTCAATATATCAGTGGGCG